>NZ_JAENIL010000006.1 GCF_016595505.1 Pelagicoccus mobilis | reverse complement strand
GGGATGCCACGCTCAGCGCGCACTGTGAAGTGAGTGATCGTATGACCGCTAAAGGGGATAAGGCCTGCGATCGAATTCGCGTCGATACCATGCTTGGCCAGTCGTGCCTTATCCATAACGCTCATGAGGGCGAGGTATCCGCCTGCTGAATGTCCGGAGACGAAAATACGATTTGGATCTCCATTGTACTGATCAATGTTCTTCAGGGTCCATGCGACTGCAGCAGTCGCGTCCTGAATACACGTCTCGGCTTCGACCTTTGGGGATAGTCGGTAGCTAGGAGCTACTATGACGAAGCCTTTCTCTCTCAAGGCTTGGGGAATCTCTCTTTGCCCTCCGGTCAAGCCACCACCGTGGAACCAGATGATTGTGGGGACGGAATCAGCCGTATCCGGATAGTGGATGTCCAGACGCATCTTGTCTGCTTGATAGCTGTCGGGAGATTGGCCGGAGTAGTAAGGAACGGCGGGGGCTTCATTGTAGGACAGGTCCTGGGGATTCGCGTGTTGGTGAAGTAAGAGTGCGGCGACTATGACACTTAAGAATTTCAGTTTCATGGCTTCGTGGGGAGATTAGAAATTTGAGTTTTGAGACTTGTAACTGAGAAGCGAGCGAAAGGTTGAGGCATTTCGACTCAAAGCATGTCAAAATACCGATCCTGAAGCGCCCCACATGCAAAATCGGCCATTTAGAAACAGAGGCTATTTGTCGTCTTTTTCGGGTCTGTCTTTTCGCTTTGCAGGGGCGATGATCGCTCTCGCAAGGGGCTTTCGGACATCGATGAATTCCTGTTTTATTCTCCCGAGGTAGTAGTCTCGGCTTGAGTGAACGATAAGAGTGGCCGCGCGAGTGAAGAGTCGCGGTATCCTAGCCCTATCTTATGGTTAATTCGATACGTTTGCTCGGGGAGAGTTCGACTCGTTTGGTTTCGACTGGGCCTTTGAGTTCGATGGTAAATGGGTGGTCTGACTTGAGGATGATTCTTGCTGGCGAGTCGATAGAATCACGCGCTTCGCAAAGTAGATCTAGAGTTGCGTCGCCGATGCGTAACTGAGTGACGCCGTGGCGGTCGGTGCGGCGTATTTTCCAGGTGAGACGGTGATTGATACCCTCTGGGCGGAGTCCCATGACATTTTCGAAAAGGAGTTGGATCGGACCGCAGCCTGTCCAGCCGACAAAGTCGGGAAGGGAACCATGTCCACCTGCCCCCGGTTGAAAGGAGTCTGGCGCGTAGTTCTCGAATACGGTGCCTTTGTCTTGAAAAACACGGTACAAGCCAGCGAGGTATTTTTCCGTAGCTTCGGCGGCAAAGGATTCGTATCCATATTGTTGTAGGCCTTTCACGACCATGACATTCGTCGGGGCCCAGACTCCGCCCCGCCAATAATTGCCGAGCGGGTGGTATTCCTCTTCATCCGCGGCAAGTGAAGGAAAAATCATGGGCCGCCAGAATTCGTCTGGATCTTTGAGGTGGGCTACAAGGCGATCCGCTTGTTCCGGGGAGGCAATGTTGGCGAGCAGGGGCCAAAAACCTCCCATTGTTTTCTTGGGAAACTGAGTTCCATCGGCAAGAACATCGTAGTAGAAGCCGTCTTCTTCGTTCCAACACCAATGGTTGATTCTGTCAGAGATCTGCGAAGCTTGTTCGCGGAAAAAGCCAGCTTTTTCGGTTTCGTCGAGTTCGTCGGCGATGATGGCAAGATGATTGTACATGATAACCATCTGCGATGACATTTCTACCCAGCCGGATCCTTTCTGGGCGGGGCGGGGCGAGTTGTCCATGCCGCTGCCTAGAGGGGTGTTCCAGTAGAGCTTGTGCGCTGCGGTCTTGGAAATACGGCCATTGTTTTGCCAGTCGAGGTCATCGGGGTCGCCGTCACGGTTTAGCCACTCGGCGTATTTTTCGAGAACCGGCAAGACGCTAGCGAATCGTGTTTTGTCTCCGGTGAGTCGATACGATTCGACTTCGGCCCAAGCGAAAAGAGGCGGGTTTATCGAGTTTTTCCAACCGTACTGAGAAAATAGCCCACCATCGTAGTCGAAATGAATGAAGGTGCCATCGCGTTCCCGGATTTCACGGCAGATATAGCCGCTCGGGAGTTGGTTTGCGTAGAAGTTATCGAGTGACTGGATCGCCGGAAACTCGTGGTGCCCGTAGCGGGCAAAAAGCATCATGAAAATAGTGTCCCACTGGAAAACATTTGGACTGAAGGCCTCGTCGAGCCAGTTGGAGACAAACCCAGAATTCGGCTCTGGACTTTTGAGTCCTTGGTAGGCGATATCCCAGCATTTCCAATACATGTCGATCCAGCCTGGATCTCCATCTAGAATGGGGTGAGGAAGTTTTGGCTTCGCTTCTTCGAACGAAGGAAGAGGAGTGGGCTCGTATTTTTTCTTGGAGTAGTAGAGTCCGCGTTCTTTGGAAACTTCATTTGCTTGAACGCTAGCGGAGCAGAGAAGAGCAAACGTTAAGGTTGATGCAATGGCTGAAGTGAAGGGGGGCATACGGGTAAATCGTAATGAGGTGAGTAGGGTACTCGCGATCGTGATGGCTTTAAGGTTTGTCCGAAACGAATGGTATTCGTCCAATGTTCACCAGAATTTGTGAACGATTTTAGACTGCAAATTATAGTACAGGAGAGAATGAGGGCTGAGGGACACGTTTTTGAGGCAAAAAAGCGCTCCTGGATCCCAACCCAGGAGCGCACCACAATCCAAATCGTCCGATCAAAAACGATTTAGAAACTGAAGGTATTTGTGATCGTCCAAGTCTGTCCTTCCGCTATGCGGGAGGTCGCCGGTGACCCGTCCGGTTGGGTCGTGATCGCGATAAGCCTTTCGTCGTCAAACGCGTTTCTGACGTTGAGCTGCATTCTCCAGTGAAGCTTGTCGTTGAGCTGCATTTGGTAGGCGGCCCAGAAGTCCACGTTCGACTCGGATCCCCCGCGATGCGGGTTTTCGGTATCGAGGGCCCATGGGTCTTCAAATGTGCCGCTTCCTTCGAGGGCGTAGCCGGTTACTACGTCGTCCTGCCAGCGGAGGGCACCACCGACGCTGAGTCCACCGAGCTTGCCGTCGCTGAAGCTGTAATTGGTGACCAGGTTGTAGCGCCATGGGCGGAGTTCAGCGACGTTGGAGTCGTTGAGGAGCTGGAATAGGGTGAAGTTCGAATAGAACTCGCTACCGAACTTGGAGCGGATCGTTTCCGAGGTGTTGCCAGGGCCCCAGAGGCGAACGTCTCCATAGGCACCTTGGTACAGCTCCCAACGCTTTTCAACGAAGCTGGCGTATGAACTGGCGATGTTGAGTCGCTTCGCTTCGGTTTTAGAAGCGTTGAGGGCGATGTTCCAGTTTTCGGTCGGTTGCCAGAAGAGTTCGTATTCATATCCTTCTGACACGGTATCGCCTGTTACGGCGAAGGTACCTGGTTCACCGGCCCATGCGAATCCGCCAGCTCCCCATCCCGCTTCCGCGGTAACCTGCGTCCAGTCCTGGTTCCAGAAGCTGAGGAATTGGGCGAACTCTGGATCGTTCATGTTGTTATCGCGATTGAGAATCGCTCCCAAGGCAGCTTCCTGTTCGGCAAGGGCATCAGCAATGCTCTGACCTGGATGTGGCTGGTACTGGAGGCTGGTGATGTTGGGATCGATGTAGGGGTTGTCTACTGGATCGTATGGAGCGTCGGGGACGGTGAGCGCGTAGTTATTGGTGTCGAAACCATTGTTGGCCGCATCCGCCCAAACTGCGAACATGTTGCCCCAGCCTTCACCTGCACCGATCATGTAGGAGTTGGCGATCGAAGAGCTACTGAGCGTATCCTTGAACACGTTGGTTTCGTACTTGTTGACCTTGAAGTTAAAGCGATTGTCACGAGAGCTAATCACGATACCATACTCCTCGGTTTCACCCGTTGTCGCATCGATCGGATTTCCGATCAGGTCCTGACGGCTTGCGTCTGGGCGGAAGTTTTCGGAGTTCGAGTAGGTCAAGCTAACGCCGAATCCACCGAGGGCGTCGCGTACCGATTCTGGGGAGTGAACAACCAGTGAGAAGGTGCGGTTGATGCCGCTAACGCTTGCGAAGGTCTTGTTGTTTGCAGTGTCGACTTCCGATGGCCCGTTGGGGACCTGCCAATCCGGTGAGAATGGCAATTTGCTGCCTCCTGGTCCGTTTGGATTGTTTGGAATGTTCCCAGCGTTTGCCGCGTCGGCGCTATCATCGCGGTATCCAAAGAGTGGAACAACGAGACCGTCGAAGAGGTAACCCTGCCAAATGAACGCCTTGGAGGTGATTTCGTCGCGGGAGAGCGATCCAGCTCTCCAAAGGCTGTCAAGGGCCCCGTTTTCAGCGTCCCAGACGTCTACAGGTCCAAGAGTGGATACGCCATCGCCATTGAGGTAGTAAGCGCTACCGGCACTAGGACCAATCTTTGTCTGCAGGGCGTTGAGATTCGCTCCGGAGGCCGAACTTGCGTTTAGTAGGCTATCGCCGATGTAAACGATGTTCGGGATGTAACGTCCACCCGCAGTGATAGAAGACTGGGGGTTGATGTTTTGGGAAACGGCCCGTATCCAAGAAGCGGATCTCGAGTCCACGGTGGAATTCGCGTACAAGGCCGTGAAGTCGTGGTGTCCGAGCAGATTCGCTAGGGTTTCGGATTCGGACTTACGGAAGTCTAGGCTGTAGTATCCGGTTAGACGCAGGTTCTCCCGATCGATAGTGTTGAAGAAGTTATTTTGAGCTTCGCCACCGATGAATGGACGACCGAGGTTCGGGTTGGGAGTTCCAACGCCGGAACCGTTTGGCAGCGTCTCCATGATGTCGATGGAGATGGACTGACCAGAGTTGTCCAGAATGTTGGTCTGGCGGTCTTGGTACTCCTGCTTGTCGTAAACGAGCTCGAAGTTGAGCTTGTTGTCCAGCATGCTGTGGGAGAGTGAGAGGTTGTACGATTCCCAGGATTGCTCTTCGCTCTTGTTGGGGCCGTCGATCAGCTTGTTATAGAAGTCGAAGATCGTCGGATCAGAGAGTGTAACAGACTTGTAAGCACCGACGTTCGAACCTGGAAGACCTCGGCCGGTCGCTCCCGCGGGAAGCCCCTGTCCGGCGACGGCATTCTTTGCGAATGCATCGAAGGCGTGAACACCTTGGTAGGTTTCGCCGCCGACGTATTGGGCGGTACCGCCTATAAACCAGCTGTTGTTCGTGGATTGATAAACGTCGTCGTAGACAGCAACGGCACTACCGAAGATGCGTCCGAGAGCGAAACCACCCCAAGGCGTATAGTCCGGATGCCCGTTAGTGAGGTCGGTGTTGTTCACGTCGACCGCGTCGAAAGTTTGCTTCGCCATACCGCTGCTTGCGTCTTCGCTATGCGGGCGGAACCACTGAGTGATTCGGTCGACCGGCGGAATTATGCGAGGGCGGTTCGCTTCGATGTCTCCTTTTTCGTAGTTGGCGCGGAGGGTTGTACGCGAGGTGTCGGAAGCGAGGAACTTAGGATCCCATTTCAACGCGACGAAGTAGCGTTCGTCCTCCTCGAAGGAGCCTTCCTGCATGTACTTCTGGTCCTCAGCGAGGCCGGAGACGCGTATGGCCAGTTCGTCCTCTAGGATTACCTTGTTGTAATCGATGGTGAAGCGCATGGAGCCGTAGCTGCCGAAACGTACTTCCGCGTCTCCGCCGTCCTCGTAATTGGCTGAATTGGTTGTAGCGTTGATGACTCCAGCAGGAGAGCCCAGTCCGAAGAGAATCGAGTTAGGACCACGTTGCAGGTCGATGCGGTCAACGTTGTAGGAGTCCCAAGGAATGTCCGTGATGAAGAAGTCGCGAGTGTTGTTCGCAGCGGCGAGACCACGAACACGAGTGGACTGGTTAGGACGCAATCTCTGGGTGTCGGTATCGATGAGATTGCTGTCTCCACCTCCCGCGAAATTTCCTCGAGTACCACTGACTTCGGTGCCGGTGGTATAAATGAGGAGGGATTCGTTGTCGGTGGCCGAGGTGTCGCGAAGAAACTCTTCGGTTACCACGGAGATGGCGGAGCCAACGTCTTTGAGGTCGGTGCGGATACGGGTACCAGCGAGGGTGGAGGTGGCTCGATATCCGGAATTTTCGCTGCCTTCAACTGTGAAGGGCGACAATTCAAAAACATCGTCTTCTTCATCGTCTTGAGAGAAGCCGAGGGGGGCAATTAGGAGGGCGGATCCGAGTGCGATCGCTCGGGTCGTACCTCCGCTTAGTTTGTATTTGTTCATGGTTTCTTGTACTATTAGTAGTCCAATATGGGTTGAAGAGCCGTTTTTTCAGTGATGTGTGGATCGATCCGTAGCGAATCAATGAATACGATAGGCCCATAGGGCCGCTGTGCACGTGGTTCGCATGTGCAAAGCAGTAGCTATTCCGACGAACGCGTCGGAGCTGCCAACAGGAAATAGGGTAGGTCCGGTTTAGTTAACTAAACCTCGGAGTTTGATCGATATAGTGTAGTTTAAAATGGGATACTGTGGTTTCTGTTTCCGGTAAGTCGGACTCGTAGTAGCTTGGGCCTTGCCTTGATGACGGGGCAAAACGGGGGGTGTTGTCTCAATCGCACAAGGTGATGAGCGTTTGCATAATGGCGATCCTAAGGAGTTTTGAATCCGTCCGAATGGTTTTGAAATCGTCTCTGGGACAGGGACTGAGGAGAAGCGTGGCGGTCGAAAGTACGGCTTTCTTCACCAAGAGTGGAGTACTGTCTTGGACGTTTGATCATTCTCGCTAGGGTTGTTGCTATGAAGAAAATTTGGCGATACGCCTTGTTCAGACGTTTGAGGAAACTGATCTTCTTTGCTCTGCTATCCACTCATTTATACCTGCACGGAAGTCAGAGCGCTTGGCTCGACTCGCGAGAGCTATTCCGTTCGGGGATGGATGGATATAACAATATTCGTATCCCTGCATTGTGCGTGACCACTCAAGGGACTTTGCTTGCCTTTGCGGAGGGGCGTGAAGGGGGAGATGCAGGGGATATCGATCTGATCCTCCGTCGTTCAGAGGATGGAGGCGAGAGCTGGAGCCAAGTGAAAGTCGTTTGGGATGATGGAGCGAACACCTGCGGAAATCCTTCTCCGGTCGTGGATCGCGAGACGGGTATTATCTGGCTCTTCATGACGTGGAATCTCGGAAGCGATGGGGAGCGAGAAATCATGAACGGTGAAAGCGAGCACCCGCGTCTTGTTTGGTTAAGCCGTTCGGAGGACGATGGGCGGACTTGGTCTAGACCAAAGGAGATGCCGCACCTTCGAGAGCTGGATTGGCGCTGGTACGCGACGGGGCCGTGCAGTGGAATCCAGCTAGAGCGCGGGCTAAGAAAGAGGCGGCTGGTTGTGCCGGCGAACCATTCGGTTGCGACTAAGGGTGAAGCGGAAGCGAGTGCTTACCGGTCGCATGTTATCTATTCAGATGATCATGGCGAAACTTGGGAGCTCGGAGGTATTCAGGAACCTCTTACGAATGAGTCGTCGGTTGCGGAGCTGGCGGATGGTCGGGTCATGCAGAATATGAGATCGTACCATGGAAAAGGAAATCGTGCCGTTGCAGTGAGCGAGGATGGTGGGCAAGCCTTCGGAGAGGTTTATCTGGATGATGGATTAGAGTCCCCGGTCTGCCAGGGCCATCTCTTACGGTACAGCTGGCCGGAAGAGGGACGTAGCCGTCTCCTGTTTTCCAGTCCTGCAGGAAGTGAACGATCGAATTTGACCATACGGACTAGCTACGACGAAGGGCGTAGTTGGTCGATGGGCACGCTCATTTACGAAGGTCCGAGCGCCTATTCGAACTTAGCTCGATTACCGAATGGGCGTGTCGGTTTGTTGGCGGAAGTTGGCGTAAAGAATCCGTATGAGAGTATCGTTCTCTTTCGTTTCGATGTGCCGGAGCGGGTGGAGTAGTTCATCGCAAGAGGGGATTTCTGCGTTCCCTCACGTTGGATTCGCATGCTTCCACTTATCGGGAAAAGCGACAGGGAGGGTTGATTCGAGTCGTCTCTTGAATTGAGTAGAGTCTCGGAGCACGAAACCGTGAGATTCTACCCCTGCAGATTTTACGTGGCCGCCGCTTTTTGTTTGGTCACTAGTGTGGCGCCGCATTTGCGTGCCCATGTTCCCCGCATCGATTCAGCTGCGCCGGGAGTGCTCGAATTTGGAGCTCCTAACTTTTCAGTGATCAGCAAGGAGTCGATCGGCCTTCGTTCTCAGCCAACTGATTTGCGTCTGCTCGAAGACGGTCGGGTTTTAGTCGTCGCAGATCGACAGCTAGCGTTTGGAGACGGGATTCGCTGGACGGTTTACGAGGCGGCATTGAGCGAGACGAGCGCGAGGGGAAGGAAAGTGGCGATAGAAGATGGCGAAATTTACCAAGCCGTAGAAGGTGGCTTTGGTCGAGTGGTGTTTGGCGAGGATGGCTACTGGAGATTGGAACAGGTCGCTGACTGGTTGGGGGTTAAAGGCTTTGACCATCCCATTCCTTTGTATTGCGAAACAGCTGGAGAAAATTGGTTTTGGCATAATAGAAGCGGCAGTTTGCTGGGCTGGAGGCTTGGAGAGGGGGTGGAGTCTTATGGCGGGGTATACGATTCGATCGCAGAGGTTTTCACGCTTGGTGAGAATATTTACGTGAGCGACGCGAGTCGGAAGGAGCTTATCGAAATTACTCGGGGACCACAGGGAGAAGTAAAGGATGAGACTGCTGTTTGGCGGTCTGTTTTTGTGACGTCTTCTCTTTCGCTTGAAAGTGGTGAATTTCTTCTGGGTACGAACAAAGCAGGGCTGTTTCGTTTTGATGGCGAGAAGATGGCTCCCTTTGAAGAGGTGGGAAGGATTGCTGAAAAGTATCGGATCAGTGGGCTTGCCCGGATATCAGAGGATTACATTGCAGCAGCGATGGAGGGGTATGGGGTCGTTTTTTTCGATCTCGAAGGAAAGCGTATCCAGAGTTTGGGGGCTACGTTAGATCATAGGTTAAGTCGAGTAAGTGCTATAGGCGGGGCGAGTTTTGGAACCGTTTGGGGAATTGTGCCTGAAGGGATCTTTCGTGTAGAGATGCCCTCTCGATTCACAAGGTTTGAGCCCTTAATAGGGCGAGGGTTTACGGCTTCTCAACTGTATCGACACAATGGCGACCTGTTGATATCAGCAGATGACATCATCTTGCGCGGTCAATATGACGATGAGAAGCGATTGACAGGGTTTAAGACGGAGTCATTGCCTGCCGGGGCCTTGCGTGGTATCTGGGCGAAGCATGAGACGCTTGCGTATGGAATGGAGAATGGCGGCTACATTTGGCGTGGGAAAAAGTGGGAGCGATTTGCAGCAGGAAAGTCCTTTCCTATGATCATCGAGGAGACGAGGAAGGGGGAGTGGTTGTTTCGATCTGAAAATGAGATTGGCTGGTTGCGGGATGTAGGCGGAGTTCTTGAAACCACGATGTATCCGGTGGAGGGCTTTGGGCATTTCTATTCCGGTAGGTCGGTAGGTCCTGATGAAGTCTGGCTTGAGCTGGGCACCGGTTAAGTGGGGCGTGTGCGGGATTTCGAAGATTCAGGGAGAGCTCCTGTTGTCGAACTCTTTGATGCGTCCCACGGACTTCCAAATGGCTGGGTGCAAGTATCTATCCTAGATGGAGTGGCGCGGTTTGTTGTTTCCAACGCCGTTTATCGGTTCAATGACTTGAAAAGGCGATTTGAAAGGGATGAGGCGTTTATGGAAGCGTTTAAGGCATGGGGGGCTATTATTGGGCGACCCGGTCGGGACGCTTTAGGTAGGATTTGGGTAACTACGTCGAGCGGCCTTCATTTGTTTAAAGGCGAACCTTTGCATGACCTCGAGATTGTAGAGGAAAACTTGATTCCAGGCTTTCTTCCCTACGACTTCATATTCGAAAGCGCTGGCGTCGTTTGGCTACATGGGGAGGAGCGGCTGGTTCGCTATGATCCATCTGTATCCGTTCCGGAACGAGAGGATAATCCAGGTTGTCTCGTGACGCATGTGAGCGTTTCGGCGGATGAACGTGTGCTGTACCCCGCAGGTGAGGAGCCTCTGGTTCTACCGTATTCAAAAAGTAGTATAATTGTTCATTTTTTGGCCAATAGGACTTTGTTTGGAGAGAGTGCTTACTTTGAGGTGCGACTGGGGCAGCGAGAGGGTGACTGGGTGTCAGTTGGGAGTTCGGGGAGCACGGTTTTTAATGACTTAAAAGAAGGGACTTATCGGATACAGGTGCGATCCGTCGTGGGTGACACAGTAGGTGAACTCGATGAAATTTTACTCTTGATTACACCTCCTTGGTATCGCACCTGGTGGGCATATCTGGGAGCAGCCGTATTGATTTGCTCCCTCGTTGCAGTTGGATTTCGTCTGTACGATGCCTTTCGAAAAATGGAACAGCGTCGTCTAGAGGAGTTGGTGACGCAAAGGACAGCAGAGTTGGAAGCAGCGAAGAACGCGGCGGAAGAATCTGATAGGCTGAAGACCTCTTTTCTACAGAATATGTCGCATGAAATTCGCACGCCAATGAATGCGATCGTTGGCTACGCTAGCCTATTTCATCTGGAGGACGAGGAATTCACTAAGGGTGAGCGGATCGAGTATTCGCATGCGATCAAGAACAATTGCGAGAGCCTGTTGACGTTGATTGATGACATTCTTGATGTCTCGGTGATCGAAGCGGGGCAGCTGCGGATATCATCCTCGACATTCGATGCGAATGAGTTGCTTAGGGATTTGTCTGTGACGTTCTCAGTGCCTGACAAATCGTCAGATTCCCCTGTGCGGCTCGTTTTCCACGAAGTGAACCACGGCGAGCCGTTTTTGATTACCAGCGATAGCGCTCGTTTGCGACAGATTCTTGTAAACCTAATAACCAATGCCTTGAAGTTTACGGTGGAAGGCACCGTTGACGTAAGGTTGGAGAAGGGGCCAGGTGATGACCACGTAACCTTCAAGGTTGTGGATACGGGAATTGGCATCGAGGAGAGGAACTTGGAAGCCATTTGGGAACGTTTTCGCAAGATCGAGGACGACAACTCGGTTCTGTTCCGCGGAGCGGGGCTGGGGCTGGCGATTACGAGGAGTTTGGTTGATCTCTTAGGGGGGACGATTTCCGTTGAATCGAAGATCGGCCAAGGAAGCCGGTTCGTGGTGGTGGTGCCTTGCGGACTGTTACTTGCGAAAGATCATGCCTGAAGCATCTAGACATTTTTTCTTTTGCGAGAAAGTTCCCCCAATTGGGGGATTGAGGAACTTAGGCGCTGCTGATATTCTCTGAGCTACGATCCCCAACCCATGCTCGAAGTACCCCATATTGTGGATGTTGTGATTGTTGCGCGAGATGCGTCGATCTTGGCATCTACCCTCTGAAGACGGTGCTGTAGCTCCTCTTCTTTGGAGAGTCGGTTGGAGATTACTTACGACAGACAAACAATACCAACCCCGCAAACTGATATGAGTAGTTTTGATGTGCACATTAATCCAAAGGCAGACCGGCGTCATCGCTGGTTATGGTCTTTGAGCGCTCTCGCGTTGGCCCCGGCCTCGCTGTTCGCGCAGGCAGATGATTCCGATGCTTCAGAGGAAATCTTCGAGCTTTCACCCTTTGAAGTGGAGGCGGGAAGCAACGAAGGCTACCGTGCGACTTCCACAATGGCTGGTTCTCAGTTGGCGACGCCGCTCAAGGATGTCGCGGCAGCGATCTCGGTGGTGACGGAAGAATTCCTCAAGGACACTGCATCGACTGACCTGAAGGATATCTTGGTCTATCAAACCAACTCGGAGGTAGCGGGTATTGGAGGTAATTTCTATGGGACGAGCGCCGATGACGGCGGCTACCAAAATGAGATGCTAGTCAATCCGCAGCGTGGTACGCGTCTGCGCGGACTCAACTACGCGGACATCACCCGCAACTACTATAGTTCGAATATCCCGACCAATTCGTACAACACCGCTCGCGTGGATATCAGTCGCGGCTCGAACTCCATTCTTTTCGGTCTCGGTAGCCCGGCGGGTATCATCAATGGTTCGACCAAGGATGCGATTCTTTCAGAAAAGGGCGGAGCGGTCGAAGTGGGCCTCAGCAGCTATGGTTCGCACCGGGAGGTGGTTGATCTGAACATTCCTCTTATCAAAGACAGGCTCGCGGTACGTTTCGTGGCTTTGAATGACGAGGAGGAGTATCGTCAGGACTTCACCTTCGACAAGGACAGGCGCCTCTTCGCTTCCCTCCGGTGGCAGCCTGAGCTTGCTGACGGCATTTACACGCAGGTCGACGTACGTGCGGAGTATGGCGACATCGACGCGAACCGTCCCAATTCCGTGACGGCGGCAGACTTCATCACCAACTGGTTCGGTCCGGTCGGCCAACGTCTCATGTACGATCCGCTGACTATGAACGGTTGGCCACAAGACGGTCCCGACGACACAGAAGGCCGTTGGGATCTCGAGAACTACTTCGCCGGCGCCCCCGCTCGAAACTGGTGGGATGGCACGCCCGCGGTTATCTTCGGAGATCCCGCTTCCAATGTGGTGGGCAACGGTACGCTGGATGCCTACCGTCAACGCGACGGCGATCCCTGGGGAGGCCTCAGCGGCGTAACCAATCCGAACTGGAATAGTGGCGGTTGGGAGGCTTGGAACAAGGATACCAAGGCTTACTACTCCGGAAACGCTGAGATTTCCGGAATCATCAATCAGTTCGAGAGCTCGACTGGCATGGATTTCACAGGATTCGGCTCTGGTCTTTGGCCAACTCAGATGATCCTTGATGGTCCGCTGGCATTCATCGACCGGACTATTCAAGGTCCTAACAAGAGCGAATACAACAAGTTCGACTCACTGGAACTCTCCTTTATCCAGACCTACCTCGACGGAGATCTTGGTATCAATCTCGGTCTGTATAAGGAAACTTACGAGTCCGGTCATACGAACGCGATCGATACTAACCGAGTCTCTGTCGACGTGAACGCGAATCTCCGCGCGGGATATGTCAATCCGGATGTCGGACGCCCGTTCGTATTGGGGGGAGCTAATGGCCAGGATAACGTTGATGAAGTCGATACCTTCCGAGCCAAGGCCTTCTACCGCTTCGATCCAGCGGATCATTTCGAGAGTGATTGGCTTTCGACTCTCTTCGGCGAGCAGACCTTCACCTCAGTCTATACGGATCAGCGATTCGACTACTTCAATGTCGGCTACGATCTTTACGCATGGGATGCGGACACCTACGGTCTGGTCTTTGATGATTGGAAGGGCCACTCCGGCATTTGGGGGCTTCACTACCTCGGCGACGATCTGAGAGGCATTTCCAGCTTCGATGCGATTCCTGCATCCATGGTGCCGGGGATCACAAGTGTGCATTCCCCTGGAAATACAGCCAACGTTTTGTCCTTCGACTACGTGAATGCTCAGGAGTGGAGAACGAATAATTCCGGCCTGCTCAACTATCGCGATCACAAGGATGACCTCTACACTTGGGCTTCCCAAGGGTATAATACGACTGAGTCGCTCGCTTTAGTCTGGCAGGGCAATCTTCTGAACGACGCGATCAAGCCGCTCTTTGGTTGGCGCGAAGATACTTACACGGCCTGGGATAAACCAGGAGACGTGCTCTATAACATCGAGGACGAATACAATCGTACTCAGCCATTCCATCCGGACTGGCAATTTGAATCCGAGCCGACGCTTCCCCTTCCAAGCATCCAGCGTCGTAGCTGGGGTGTGGTGGTTCACGCCGACCGCTTGTTGGAAACCTTTGGTGGCGGTTTGCCCGAAGGCATGGAGTTGAGTTTCTTCTACAACGATTCCAACAGCTTCCGTCCAGCGGACGCGGGAGTGGACAACTACGGCAACAAGCTGCCGCTACCTGAAGGGGAAACTCAGGATTACGGTTTCCGCGTGAGCGCGTTCGACAACAAGCTCGAGTTGCGTGCTACTTGGTACGAGACCTCTCAGGCCAATACGACGATCAGCGATCCGTCCGGCATGGTCTTCTGGTCCAAGGGCGCGGTCGTGCGCACCATTAGCGCCATGGCTCAGGAAACCTGGGGTTCCGGTCCACACTATGACCAGCCGACTCCGGAATGGCTCGTCAATGATTGGTTCCTAGGCGAAGGCAACTACGATCAAGGCATAGCTGGCCAGCCGATACCGGCCGACTGGCAGGATCAGCTCAGCACTCTGGTTAACCAACCGCTTCGTATCCGCAGCGGCGCAGTGCCAGGCTCTCCTAACTACGTGGCGCAGGGTGATATCAACCCAGACTCCAACCGTCCGTACATTTCGCCTCCGCTTACCGATGACGAGATCGCCTACCGTACTGCATGGTTCAACGCTCGTACCGACGAGCAATGGTACGGTCCGCTGGATCGTGATTGGATTGCGGCCAAGGAGTTCGCCAAGGTTGACGACGAGTGGCGTATCTGGGGTGAAAATTCCCCCGGCGGTCAGCAACTGCTCAACGACTTGCGCTCCGAGGGTATGGAAATCGAAATCACTGCGAACCCGAACGAACGCTGGCGCATCAGCTTCAATGCATCCCGCAACGAAGCGACTCGTACCAATATCCTGCCGGATTGGGCTGAGTTCGTGGAGCAGAGCAAACCGATCTGGTTTGATGGCTGGGATAATAATCCGGGCGGTCCTTCGCAGCTCAACTATTGGTTGATTGACGGTTATTCCGATATCCGCCACTGGACCGGTAGCCAAAGCTACTCCGATGTTTCTGAAACTTTCGGCGGACGGATCATGCAGAATGTCTACGCCCCGTACCTCAACCTGCTCTCAGGCGAAGGCCAAGGCGTGAACGAGCTTCGAAAGTGGCGCTACAACTTCGTGACCAACTACCAATTTAAGGAAGATGGACCGCTTGGAGCGTTTAACATCGGTGGAGCGGTACGCTGGCAGGACAAGTCAGCCATCGGCTACTATCCGAAGTTCAACGAGGAAGCTGGCAGTTGGGTGACTGATGTGAATAACCCAATCTATGGTCCGGAAGAGACAAATTACGACGCGTGGATCGGCTACGAGCGCAAGTTGAACAACAAGTACGACTATAGCGTGCAGCTGAACATCCACGATATGTTCGCAGACGATGACATGATCCCGATCATGGCGAACCCAGACGGAACCATCGCTCAGGTTCGTATCCCTGCGAAGACTACTTGGACGATCACCAATTCGATCAAGTTCTAGACAAAGGCAGTATTCGCTTTTCATAGCGATTAAGTTTACGGGCCTTCCCTTGCGAGGGGAGGCCCGTTTTGTAACAGGGGCACGCATGCTCGGGCATGTCCCGCCGGACGGCCCGCCGTGGCTTCCATCTCTCTCTCTTGCAAAGCGGCGTGCCCGGCGGTCACGCCCTACCTCGATTATGAAGTGAGGCGTTCCTATGATGCTCACCCTGAATGAAGTGAAACGATTCTATTGCGTGTTGTGTTTGCTCGTCCTAATGCAGACGGGAGTGACGGTGATGGCTCAAGAGCGTCATGTCTTGTTTGATACAAGCTCGACGGGGGAAGATCGAAGGATCGAGAAGTGGGGGTTGGAGTTGACCTGGCCGAGCTCCGACAATGCTCGACGAACGATTGAGTTCATGGGCCAGGATATGATCGACTTTGCCCGTGTGGGATTCCACGCCGATGCTCCTCTCGTCGATGGGCAATTGACCAGCGCTACAAAGAGCCGCCTCGACGAGATGGCTGAACTGGCCGTTCTTGTGGGCAATGAAAAACCTTGGGCATTGATGCCTGCGACCGAGTCGGGTGTGGATGCTTGGTACAAGAGTGGATCACAAGTCGTGCCGGAACGTTGGATACAAGGCTTGAAGGCAACCATGGACTACTACGATCATGAGTTTCGATTGCTAGAACCTTTCAACGAGCCCGACTATCCGTGGGGGCAGGGGACGAAACAGGATTACGCCGATATTTTCCAGCTGCTTGAATCCGACAGCTATTTCGATGAGGTAAGCTTGGTCGGACCCAGCACTCTGAATTCAGACAGGGCGAGTGAGTGGTACGAAGGGATTAAGGAGCGAGCTGATTATGGTTCGACGCACTCCCTAGATGGCTCCATGGAAACCTATATCTCTTTTATCGAGGGGGTTATCTCTGACGGGAAGAAAGCGATCAATCCGGAAGCCCATAATGTCGTGGAGGTGCTCGCCGGGGCGGAGTATGGCATAACGGAAGCGATGTGGTGGGCAGCGGCGGAACGTGCACGATCGAGTTTCGTGAAGGCGAATAAGGGTGTGCGGATTGGGTATTCAGAACATAGAGACAAGTGGACTGCGGCTGCGGTCTATCGTGATCCTGATGGCGATATGCTTGGGTTTGTCGGGTCGGCCGAACGCCAATCGAGGACCACGGGCTACCAGTTCGTTTCGCTGGATCGGGAAGTATTTTTCGATGGCTACGGGCCAACTCGCTTTTTCATGATAGACGCTCCGGGGGGGACGGGCTACCAGCAGAACCAGCCCAACGCGGAGCGAGTGATCAGTATCGATTGGGGAGAGGATGTGCAGCCGGTTATTGACGGCCGCTATCAGATCGTCAATCGCAACAGTTCGTTGGTGATGGAGGTTGCGGGTGGAAGCACGGGGGACGGAGCGAACATTCAACAGGGGGCTCCTTCTGGGGGGGTGTTTCAGCAGTGGGATGTTGTTCCGTTGGATGATAGGCACGGGGGAGACTACAGTTATTTTTCGATGAAGGCAGCTCATTCAGGCAAGTCAGCCGATGTCCGTGACTGGTCTCTTTCGAGCGGAGGAAATGTCAATCAGTGGCTGGATTATGGGAACGAGAATCAGGAGTGGTTTTTTGAATACGTGGCGGACGGGTATTTCTACATTCGCAGCCGTTGGAGCGGGAAATATCTTGAGGTGGCGAGTGCGTCGCTTGAATCGGGAGGGAATATTCGTCAAGCGGACTTCGATGGAGGAAGCCATCAGCAGTGGCGTTTGCTGCCCGCGGGAGCGGCGGTGGAGTTTGTTGCCCCGTCTGCTCCAGTGGGATTGGAGACGAACGCTGGATCGGCCTCAGTGGCTTTGAGATGGACAGCCAATGGGGAAGCTGACCTAGCGGGCTATAATGTCTACTGTTCACTCTCGCCGGAGGGCCCCTTTGAGCTGATCGCCCGTGGCCTGACTGAATCCGCTTTCGTGGATAGGGCGGCGAACCAGGCAGCGCCTTACTACTATCGCTTGAAGGCGGTAGACGAGTCGTTGAACCGTTCGAGCGATTCGGAAGTTGTATCCGGTCAACCACGCTTGAGTGCGAGTTTGGTGGCGAGCTACGAGTTTGAGGAGGACTTCGTGGATGCTTCAGAAAATGGGAACGACCTGGAGATTATTGGTTCCTTGAGTTTCGAGGAAGGCAAACTTGGCGAGCGGGCCTTGTCTTTTAGTGGGAATGGGAGCTATGCTCGCTTACCAGCAACGGTGGCCAACTTCGAGACTTTGACAGTAGCGGCTTGGGTTAAGTGGGGAGGCGGAATCGCCGAGCAGCGGGTGTTCGACTTTTCGCGTAGCCCTGAATCTGGGTTCCACCTTTCAACAGGACCGTTTGGAGAGGGAATGGAATGGGTTGGCGGTCATGCTGGAGAAAGCTGGAGCGTGCAAGGGCCGGAGTTTGCGGCGGATACCTGGACCCATGTGGCGGTGACGCTGGACGGCGCGGAAGCACGGCTCTACGTCGATGGCACGTTGACGGGAAGTGCGGCGGTGTCGCATCTCCCGCTGGATATCGCTCCGGTATTGAACCAGTTGGGACGGAGTTCCTTTGATACTGCGGCGGCTCGATTTGTGGGATGTTTAGACGATGTCAGAGTTTACAACTACGCCTTGGCAGAGGTTCAGGTGGATGCTTTGTTTGAAGGGCGTTCGCTGAGTCCGGCGGAAGCTTGGCGTTTGAGCTTCTTTGGTTCAGGAGAGGCGACTGGAGAGGCGGCGGATGATGCAGATCCGGATGAGGACGGAATCGTGAATCTGGCTGAACGTGCGTATGGTGGGAATCCGCTTGAGAGTGATGTTTGGATACAGCCGCGACTGGATGAATCGGGCACGTTGTTGAGCTTGATTTATCGCCGGTCTCGAACTGCCTCGGATCTGCTCTTCAAGGTGCTTGAAAACTCGGAGCTTGAGAGCGGGTGGAAGGTGTCGGCCGGGGAGAGCGAAGTGATCGGAGTTGATGGCAGTGTGGATACGCTTCGATTCACTCGGCTCGTGGATGATGAGGAGTCCGTTTTTCTGAAACTTCAGGTTGAGCAGCTTTAATTCGCGTGATTGAGAGGAGTGAAAGAGAACGGTGGCGTGGGACAAGTCCAGAGGACTTGTTTGCGAAAAAAATCTGAGAATTGATTTGTAGACAGGCATTTTACGTCAGTGGACTTGTCAATGGAGTGCATCGGCGCAGACTTGCGTGCGAATGCACTCTTACTCGCGAACGTTGATGCGATGTCTGCTGCGGTTGACTGTCCTATCCGGGCTGGTTCCTCTTAGCTTCGCTTCGCCATTGCAGATCCATCATCTGGAAAATGAGCAGCAGATGGATCATGTTTCCAGCATGTGGCGGGATCACCTGGGATACCTCTGGATAGGTAGCGAGAGGATGGGGCTGATGCGCTACGATGGCACGGATATTGTCCGTTATGGTCATTCCCAGAACGATGACTCCTCTCTCCTCAGCGATTTTGTAACTGATGTGTTCGAGGATTCGCGGAATCGGCTTTGGGTAGCGACGCGCCGTGGTCTAGATCGCTACGATCGAGGGAAGGACAGTTTCAGGCCCTACTTAGAGGGGGAACAATCGGTAGTGGTGGAAGTGAATGAGGACTCGAAGGGGCGGCTCTGGGTTTTGCGCACAAATTCTATCTTGTTGTACGACGAGGAGAGTGATCGTTTCGAGAGCCACTATATTGGTCCCCAAGGAGAGAAAGGACACTCCTTTACGAGTTTTGTGGAGGACAGCGAGGGGATGTTGTGGATCGCTGAGGCTGGTAC
Organism: Pelagicoccus mobilis; assembly: GCF_016595505.1. Classification (GTDB taxonomy): domain Bacteria; phylum Verrucomicrobiota; class Verrucomicrobiia; order Opitutales; family Opitutaceae; genus Pelagicoccus; species Pelagicoccus mobilis. The sequence goes on along the minus strand of NZ_JAENIL010000006.1, from coordinate 191,467 downwards.
AGCTCTTTGGCGTTTCGACACTGAGAGTCTGAACGGGGAACGTTTTGAGGTTCTCTCGGAGGCCGACGGTACGAGGAAGAAATTGTATCGAGATCTTGATGGGGTCGTATGGGTCGCGGCTCGGGATGCTGGGCTATTTTCCTTTAATCCGGAAAGCCTTGAGGTGAAGCGTTTCGGTATGGATCCGAGCGGTTTAGGCACGAGTGGTTCGAATGTTCGCGATGTAGTCGAGTATCCAGCTGGCCAACTCGTGATTGCGGTGGATCAAGGAGGGTTAAATTTATTGGATAAAGAGACGGGAACGTTTACGTATCAGAGACTTCAGGACCGCACAGGCTATGGCTTAAGTAATGATGGCTTGGTTTCGCTCTACCTAGACGAGGAGGGCATTCTGTGGATCGGGACGTCTCACGCTGGCATAGACTTCCACAATCCTCTAATGGCCCGCTTCTCAACTATCATTGCTGGGGATAGAGTCGATCAATTGAGAGCTACGGTTGTCGGCTGCGTTTTCGAAGATGCAATCGGACGAATCTGGATGGCTGATGGAGACGGTCTCACCTGGCTCGATCCGGATACGAAGCGGCTGAACCCCTTACCCCGAACCTGGGAAGAGGGAGGATTGCTTGGTTCCGACATTGTGCGTCAGGTAGATCAAAGTAGCGATGGGCGTATTTGGGTGGCTACTTGGGATGGAGGAATCGATGTATTAATTGAGGAGGAGGGGCAGTTTCGTTTGGATACGGAGTTGTCGGAACGGATGGCGGAGTTCGAGGAATTCTCGATTTGGGATATCGAGGTGGATCGTGCGGACCGTGTATGGATTGCCGCTGCGAAAGGGGAGGTCTTTTTGTATGACACAAACGGGAATTTTCTGAAACGTTTCGACGAATCGATAAAGGAAGGGGGCGTGGTGGATTCACCAGCTGTGACCGAACTGGAAAACGGGGACGTTTTGCTTACCACGGAACACGCTCTCTACCGCTTTGACGAAGTTACTTTCTCGTTTGAGGAGATTTTCCGCGTACATCGCCCAACGGTTGTGGCTTGGGAAGAAGAGAGGGATATGTACTGCCTGGGAACGGTAGACCAAGGCGTCTTTTTATTAAACCGGCAAGGGGATGAGCTGGCTAGGATCGGGCACGAGGATGGATTATCGAATCTTTTTGTTCAAGGTCTGGAGTGCGATCTAGAGGGTGCGTTGTGGATCGCTACTAATGACGGGCTATTTCACTATCAGATGGGCGAGCAGACAATCGAGCGTTACGACGAAAACGAAGGATTGCAGGGAAACATCTATTTCACGGATTCTTCATGCAAGACACGTGATGGGAGACTTTATTTTGGTGGCGCTAACGGAGTGAGTTCCTTTGATCCGAAATCGATTCGTCCTAATCCGTATTTACCTTATGTATCCATCGATCGGATAACCCTATTTGGTGAGGAAATCTCAACAGAGCACGAAGCTGATTCGGAGAATGGTCATTCTGGGACTCCGGACGAGTTGAGACTGAAGTGGGATCAGAATTTTTTGAGGTTCGACTATTCAGCGGTAAACATGACCTACCCTAAGAGTAATCGCTTTGCTTACATTTTGGAAGGCTTCGATCAGGACTGGACCTATGGAGATGCTAGTTTGAGGTGGGCGAATTATACGAATGTAGATCCGGGTCTGTACACGTTTCGGGTAAAAGCGGCCAATAGCGATGGGATTTGGAATGAAGAAGGGGCGAGTATCCGAATTGTTATTACTCCTCCGTTCTGGCAACGCTCCTGGTTTTATTTTTTGGTGACTCTTTTAGTCGTAGCCTCGGTCTATCTGTATATTGTATTTCGCGAGCGTCGCCTCAAGCTCGAGAACGCCCGTTTGGAGAAAGGCGTCAAAGAGCGTACAAAGGTGATCAATAAGCAGAAGACTTGGTTGGCGGAGAAGAACGGATTGCTTGAGGATCAGAAGGAGGAGTTGGAAACTCAAAAAGGGCAACTCTTGTTACACCAGAATCACCTTGAGGAGATGATCGCCCGTCGAACCGAAGATCTTTTACTCGCGAAGGATAAGGCGGAGAGCGCGGATAGACTCAAATCGCAGTTTCTGGCGAATCTCTCCCATGAGGTGAGGACGCCCTTAAATGCGATCACAGGGTTTTCTCATTTGCTCCATGATGATCTCGATGCAAAATCGCGAGAGGAGTACATCGAGTATATTGAAGCTAGTTCTGATTCCCTTCTGCAGTTGATCGAGGGTATAATAGACTATTCGATGCTAGCGTCTGGCGAGATGGAACTCCGAACCTGCCGATTTGGGATGAATGGGTTTCTGGAGAAACTCTTCAAGGAGCACCTTTCTAAGTTTCAAAAAAAGGGGCTGAAGCTTGATGTGGATAACAAACTTGAGGAGTTCGATTTGTACTTTGAGTACGACGATGTTCGATTGAAACAGATCTTGGAGAATCTCCTAAGCAATGCTTTGAAGTTTACCGAAAGTGGAAGCGTCCGCTTGAGGGTTGAATTAAAGGGGAATGCTTTAGTTCTGAGCGTTCGCGATACAGGGAGCGGTATTGCTGAAGATGAGTTGGATACTGTTTTCGAGAAGTTCGTAAAGCTTGCAAAAGATGAACTGGCAGCCCGAAGGGGAGTCGGGTTAGGTTTGGCAATTGCAAAATCCCTTACGGAATTGATGGGAGGGGATTTGTCGGTTACTTCTGAATACGGTAAAGGATCGACGTTTTCTTTGACTCTCCCCTGTGGCGAGGGCGTGGTTTGGAGCTCTGAAGGTAAGCCTTTTACGGGAATCAGTAGAGAGCGGGTAAAGGATAAGGAGAGTTCTGCAAGGGTCCTGCTAGTGGAAGACGAAGAGGCTAATTACAGGTTTTTGGAAATTGCCTTGGAGGGAGTGGGGCTTGAGGTTCGTTGGGCTCGGGGTGGAGAGCAGGCTCTTGAAATTTTGAAGAACGATGACCGTTTCGATTTTGTGCTCCTAGACCTTCGGATGCCGGGTATGGATGGCTATTCAGTTCTGGCGTGGATACGAGAAAATGTGCCTCATTTGCGAGTCGTGGCGCAGACAGCCTTCGCCACCAAGAGTGATCAGAGCCGAATAAAGGAGGCGGGCTTCGACGGCTATTTGCCCAAGCCGATCGGTTTGGACCGTTTGCAGGCACTTGTAGATGAGTTCCGAACGTGAGTTCTGTTATTCGTCGATATGAATGATCCCGTGGCGGATGGCCGCGATTGCGGCTTCGGTGCGGTCACGAACATGCAACTTGGCGAAGAGGGTTTTGAAATGGGATTTTACGGTCTCGTCTGAAATTGATAGATCGCGGGCAATCTCCTTGTTGCTTCGACCTTTTACCAGGGCTTCGAGGACGTCGCGCTCGCGCTCGGTGATTGGGGCTCGGCGGGCCCGTTCAGCAAGGCGTTTCGTCACCGTTGAGGGAAGGGTGGCCTCCCCTTTGTAGACTGCTTCCACGGTCTCGGCTATGTCTTCGATAGGCATGTCTTTGAGAATGTAGGATGACGCGCCGGATTCGAGAGCACGGTGAATGTCTTCATCCCAATCGTAAGTCGAAATGACGACGATTTTTGCACCGGGGTGGCGTTTACGGATTCTGAGTGTGGCTTCGGCTCCCCCCATGCCAGGCATGCGAAGGTCCATAAGTACGATATCGGGTAGAACGTCTTCGTAGACCTCGAAGGCTTCTTCTCCATCGGCGGCTTCGGCGATGACAGTCATGTGCGGGTGGCTGTTGATCAGGGCGATTAGCCCCATCCGCATGGGTGGATGATCGTCTACGATCATGACTTTGAGCGGATGTTCTGAGCTTGGGGAATTCTCTTGCATCTTGGGCTATGTTAGTCGCTGACGCTGACGCTTATGCGCGTGCCTTGGCCGAGGGCAGTTTGGATCGTTACTTCTCCGTCGAGCAATTCAATGCGTTCCTGGATGCCGACGAGTCCGAAGCTACGTTGGGTTTCGTTGTCGACTGTGTCTTTGTCGAAACCGATTCCGTCGTCTTCGACGGATAATTCAACCCTCCGTTTCTGGTAGTGGATTTCCACTTTGATGTGTTTGGGCTGAGCGTGCTTGCAGGCGTTGGTGATGGCTTCCTGTCCGATACGCAGGAGATTGTTTTCAACTACTGGAGCGAGGCGGCGGCGTTCGCCGGCTATTTGGGTGGATACGCTGATGTCCGTATCTTCTGTCAGTTGATTTCCAATACGATCGAGCGCTCCGGCGAGATCGTGCTGCTCCAGAACTTGGGATCGCATGTTCCAAATGGTCTCGCGGGCGTCGGAAAGGGCGGTGCGAGCGAGTTTATGGGCGGTTTGAATGTGGCGTTGGGTCGTTTCGCCGAGGTTGCGGGAGTCAGTGCGGACCATTTCGAGTTGCACGGAAATCGCTCCGATATTTTGGGCCAAGGTGTCGTGAATCTCGCGGGCGACTCTGTTGCGTTCGTTGAGGATCGCGGTGAACTCGGATTCTGCCATGGCACGATGCTGCTTTTGCTCTTTTAGACGGTGGCGAGAGAGAAGTATGATTACCGCAATTGTGAGTAGCGCCATCGAGAGGATGACGGCTAGGGCATAGGCAACCCGTTTGGGTGTCCACCATGGGGCTGGTTGAATGACGGTGAGGTCGTCGGGCGAGCGTAGCAGAATGTGTAAAGACTCGGCCCACCATAGGCCGTTGAGCGGTACGGTTTCTCCTTCACCGACAGTAGCTATACCCGAAATTGTCACCAGACTGCCAGGTTGCCACTCAGGCAACGAACCATTTATGCCTGCGAGGGTAAGGGAGGCTCGGATGGTTGTATCCAAAGCTTGGAGCGTGAGCTCGATGCTCTCGGGGTAGCGTTGGATTTCAAGAAGTTCCGCATCTAGGCTTACGAGATCTGAGTCATGGCGGGTAATGGATAGAATCTCGTCGAGCGCTGCGGGGGCGGGAGGCGCTTGCTCTCCCGCTTTTTGGAACACGGCATCTTCGAGAACCGGACTGTAGGTTCCTGATTCGGGAAATCCGAGGACATCTACGAGGTCGCCGGGATTCAACTCGTCAAGCTGGGTGCTTTGAACTCGTAGGCTTTGGTCCTGGTCCCTAATCCAGAATGCCTTTCCGATCTGCTGGTGGGTGACGATGCCTCTCACGTGGACGCGATGTCCGGGGCGCCCACCTGTCGGGTCAAAAGTGAATAGGCTGGAAACGGGTTTGTGAGGACCGTTGAAGTCGATACGAAGCGGAGGTACCAAGACCTCCGGTTTGACTCCGATCGGGGTGTGTAGGATGGGGCGGACGAATTGCCTGTTTCCGTTGTGGAGGTAGAAGCAGTGCCCTCGGAGTTTGATTTTGGCGTCTAAGAGATCGCTTGGGGCGATAGCCTCCTGCATTTCGACAAGTAGCTGTGAATCCCCATCTGCCAGCTTGAGTTTTGTGTACGAGCGAGGAGTCGAATCCTCGGAATTATCGTAGAGGTAGGAGGGGGTTGGGGCGATCTCGGCACTTCTGACGATTCCAGTCACTTCGACCCACGCAACGTCCATTTGGCCGGAGTGCAGCTCTGAAATGGTGGTCTGAATCGGATCGGGAATGCGGGTGGTACCGATGCGACGAACTGATGTGGCAGAGGCGCAGGGTGCATAGTCTCCAGGATTGCTCACACCTTCGACCTCGATGAGGTCGCCCGGTTGAAAGTCGACTGATACATCGGGTTCGAAGAATACGAAGATCCCGTCGGTGTGGTCTTGCATGGAGAACGCGTTGTTCTCTCTGGAGATATAGCACCCTTGTAGGCGGATGGGGATTTGTTGGGCTGCTTCGGCTGGGGTGAGCGCTCTTATCTGAGCTGCGGTTGTTAGGAGCTGGGATTGAGATTCCTCCTGAGCTTGAACATGAGCTAGCAGGATGAAGGCCTGAAGCATAGCCAAAAAAAATGGGAAGCGAGTGAGTGGTCGAGGATTCAATTGGAGGTGTGTCGGGTCGGTTGTCAGCCGTCTGCCAAAAGCTGGGGCGCTAGGGGAAATTGAATAGCGAAGGCGGTTCGTAGCAAGTGATAAGGCTGCGAAAGAGTGCATCGATTGATTTCCCCCAAATGGGTGAGAGGCAGCGAAGCGACTCTATGGTAGGCTGGTAGTCCCCCGAGGTATGAAGAGTAACGAAGACATAAACGTAAGAGCGTGCGTGAAGCCAACAGAGGGGGAGATGTCGATTCGAGTTTTGGTTGTCGACGATCATCCATCGATGCGAATGGGCATCATTGCGTTGATCGATAGCCAGCCCGGGATGGAAGTGATCGCGGAAGCGGCTGATGGCGAGGAGGCGATCGAGGTCTATGAGGATGTGCAGCCGGACATCGTGCTGATGGATTTACGCATGCACATCATGGGAGGGGCGGAAGCGATCCTGTCGATTTGCCGGAAGTTCCCGGAAGCCAAAGTAATTGTTCTGTCAACGTACGACTTAGACGAGGACATCCACCGGGCGATCCAGTCAGGAGCGAAGTCTTACTTGCTGAAGGATATGCCGGTCGAGGAGATCGCAGGAACAATCCGTAGCGTATTCAAGGGCGAGGACATTTTGCCCCGTCAAGTGGCGGAGCGGCTAGAGGAGCGGTCTCGTCGTCAACAGCTGACCGAGCGAGAGCGAGAGGTTTTGGAGTGTCTGATCCGTGGACGCAGCAACAAGGAAATCGCTCGCAGCATGCACGTCTCTGACGAGACGGTGAAATCCCACTTTAAGGCTTTGTTCTCCAAGCTAGGAGTGCGGGATCGGACCGAGGCGGCGATAACCGCCATCCGCCACGGAATCGTGCATCTGGATTGAGGCGGTCTATTCCTTTTCGCCTACAACTGGGAGCAGGAGGTAGGAAGGCTGGGTGGTCGAATGGTGGACGGTGTTAAAGGCGATGGTGCCTACGGTTTCATCGTAGTTGTTGCCGCCGGTGTTTAGGTTGCGTTCCCAGCGGGGGAAGTTGGAGCTGGTGACCTCGAGACGGATGCGGTGGCCGGGGGCGAAGTAGTTGCTAGTGGCCCTTAGGTCGATGCGGATTTCGTAGCTTTCGTCGGGCTCGATGAGGCTTGGGTTCTCGAAGCCGTCGCGGTAGCGCATTCGTAGGGCACCTTCTTGGATGTTGAAGGCCCGACCGTCTGGGTAGACGTCAACGAGCTTGGCGGTGAAGTCGGTATCGACTGTGGAGGAGGAAACGTGCAGGACGAGCTCGATGGAACCAGTGACTTCTAGACCTTGCTCGAGGGGGGCGGAGGTGTAGACTAGGATGTCGTTGCGGAGTTCGATTTCCGATTGATCGTAGCCGCCGGCTTCGGTGTCGCTACCGGTGCAGCAGGTGTGACCGCCTAGGGAAGGTACGGGATTGTTGGGGTCGTAGACAAAACTGTCGTATCCGCTTTTTGATGACGATTGACGGGATAGGGTACCGTCGCCGAGCCGGCTGTTGGCCTGACCGCCGCTGCCGAGGTACCACTTTTGCGGGTGGCTGTTTGCGGGAGGCCAAGTGGGGCTGCTCTTCCATTCGTTTTTGCCCATGAGGTAGTATTGCACCTTGGGCATGTCGGTGGCTCCATTGTCCTCGCCTTTCAACCAATGGTCGAGCCAGCGGATCTGTAGGTCTTGGATGGGCATACGGGCGTCGCCGAGTGGGCGGTCGCCGACGAGGGTGTTCTCGGTGGCATCGCTGAAGCCGCAGTGAGTGCTGGGAGCCATGATGATGAACTGGTTTTGGGCGGCTCGCTCACTGAGGGCGTTTTTGCTGAAGAGCTTGAATATCTCGAGGGTTTCCTCCGGGCCGTAGTCGTACCAGGAATCGATGAAGAGGGCGGGGATGTTGAAGTTGTCGTGAGCTTGCACGAGGTCGAGATTGCGGAAGTAGGGACCGTCTGGGTTGCTGGTGGCCCAGAGCTTGTAGTCGGAAGGCGGGGTGTCGGCTCGATCAAGGAGGGTATCGATGGGGAGCGTGTCGAGGAAGGTCAGGTAGTGGTCGAAGTCTACTTTGGGGGCGGGATCGAAATGAGCGGCGTCCGGCGACTGAAACCACTCCTGGCGATCGATGTGAGGCGGTGGTTGGTAGAAGACTTTGCTGCCATTGCTAGCGAACCAGCCGGCGGTTTGGGCGAGCTCGAAGACGCCCCCGGAGAAGGACTGCCAGGCTCGGCCGGGTTTGTAGTAGCCGGAGGCGGGAGCGAGGGGAATGGAGGTGATGTGGTTGGGGTGTTTGGCCGCGGCGAGCACGAGTTGGGCCTCGCCCTGGTAAGAGCATCCAACGGTGCCGAGTTTGCCGTTGGACCAAGGGCGGGTGGTTAGCCATTCGACAGTGTCGTATCCGTCTTCGCGCCTACGGTACTGACCTTCTGATTCGAAGCGGCCTCGGATATCTTGAATGGCGAGCGCGTAGCCTTGGCGAACCAGCTCCCGATAGAGGGGGTCCCAATCGATAACGTGCTGTTTGCCGTAGACGGTTCGGATGAGGACGACGGGAAGCTCTTCACGGGCTTCTGCGGGAAAATAGAGATCCGTTGACAGATGCACGCCATCCCGCATGGGGATCATGACGCTACGCTCTTTGCGGATGGCGTCATCGCTGGCCACGAGGCAACTGCTGAGGGTGAGGGCGAGAAGGAATGTCCTTATCATGGGAGAATTAGCGTTGGATCTGGAGGGTGAGTTCCGTGGAGGGGAGGTCCCTGTTGGAAAAGCTCACCGTAATGGTCCCTTCCGATTCAAGGGCCTGAATGTAGGCGACGAGTCTGCCGTTTTTCGTATGAGCTTTGTTGTCGCGGTGGTTTTCTGAGGCGTCGTGGGATGCGTTTTCGAGTCCCAGCAATCTGCCGGGACCCTTTATTTCGCAAGCGATCTCATGGTTTGCTCCGTAGACGAGCTGTCCTTGTTCGTCGACGATTGTGATCTCGATGGGAGTGACGTCGTATTGGGAAGCCAACTTCAGTTTAGATGGTTCGGCTCGTATTGCGGTTGGGATTCCGTCGGGCGAGAGGCTGTCGCGGGCGATCGGCTTTCCGTTTTTGTAGGCGATGACTTCGAGTTTGCCCTCTTGGTAAGGTATATCCCAATGAATGATGGCAGTTTCTGGATCGTAGGCCTTGCGTGGTCCGATCGTTTTTCCATTGAGAAGAAGTTCTGCCTCGTCGCCATTTGTGTAACAAACGGCTCTGATAGTCTGACCGGGATTGTAGTCCCAGCTTCGGCCAGCGTCCATAGAGATGTATTTGCTTTTTGGATAGGTGCCGAGATAGGCAACGGGTTTGTCGGACCACAGAGCTCGCCGAAAGTGTCCGCGTGGCTTGATTGTGTTTGCGAGATCGACCATGCCCGTGGTGAATCCGCGCGAGGGCCAGCGGCCCGACTCTCCGAGGTAGTCGAAGCCGGTCCAGATGAATTGGCCGAAGATGAAATCGTTGTCCGATACAGCTTTCCACGCAGGTAGGTCGTGGCGCGTTTCGCTGCCGTAGAGCACGCGTTCAGGGTAGTTTTTATGGTCCACTTCGTAGCGAGATTCGGTGTAGTTGTAGCCCACTACGTTCAAGGCGGCAGGGTATTCGGTCTGATTGGACATCACGGCCCCGGCGAGGGCGGCCGTGACTGGACGTGAAGTATCGTGTTTTCTGACGACGGCGGCGAGGCGTTTGGCGATGTCACCCAGGCGCTCCGCGTTTGGCTGTTTCTTTTGGTATCCAGCTACGTGCTGCTGGCCGATACCTTCCTGATCGAGAATGGGGTGGCTGTAGGGATCGTTGGGATAGTCGACTTCGTTGCCGATGCTCCACATGATGATGGAAGGGTGGTTGCGGTCGCGTTTGACCATGGCGGCAAGATCGCGTTCTCCCCATTCTTCGAAGAAGTCAGCGGAGCCTTGGAAGCCGGGCTTTCCTTTGTTCCAGCCTTTGATCCATTTCTTTTTTGGGTATTCCCATTCATCGAAGGCCTCGTCCATGACGAGGAAGCCAAGCTCGTCGCACAGATCGTAGAGGTCGGTGGCTTGTGGGTTATGGCTCATGCGGATCCCGTTGACGCCGATTTCCTTGAGCGACTGCAAGCGCTCGCGCCAGACGATTTTGGGAACTGCGGAGCCGAGAACGCCGGCGTCGTGGTGCAGGCAAACGCCTTTGATCTTCATGGGTTCACCATTGAGCGAAAATCCGTGGTCGGGATCGAAGCCGAGAGAGCGGATGCCGACGGGGGTTGAACTGGAGTCGAGAAGTTGGCCGTTCTCTGTGAGACGTGACTCCAGACGGTAGAGGGCGGGACTGGTGACGCTCCATAGCTGGGGATTCGAGAGAGTGAAACTACTGCTCTGTGTGTTTCTGCCGCCACTATCTACGTTTATTGGATTGCTTGTGGCGGCTACTTTTTGACCATCCGGGCCGATGAGGGTGTGTTCAATGCTTAGCTCTTTGGAGTCTCCTTGGAGGTGGTTCTCTACCTCGGCCTCGAGGGTTAGGGTTGCTTCGCCCGACTCGTTTAAGGTCGCTTCATAGCTGATGCCCCACTGGGCGAAGTGTATTGGATTCGCGGTGACAAGATGAACTGGACGGTAGATGCCCGATCCGGTGTACCAGCGCGAATCGGCATCGAGACTGTGATCAACTCGAACGCTGAGGACGTTTTCACCGCCAGGGTCGAGGTGAGGGGTTATGTCGTATTGGAAGGAAACGTATCCGTTTGGTCGCTCGCCTAGCAGCGTTCCGTTGAGGAAAACTTGGCTACGGTTGTAGACGCCTTCGAAATAGAGGTAGTAGCGTTTGTCCCCAAGTGAGTCGCTTGGAATATCGATTTCGGTTTGGTACCAGCCGATGCCGCCGGGGAGGTAACCGGTACAACTGGATTTGTCGGGGCTGGCTGGATACTCGACACTCCAGTCGTGGGGAACGATGATGTCTCGCCAATTCTGGCTGTCGCTAGGGGGCGTATCCGCTGTAGTGGAATCGGCTAAATGGAATCTCCATTCGTGGATTTTTTGTGATTCGCCGAAGCCTTGGGCCAAGGTGGAACCGCAGATGGCCAGAGATGCGAGGGAGAGAGTGAGTGAAGTGGAAGTCATGTTTTCAAGTGGTTGTGGAGAAAGGCGACAATTGCGCCTCGCCACTTAGTTGCCGATTGGCGAAATCAAGTAGGAATAAGACATGTCCTCAGCCGAGACGAGGTACTGGTCGTGTGGTCTGTTGCCCCAACTGTTGTCGCCGCCTACACCCATCTGGGAGTGATCGATGTTTACGCTAACGAGAGGGCGGCGAACGATGTCACTGGTGCGTCGCTGGGCTTTTTGCATGCCGGGATCGAAATCGGATTCGTACTGGTGCCGCGCGTTGAAGCCGAAGGCGCGGTCAATGCCTTGGATTCGGATTCCGACGCCGTCGCTATTGGTCAATGTGAGCCAGCGGGTGTCGGTTCGGTATCCATTCTCTTGTGGTCGCCCGTAGGCGAAGAGGAGTTCATCGACGCTAGACTGGTATTGTCCGACGAATGCTGCGGTCTTACGGTCCGAATAGTTTTCGAAAGGGCCTCGTCCGTACCAGGAAGCGTTTGAGTACTCCTCGTGTAATACGATATTGTTTCCGAATCTCGGAAGGTCTGGCAGTCTGGCTTTCTGGATGTCGAGCTCATTGTTTACGTGGATGGAGCCGTCTCCATAAATCGAGTACGTGACCTGGATCTTCGCATGTCCAGATGCGATATCCAATATGGATACGACTTGAACGGAACCGTCGGAGAGTGTGTCATGGCTGAATTGCTGCAAAACTTGATCTTCGGTCGCCTGCTTCCAGATCGCGTGGGTTTTAGGCATGTTGTAGCCGAAGTCGTTATCGGTTGGGGCTCGCCAGAAGTTTGGCCTCAAGGCCTCCTTGATCATTTGTTTGCCGGAGTAGGAAAGGCCGCTCAAGGCACCCGTTTTTGCATCGAAGGCGATTTCGAATTCTGGTCCTGATACGAGAAGCTCGCTTCCGTTTTCGTTTACGCTTAAGGCACTGTTTTCCTGAGACGTGATCCCGGCTCTTTCTAGATTTATATCTGAGAGAGCGAATTGTTCGGCTGCGAGCTCATAGCCTATGGGAAGGAGTGGTTTCTCCACCGCGAGCTTAGCGGATAGGTTCAGAAGGAACTCCCCGTTTCTTGGGTCGTAATCAAGCGTATCCAGTTTGACGCGACGGGATTCGCCTGGGGCGATGTTGAGAGTGGGCAGATCACCGCTTGCGATTGCTTCGCCATTTTTTAGCAGGGTCCAACTGAATTGGAAATCAGCGAGGGGTGTGAAGTCGTATCCGTTGGCAATTTCGATTGTCTTTGAATCTGCTTCGAAGTCGCGGAACTTGATGAACTGGTAGACTTTTTTGACTTCGAAAAGAGCGGGATGCGGGGTGCGGTCGGCGTTGATGAGGCCATTGAGGCAGAAATTCTGGTCGTGCCTGAGGTGTCCGCTACCGAGGTGTCCCCCATAGGCCCAGAACGAGTTGCCGTTTTCGTCTTTGGCTAGGAGCCCTTGGTCGACCCAGTCCCAAATGAAGCCGCCTTGCATGATGTCGTAGGATTCGATGACGTCCCAGTAGTCCTGCAGATTGCCTACGCTGTTGCCCATGGCATGGGCGTATTCGCACTGGATGAGGGGGCGTTCGGGCGTTTTCTCTGCATATTTGATCATGTCTTCGATTTTCCAATACATAGGAACTTGGAGATCGGAGTTCGGAAAGTGAGTTGCTCCCTCGTACTGGACGGGCCGCGTGTCCTGAATTGACTTTAGCCAGTCGTATGCGGCGAATTGGTTTTGTCCGTTACCGGCTTCGTTGCCCAACGACCAGATGATGATGGAAGGGTGGTTTTTGGAGCGTTCGTACATGCGCTCAGTACGATCAAGAAAAGCGCCTTTCCATTCCTTGCGGTAGGCAGGATGGATCCAGACTTTGAACAAACCTTGATTAGTGGTGCCCATGCCGTGGACTTCGATGTTGGCCTCGTCGACGACGTAGAAGCCGAGGCGGTCGCAGAGCGTGTAGAATGCGTCTTCCTTGGGATAGTGGCTGCAGCGGATGGCGTTGATGTTGTTCTCCTTCATCAATTGCAGGTCCTTGAGGGTGAGCTCCTGCTCCATGACGTGTCCGGTTATGGGGTGATGGTCGTGGAGGTTGACGCCCTTTAGGTAAACGGCCTTTCCGTTGACGAGCAGTTGGGCGTTTTTGATTTCGATTCGGCGAAAACCGACGTCGAATCGGGTCGATTCGGGATCTCCCTTGTCGGGTTGGACGAGGACTTTTAGTGAATAGAGTTCAGGCGTTTCGGCTGTCCATTTGCGAACGTTTGGAATGGTTTTCTCCAAATTGATGGTCTTGGTATTCCCAGCTGTTACCTGCACGGATTCTTCGAACGTGAAGACTTCATTTTCGCCATCGTAAAGCGTGGCTGCGAACTGGAGAGTCTGGTCCTTGGAATCGCTGTTGCTGAGTTCGACGGTGGTGGAGAACTCCCCGTTTACGTAGCGGTCGTCGAGGTTTGCGATGATGGTGAGGTCCTTGAGAGTGGCCTTGTTGGTCGCGTAGAGCCAGACGTCGCGTTCGATGCCGCTGAGGCGCCAGAAATCTTGGTCTTCCAAATAGCTGGCATCGGACCAGCGGTAGACTTCTAGGGCCAAGGTGTTTTTTCCATCCTGCAGGTAGTCGTTAATTTTGAATTCGGCTTCCGTCTTGCTCCCTTCGCTGTATCCGACCCTCTGACCGTTGATCCAGAGGTAGAACGCGCTGCGAACCGCCCCGAAACTGAGATAAATGTCTTTGTTTGCCCAGGAGTCGGGAACTGTGAACTCGTGACGGTAGCTGCCGACGGGATTATCTGACTGATCTATGAATGGAGGATTCTTCGGAAAAGGGTAGACGAGGTTGGCGTAGATGGGGATGCCATGGCCTTCTAGCTCCCAGTTGCTAGGGACTGGGATGGTGTCCCAGTCAGAGACGTCGTAGGAAGGAGCTTCGAAGCCGATGGGGCGATCGGCGGGCTTGGGAACCCAGTGGAATTTCCAATGACCGTTGAGAGATCGGTAGTAGGGAGATTCCGCTCGCGTGGAGTTGGCAGAGGGGGAATCGGATGCGAAGCGTGTGAAATTGGCCTGCGGCGCTTCGCGGTTGATCTGGAAGATTTCGGGATCCTCGAGTTCGGGGCTTTGAGCCATAAGGCTGCTAGCGAAGGTGAGTGAGGTGCTGTATAGAAGGGCGCGCTTAGCGACAGTTGCGAAGTTCATTGAGGTTTCGGAAAGGGGTTCTCCTGTGGCTTGGGGAGTCAGATTTCGCGACTCCCAGCGTACCCTCAGAGTATCGCTTGGACGCTTCTCCGTCTATCCCCCGAATTGGGGAAAGAAGGGAGGTGCCTAACTGCTCCCGCTTACTTCTGGATCATTCCAATGTCTTTCAACCAAGCCTCGAAACTGCGGGTCCACTGTTTCGCTGAGTGGTCACGGCCGAGACCGAAGCCATGTGTGCCTTTCGAATAAATGTGCAGTTCAGCGGGGACGTTTTTCTCGTTGAGAATCTGGTAGAATTTTAGCGTTTTTTCGGAGGGGGTGGAGGTGTCGTCCAGTCCGTTTACGATGAATAGAGGAGGTAGGTCTTGCGCGCCGGAGATGTCCTCTTGGTAGCCATCCTGAAGCCAAGGGTAGATGAGGTAGGCGAAATCGGGGTAACTGTCCGTGCTTGTTTCATCCGGGTTGATGAGGACGGACAGAGAGAGGTGTCCGCCTGCAGAGAAGCCGCCGATTCCGATCTTGTTGGGATCGAGATCTAGCTCTTCGGCTTGGGCGCGAAGGATTCTGACCGCTTCCTTGACGTCCTCTGTGGCTGCGGGGAGGTAAACCTCCTTCGAGAAGGGGCGTTTGCCTGTGCGGTCGGCCGTGTTCGTTCGGTATTTGAGCACGATTGAGCTAATCCCTTGTTCCTGGAATTGAAGAGCGATTTCGTGGCCCTCGCTGTCGATCCAGACATCGTTGTAGCCTCCTCCTGGGAGTATTACAACGCCTACGCCGGTGTTGTTTTCGCGGGAAGCTCGATAGAGGTAGTAGCTCGGAGTGGATACGTTGCTGTACGCTCGGGAGATCTGTAGGCGGGCATCGGGGAGCCAGGATCCGTATTTGATCAGGTCCGACTCATCGTATACGATAGGATTCCCAGGAAGGCCATCTGGCCAAAGTAGGTGTTCCTCTCCAACGAGCCTGTCGATTTTCGCTTGTTTCTGCCGAAGCGCCTCCTGTTCCTCTGCGGCCGCGTGCTTGTCCAGTACTTCGATGGCGAAGCCCCAGTCCCTGACCATGTCGACGACTTTCACCAGTATGAGGTTCTTGCCCTTTTTAAGTGAAACTTTGAATACATCCTGGCCAAATCCGAGCCCGCGGGCGACGTAGTTGCTGTGAACTAAGGAGCCGTTGAGCCAGACCTTTATGGCGTCGTCGGACCCGAGCGAAATCATTGCTTCCTGCTCAGTGTCGGAATAGATCTCGCAGAACGCATAGGCCATCACGTGGTCCGGATGACCGAAGAGAGTATCCAGATCGGTGATACCGTTTTCGGATACGACGACATGCTGCGGGGATACCGTGACAGCCTTGCCTTTTTCATTCGTATAGGTGAGGTCGGCTTCGAGCGACAGCGTGTTGTGTGCCTCTCCTCCTCGGCTTGCGAGATAGTCTTTGTAAAAGCCAAGGTGCGTGCTTCCATCTGGCAGTGGCTCATCGACTTCCGGGCTCGGGAAAGGGCCCGCTACGATCCAATTTTTAATGAAACCCCTGGCTTCTACTTTGTGGATGATTTCGTCAGCTGGAGTAGCTTGGGAGTAAGTTGTGCCGCATGCCAATAGCATGAGCAGGGAGCGGAGAACGCGATGGGGCATCTAAGAGTGCAAACGGTTTTTGGGGGGGGATTTTGCGAATGAGCTTCGTGAAAACCACAGAATAGCCTCTAGCTGCTCCTGAGTCTATCCCCCGAATAGGGGAATCGGGCTTGAAGATAACCGTCGTTTCGATCGTTCGTACCCTTGAAATGAGTGACTCAAAGCTTATCAAGCGCGTTCCAGATTTCCTCTGGAACGGGGATTCCGTCTCTGAGGCGTTTCTCGCGCGTTAGAGCGGCTCTTTCTCCTGGATAGCGAACGTTCTCAGGCTCGTCGCCCTTCAGCCAGTCAATCGCCTCTAAAACGCGCTCCGCGATTTGTTCTTTTTCGCCACTGCGGTTGATGTCGAATACAAGGAATACTTGGGAAATCTGTTGCTCGCTCGGCAATGCGGCGATGTGCGACGTGGCGTTCCCTGAAGCGATGAGGCTTGCGAGTAAATCGAGCGCAAAGGCGAGCCCGGAGCCTTTCCAGAATCCCGCTGGCAGAAGCCTGCCGGACTCCAGGATTTTTGCCGCGTCCTTTGTAGGCTTGCCGTCGATGTCCATGCCGCCGTCCACTGGTAGCGGTGTCCCGTGAATACGCTGTTGCTCGAGTTTGCCGTACGAGAATTGCGTCATTGCCATGTCCAAGACAATTGGCGCTTCTTTGTGGGGAGCCGCTATGACGAGTGGGTTGTTGCCAATACGTGGAAAACTACTTCCCCATGGCGGCATGTTAGGCAATGTATTCGTTCAGCAAATACTTGCATATCCAGCATCCGCTGCTTGTTTACCGTAGGCTCCCCCGCGCATCCAATGATTCGTTCGCCGGAGTGCAACACAGCCAATGCCAAACTCCTTCGCTAGGTCGATGGCGCGATCCATGGCAGCTCGAGCATTTAGCGGACCTGCTCCGCACAGTCCATCCCATTGCTCCCAAGCTCCGAAGCTTGCCACTCGCTTCGGCCCTTCGGTGGGAAGGACGTGTCCAGCGTCTGTTGCCTTGATGAAGTTCGGAAAACGAGCTAAGCCGTGAGAATCGACACCCTCGAGGTTGTTCTCTACGAATGCGTCGGCAATGATATTGGCTGCCTTTTCGCTGAAGTTTCTTTCTAGGAGAAAGGGAAGAACGCGTTGTTTAATGGAATCGGCAGATAGAACCAGCATGATGGGGTGGTTGGCGTCACGTTTGGCAGTCTTTCGGTTGCTTCGGAATCACGGGGCGGAATTGGAAAGTCAAGGTTGATGTGGCCGGTGATTCGCAGCTTTCTAAGGTTTACGAGATAATCGTTTTTCTACCTTCGTATTTCTTCGTTTCCCTGAATGGATAGACCGTATGATCGTGGAAAGCGCCATTCTCAGAACCGTACCTATGAAATTTTCAGCAATCTTATTGTGCTTGATTTTACCCATCGCATCGGCTGTCCAAGAGTCGAGCGATTCATTGCTGCGAACTGAGGAGATTCGAATCAGAGATCCGTTTATTTATGCAGATTCTGATACCCAACTCTACTACATGTATGCTCAGATGGATAATCGTCTGGGAGGTAGAGGTGATGATAGTAAGCCCAAGGGGGTCGAGGTATATATAAGTTCGGATTTGGAGCATTGGCAGCATCCGAAAACGGTGTTGCTCATTCCTGAGGAGTTTTGGGCTCGAAACATGGTATGGGCTCCTGAGATGCATGAATACAATGGGAAATACTATATCTTCACTACTCTAACATCATCGGAGTTTCTAGAGGGGCAGTCTAAGCCGAGGGATGAGGAATTTTGGCCCGAAATGCACAAACGGGGAACGCAGATTTTTGTCTCGGAGTCTCCATTGGGACCGTTTCAGCCGTTTGAAAACAAGGCTCATACTCCCGAAGACTGGATGGCCTTGGATGGTACCTTGTATGTCGAAGATGGAATCCCCTACATGATTTTCTGCCACGAGTGGGTACAGGTGGTCGATGGTACGATAGACTATGTGCGCCTAGAAAAAGATCTGTCTGGCCCTGTTGGCGAACCTAAGAAGATGTTCGCGGCATCGGATGGCGAGTGGGTTTCGAGGAGGGAATGGAAAGTTACCGACGGTTGCTATATGTATAAGACGATGGAAGGAACGTTGCTTATGATATGGTCGAGTGATGGAGAAAAGGGATATGCAGAAGGATACGCTGTAGCGATCGCGGAGTCCGAATCTGGTAGATTGGAAGGCCCGTGGGTGCAGCAGGAGGAACTCTTGTTCAAGAATCAGGGTGGCCATGGGATGATCTTTAGAACTTTTGATGATAGGTTGATGCTCTCGCTTCATGCTCCCAATGGTCCGCGGGGCGACGAGCGCTTAAGGCTGATCGAGATCGAAGATACTGGTAGCTCTCTTCGCAAAAAGTGACCGCTCGCTTTGCATGCTGGGCATTCGCCTGTGTTTCCGATTATTCTTGGAAAACGTAACTCCTACGTTGTATTCAAAAATCAAAGTCAGGAAGGTCGCTGCTATCGTCCTGACGACCCAAAACTGTGAATTGGCCATCGGGGACGAAGGCCGCTACCTTTGCGCTCGGTCCTTTTTGGTAGCGGCATAAGTCGTTCAAGCAGCCTTTATGGGTTCTAATAGGGCTGCGAGCTATCTTGTGTTTAAGCGTTGTGGCTAGAAGCGCTTGGAAAGTTGGATGCCATAGCGTCTCGGTGGGGCGTAGTCCACCACGGCGACGTCGCCGCCGAAGCGATTGGCTCGGTTGAGCCGAAGCTCGTCAGTTAGATTCGAGGCAAGCAATTTGATAGAAAAGTTGTCGTCGCGAGGGTGCCAGGAGAGCGAGGCATCGATAAGGGTGAGGGAAGGTTGCTGCGCGAATTGATAGGGTTCGTCGTTTGCTCGGTAGCCGTCGTTATAATGTATAGAGATTCTGGGGACAATACGACTGTCGTTGGCTAAGTGATGGTCGTAACTCGCAAATAGCGATACGGAAAGGTCGGGGGAAAAGGCGACTTGCGTGTCGTACAGCTGGAACTGGTTGGGAGTGTTGCCGATCGTTTTTCCTCCGGTTTGGAAGGGGTTGGAGGATACGAAATCGTCGTAGCGGCTATTTGCGACTGAGGCTCTTGCTCCCAGATGGAGTTCTTCGATCGGTAGCCAGTCGAATTCTATCTCGAGACCGGTGGAAGATATTGAGCCTACGTTGTCTACGACTCCGAGTGTTGTGCCGTCTTGGTCGATGAAGGTTGTTGCGAGGAGGTCTTCATATTCGTTGAAGAAGAGAGCGGCGTTGAGGCGAATTCGATCGTCGTCGGAGGTCCTTTTGTAGCCGATCTCGAACGCGGTCACCGTTTGCTCGTCGTATTCATCCGTTCCCGTTTTGAAATTTCCAGCCATGAAGCCGGTGGTCCCTGTGGCGTAGAGGAATGTCTGGTCGTCTACGCTCCATTCGAGTCCGGCTTTCCAGGTCGGGCGGTTCCACTTGTGGTCCGAGTCTTCCACGACAGGGCGAGTGAAAGAGAGGATCGTAGGCGTATCGGTATTAAGACCGACGAGCGACCATGTTCGATTGTCAGCGGTGTACCTTGCTCCGAGTATGAGGTTTAATGAGTCGGTGATCTTGCTGGAAATTTGAAAGTAGGGAGCAAGGGACTCAGTCTGCATCCTTAGCTCCTCCATCCAGCTTGCCCATTCGTTTCGCGGAGGGGCGGTGGGATCGGGAGCGTTGTTGACCAGAATGGAGAGTTCTCGCCAAAGGTAGGCGTAACCCAAGTCCTCCTTGAGATAATACACTCCAAATATCCAGAGCAGATCGCGGTCGTCCGGGGAAATCAGCTGGAGCTCGGCGGTGCTGGTTTGCGAGTCCATACGTTGGCCACCGGCCGTTGAGTTGTAGGTTGAGAAGTCACCATCCTCTAATCTTTGGTCGAAAAAGTCTGAGTGCCCGAGAATGAGTCGCGCTTTGATTTCGTCGAAATTCTGCTCCCATTCGAGAAGGAGAGAATTCTCTTCGATCAGCTGTTGGGAAGGGTAGTCGCTATTGATCTGATAGGGATTTAACGATGCTTCAGCTGCTCCGTCGTTTTGAGGCGTATTTGCGAAGTCCATACCGGCTCCGGTTGTGCCAGTGGAGTTACCGAGCGTTTCGGACTTTCCGATGAGTGGAACAAGAGTGCCGAAAGGGCTGGTGAGGCCGCTTGCCGCATCGATTGGAATGCCGATAGGTTTGTATCCAAATGAAGCGTACCCGTTTGAATCTTCCTCCCAACGCTCGATTTTAATTCTTAAGCTGGTCTCTTCCGAGGGCGACCAAAGGAATTGCCCGCGAGCGAGGAACCCGTCCCGGTCTCCGAGCGATTTTTCGGAGTCGTAAAGATTTTCTATGTAGCCGTCCCGTGTGGTGTCGGCGATGGAAAAGCGAAAGGCTGAAGTATCGCCGACCGGTAGGTTCGTGAAGACTTTGGCCTCGACCAATGAATCGCTGCCTATGGAGAGGCTCGCCGCAGACTCCGTCGTCCCCAGCTCTGGTTTGTGGCTGAGTGCGTTTGTGGCGCCGCCGTAGCTGTTACGTCCGAAAAGGGTTCCCTGCGGTCCGCGAATGAATTCGACGCGCTCGAGGTCGAGGTAGGGGCGCATGGTCTGGGCGTGTCGGCTTTGGTAGACGCCGTCGTTGTAGGAGGCGAGAACGAGGTCGTTGTGTTCGACCTGCTGGGTTCTGGCCCCGCGCATCGCGGGCCTAGGGTCGTATCCAGAACGTCCGATCACTAGCCCGGGAACTTGAGACTCTAGGTCTAGGAAGCTTTCGATTTCCCAATCAGAGAGGTTTTGACCTTTGATTGCTGTTACTGAGAGCGATGCTTTTTGCGGGTCTTCCTCACGCTTTTGGGAGGTGATTTTGATCTTCAGCAGTTCGTCCAGGCTCAGGTCGAAAAGATCTTGGCCGAGTGTCATTAGCGGCATAGTGGCCGCAAGCATAAGCGTCATTTGGGTCCGCGCAGGCATGGGTACGAAAATGGATGGGGCAAAAGTCGTTCGTTCCTATCCCGCACATGAATTTGCGAGAGATTCACTGCTAAGGCACCAGATTTCGATAAGATGTCAAATTCGGCTGGAATTTTCAGGCGGACCTTTTGAAAGGGAGAAGGAATTGCGACTTCCTGAGCCTGAACTCTTAGGTGCTTAAAGCAATTTGTTTTGGCTTATCACTTCCTTGTACCAGTGGGCGGTGAGCTTGGGAATTCGTTTTTGCGTGGGATAATCAGTATAGCAGAGACCGAAGCGTTTGGTGTATCCGTCCAGCCATTCAAAGTTGTCCATGAAGGACCATAGGAAGTAACCATGGATCGGGTTTCCGTCTAGGATGCCTCGGTTCAGTTCAAGAAGGCATTGTCTGACGTATTGGCGACGGTGCAAGTCGAGGATTTCTCCTTCTGGGGTGGGCACGTCGTCGTAGCCAGCCCCGTTCTCAGTGATGTAGATCGACTCTATGCAATAGAGCTCCTTGAGGAATTTGGGTCCCCAGTAGAGGGCTTGGGGGATAAGCTTCAGCCAGTCCGCATCTGCGGCGGGGTACCCATCTGGAAAGGGGAGGATGTCGAATCGAGAATCCGTGCCCGCCCTGCAATAGACGCCCGTGTAGCAGTTGAGGCCGAAGAAGTCCATCGGGCTACAGATGATTTGTTGATCCTGAGCTTCCATATCAGCCGCGTTTTCTTTGGCGATGCTATGGTAGAGTTCCCCGTAGCCACCTGAAAGCAGGGGATCGGTGGAGCGGAAATTCAGATGACGGAATGCGGTTGCCGCGGCGCTTGCGTGCGCTGAGGTTTCGAGAAAGGGTACTGGGATGGTGCTATCGTCAGCGATTCCTACTCGAGCGCCCGGTCCTCCATGTTCACGGATAGCCCCAACGGCGAGGCCGTGGGCGAGGAGGGCGTGATGGTAGGTTTGGTTGACGACTTTCTCGCTTTCAACGATTCCAGGAGGACGAAGCACATCTCCGTAAGCAAGAACCGTAAAGCAGCGCATCTCGTTTAGAGTGATCCAGTTTTTGACATGATCGCGAAACGCTTTGACGGCTGATTCGGTGTAACGAAGGAACGAATACGCGGTCTCTCGATTTCTCCAGCCTCCTTTGTCCTCAAGCCCTTGAGGAAGGTCCCAGTGGAAGAGAGTGACCCAGGGAGTGATTCCGTTTCTTTCGAGCGAGTCGAAGATGCGTTTGTAAAAGTCGAAGCCCTTGAGATTGGGCTCGCCATCCCCCGTTGGGAATAGCCTTGGCCAGGCGATAGAGAGTCGGTAGTCTTTGATACCCATGCTCCGCATGAGAGCGAAGTCCTCTTCAAAGAGGTTGTAGTGGTCGCAGGCGACGTCGAGGTTCGCTCCCCCCTCGATCTTTCCAGGAATGCGTGCGAAGCGATCCCAAACCGATTCGCCTTTTCCATCCTTGAAGGCAGCTCCCTCGATTTGTGGGGCTGCGGCAGCAGTACCCCAAGTGAAATTTGCAGGAAACTGTAGTGAGTTCATAAATACTTATTGTTGTGTTGAAGCGGGTTATGTCCAAATCTAGGGCTGGACGGATTTTCTCTTTAAAATTGGCTGCTCAAGATAGGCAGAGATGGGAATGGGTGGGGCAAGCCATTGGTCTATTTGACGCGTAAAATTGATTTAGGAGCGCCTGACTCTATTGCGGTTGGTACTGGACGTGGGAAATGTGAGAAATGCTTGCTTGCCTAGGAGCATGAGCTGGTTTTTCGGCCATGAATCTTAGAGCAGATGGAATGAATTTAGAAGTTCACCAACGTTGGCAGATCTGTCTTTGGGTTGTCGTTTGCCTTTTTGTTTTCACAGAGATGAGGGGCCAGACCGATCCGAGTCGCTTTGAAGCGGACATCGTGGCGTTTGAGGAACGGGACCAAGAAGCGTTTCCAGCTAAAGGAGGGGCCTTGTTTGTTGGGAGTTCCTCGATTCGCAAATGGACGACGCTGGAGGCGGATTTCGCTGGCTACCCTGTGGTTAATCGTGGATTTGGCGGGGCACAGTTTAGCGACGTTATGTATTTCTTTGATCGTGTGGTGTTGGTCTATGAGCCGAGGGTCATTTTCATTTACGCAGGCAGCCACGACTTGAGGCGGAGCGATGGTGGACCGAAGGCGGTTTTGGAGAAGTTCATCGAATTTGAGAGTCGGGTGCATGCGGTCCTCCCGAACTGCCTCGTATGCTTTATCTCGATGAAGCCGAGTATACAGAAATGGGATACGATTGGTCTTGATCGGGAAGCAAATCGATTGGTGCGGAATTACACGGATAGTACCACTGGAACCGCCTACGTCGATATTTGGACGCCCATGATTGAGGAAGGCGAGCCGCCTCCTGAACACTTTTTCTTGCCCGACCTCAATCATCCAAGCGAGGAGGGGTATCGCGTATGGGCGGAAGCGATACGCCCGGTGCTGGAGGAGGTTTTCTGTCGTTAGGAAGTTCAAACCCTAATTGAAGCAAGGGGCTTGGAGGACTCGATGTCCTTCCTCTTTTCTATAATTGTAGGAAAGTCTCCGTAGGATCTTCACACACGGTAGGTGTGATTATGCGTTGGACTTGTCTAACGTATGCTGGAGTTGAATGCGCTGTTCATGGGGGAAGGCTGCTCACTTGAGTGAAGAGAGACTAAGAGTTGTCTATAGCGTTTTTTTCTTTGGAGAACAGGAATAGAGTCCGGTCGTTAATTATATTGGTGGGTTTCCAGCCTAGGGTCGTTGATATCAGGAACGGATAAGGTAGCCCCTTTGCGGTCCCTCTGCGTCCTTGCAACATCGGTGTGGATAAGCGGGCGTGGACTACGCCCTAACAGGGCATTATGGGAAGTGCTAGGAAATCTCTATTGGTACTGCGTTTCTCTTACTCAAGGAATGTGTAAATAGCACTTTAACGTTACAGATCGAACTGTACTGCAAAACGATCAAGGCGGTTCATATATCAAAATCTTTCTTTGGGGTATCCGAAGGATAGCAACGAGCCCTCCTTAAAATTCACAATGCTTATCAACAATTCCCTTGCAGTTCTCGTTTCGGTTTTTCTCTTTACATCCCATAGCTTTGCCAGTGAACGCAACCATAGCGCCTTGCAACCCAACATCGTTTTTATCCTTATTGACGATTTGGGAATTGACTGGGTTAGCGCTTATGGAGCTGCTCATAGCACTCCTAACATTGATTCATTGGCTTCTAAGGGTGTTCGATTCGGCACGGCTTGGACCGCTCCGATCTGTACGCCGAGCAGAGTGACAATACTGACGGGACGCTACAATGGTTACACAGGTTGGACTGAGCACTATGATGTGCCTCGGTGGGGTGGAGAAGGGCTCTCCGCGGATTTATTTCCAACCTGGCCTCAGTTGTTGGATGACGCGGGTTACACTACGGCAATTGTTGGGAAGTGGCAGATAAATGACCTGAGATTGGAGCCTGATATCCTCAAGCAGCACGGCTTTGACCGTCATTGTGTGTGGCCGGGGGTCGAATCAGACAATCCTCAGAGTGAAGAACGTTATTGGGATCCATACCTCCAGATTGATGGCGTGCGCCGCATCCATCGGGGTGCTTATGGCCCAGATGTTTGTCAGGCGTTCGCGTTACAGTTCCTTCGCGAAAACCATGATCGGCCTTTTTTACTCTTCTATCCCAAGATAGATGTGCACGACCCGATCGAGCCCACTCCATGGAATCGCGAGAATCCGCCTGATGAGTTGCCCGGCTTGTTTGGTGACGCGGTAACTTACATGGATCATCATATTGGCGAGATTCTCGATGAAATTGATGCTCTCGGAGTTTCTGAAAACACGATCGTTGTGTTTATGGGGGACAATGGGTCGCTAATTGGAGGAATCGTAAATGGTCGTCAATGGTCGCGGGGGAAGTCGTATACGACGAATGCTGGCGTTCAGGTGCCGTTGGTAGTAAGAGCTCCGATGTACACACGTGGGGGATGGGCGACCGAGGCTCTGGTTGATTCCTCTGACTTGTTTCCGACCCTGCTGGAAATGTCGGGCCTTTCCCAGGCAGGATTTCCAACCGATGGGCACTCCTTGGTGCCATTGCTGCAGCGGAGAGAGGACTACCGGCCTCGTGAATGGATATACGCGCAGCGCGGCGATAACAGAGTTGTGCGAGACCAACGCTACAAGCTCGATTCTGACGGACGTTTCTTCGATTTGAATCGCGATCCAGATGAATTAGAACCAATAGATCCCCATGGTTCAGTCGCGTCAAAAACCTCTCATGAGAAGCTGAGTTCGGTATTGGAGAGAATTCCAGCTACAGCGAAACCGCCTTTTGCAGAGTACTCCTCTGAGCGGCTCGAACAATATCTCGATAATTTGCGCAGGCAGAGGGATGGTGCGATAGAAAGGGAATAGACTGTCTGCCGGACGGACACTGGGAAAATGGGCCTGTGTGTTAGAGTGGATGCAGTAGCAGGGGGGGGCTTGGTTTCCGAGTTTCGAGAGCGTTAAACGGTTTTAAATATAGAGATACCCTATTGTGATTCGCTTGTTGACGTAACGATTTAAGCAAATCGTTGCATTTTAATGCATGTTTTAGCCAAAAAGATAGATATAAGAAATATGAAAAACCGTTTTTGCTTTTTTATCGTTGTTCTCAGTTCGCTAATTTTTACTCGTTTGGGTTTGGGTTCGTATGAACCTGAATGGGAGTCGTTAGATAAGAGGGAGGTGCCGGATTGGTGGACTGACGCCAAGTTTGGAATCTTTATACATTGGGGACCATACTCTGTACCTGCATTTACGAAGGTAGGGCAATATGCTGAATGGTACTGGAAAGATCTGAAGAGTCCGGGGCGGAAAGCTCATGAAGAAGTGTTAGGGTTCCACAATGACTTTTATGGAGCGAGCTTTACTTATCACGATTTCGTACCGAAATTTACGACCGAGCTTTTTGATCCGGATGAATGGGCTCAGCTATTTTCAGATTCCGGAGCTAAGTACGTAGTGCTTACGTCGAAACATCATGACGGTTACTGTCTATGGCCAAGCGATGAAGCAGATCGCTCCTGGGGGCGTCCTTGGAATAGCCTTGCGACGGGGCCACGGCGAGATCTATTGGGTGAACTTACGGCTTCGGTTCGAGAAGCTGAGCTAAGAATGGGAATATATTATTCACTGTATGAATGGTATAATCCGCTGTATGTTTCTGATGTGGATCTCTATGTAGAGAAACACATGATCCCGCAGTTTAAGGATGTGGTAAGCAGATACGCTCCTTCAGTTATATTCAGCGACGGAGAATGGGAGCATTCTGATAAAACTTGGAGATCTGAAGAGTTGCTTGCCTGGGTTTACAACGAGTCGCCCCGCAATGAGGAAATTGTCGTCAACGATCGTTGGGGTAAGGGCTCCCGGCATACTCATGGAGGATATCATACAACAGAGTACACCTCAGGGGTTGGAGAAACATCTGATCCGTGGGAAGAAAGCAGGGGGATGGGATATTCTTATGGCTTTAATCGTGCCGAAGCTATTGGTGATTACAAAACATCTCGCGAATTCATCTACATGCTTGTAGATATTGTGAGTAGGGGTGGTAACTTTCTACTTAATATCGGACCAACTGCGGATGGTCGTATACCCGTTATTATGCAGCAGAGGTTGATGGATATTGGCGAGTGGCTTGATGTTAACGGTGAGGCAATTTACGATACGAAGCCCTGGTTAGTCAGCTGCCAATGGTCTGAGGGTGAGCGACCCATTGAGAAAAGAGGGGAGTACATGGTTGAGTATGACATTTTGAAATTAACAGTGGAACCGGACGACGGAGTGGCCTACAAGGAAATTTGGTTCACTCAGAAAGATGATGTCTTATACTGTATCATGCCTCGGTATTCGGACGGTAAGATGTTTGTAGAGGATCTGACAGTAGAACCAGACTGTCAGATCACTCTACTAGGAATGAAGGAACCTCTTGAATGGACTCAGGCTGATCATGGGCTTGAAGTAGACCTTCCTGTAATGAACCCAAATTCCAAACCAAGTAAGTACGCATGGACTCTTAAGATTGACGGGTTGTCGCTCTAAATCTGCATGTATTACTGTAGTGCTTCACTCAGGAGTTTATCAAGTCAGCCTAAGAAACTGTCTACTAAGTGATTTTAAAACACTGATGTGCACTGATAACCACCGATATTTAAATGAACAGAATCCTGTTTTCTCTCAATCATCGATGTAAATCGGTGTCATCGGTGGTTCAATACGCGTTCTCATCAGTGTCGGAATTTTCATTTTCCGGACTTATTAGACAGTCCTAACGTGGTTCTGATCATGAAGCTGCTGGCTGAGGGAAGCAAGGAGAAGATCGCCTGAAGCAGCGGCAGCCACAAACGGGGTAGTTGACATTTAGATACCTTTAAGAAATAACCAAATAACGAATACGCCACTGCCTGAAGGTTCAGCTACCTTTTTGCGAAAGATTCCGGACACTGACTTTCGAGCAAAATGTAGGCTGGATTCATTCCTACCTCCGAATTGGATGGCTCAGGGCTCAAGACGGGGCGAAGGTCCCGCTTCAGCTTCAATCGCGATATTGAGCTGCGATGGGGGCGCTGCTCCTCGCATAGAAGCCCTGGAGTAGGCTGAGTGCTGAAAATGATTGCTGTAAAAACAGCCAATCGCGCAGTGAAATCGGGCGATGCGTTTTTGTATAAAGGTGGATGGGGGCGGGAATTGATGAATCCTTACTCAGCCTTTTCTGCCTGAAAACTCGATACCGTGGACTCGTCACGCTCGACCATTCCGATTCTTGCCGTGTGGCTCCACCAAGTTTCGAGTGCTTCCAAGAGCTCGTGGAGAATGGCTTGATGTGTGTGATCGTTCGCGAGGTTCTGCATTTCGCCTTCGTCTTCAGATAGGTTGAAAAGCTGCAGGCGCACCTCGCCACCCACCTCATATCGAATGAGCTTCCAGTGTTTCCAATTCACTGCTCGCTGAATATCGCGGTAGTGCGAAAAGTAAGGGGTGGGCTCCGTTACTCGATGTTCTCTTGGTTTTGTGAGCAGATCCACGAATGACTCTGCCTCCACTGTTGCCGGTATTGGGATGTCGAGCATATCGCAAAGGGTTGGAAATATTGAATAGGACGGTATATCGTTCTTGATTGGGTCCTGTTGGTCGACTCCGGGCCCCGCTAAGATCATCGGAACTTTAATACTATGCTCGTAGAGGTTTTGCTTTCCCAGCAAGCCATGGGATCCCATGGCAAGTCCATGGTCTGATGTGTAGATTATCAGTGTGTTTTCGTACTCCCCTGATTCTTTTAGCGCGCTAATGACGCGCCCTAGCTCGTTGTCGTGATGCTCGATGAGTGCATAGTAGTCCGCGGTTTGCCTCTGTACTTCGTCTTCGGTCCGAGGAAAGCTTGCCAGTTGTTCGTCGCGAATGAGTAGTTCGCCGTTGTCGAAGGGGTGCTCGGGCAAGAAGTTCTGCGGCAACTCTATGCGTTTGGCGTCATAGCGCTGCCGATACTCTTCAGGCGGGGTGCGAGGGTCGTGCGGGGATGTGAAGGCGAGGTAAAGAAAGAAGGGTGACTCGCCTTGTTCGCGCTTTTGCAAGAAATCGACGGCTCCATCCGCAAAAATTTGACTGGAGAAACCGGGGACCACGTGCGCTGTTTCCACTCCGTAATTACCCTTTGGACTGTAATCGTGCAGTAGGGGATTCTCGTGCTCGGACATTCCATCTAAGAAAATGTTGGTCCCTCCCACAAAGCTTCGGTTGAGCGACTTGGTGTCATTGTGCCACTTACCAACGACGTGAGTTATGTATCCGTTCTCTCTGAAAGTCTTGCCGATGGTCGTTAAGTCTTCGCGGATCTCTTGGTTCTCCGAATTGCACTGTGATCGGGGGTGTTTCAATGCTCGGTCAGGTGCTCTCCCTGTCATGATGGCGGCCCGGCTAGGTACGCAGACAGCAGGGTTGTGTCCTCCTCCAATGCGAGCTCCATTGATGAGGGTCCCTCGGTTTGCCAGGGCGTCTAAAACAGGTGTCGCGGGCCCTGATTCCCTGTTTCCAGCTATGCAGTCGGCGCGGTGGTCGTCTGCCACGATCAATAAGACATTGGGGCGAATAGTAACGGGCGAAGTAACCATGAGACCTGCACCATGGCCAGGTTGCTCTTCGGCCGGCAATTGGTCTCAGTGTTTAACAATAAAGTCCTTTTTGTGTGGCTCACACGACTGATCTGCAAGTTCACTTAGGTCTTCGGAGCGTTCCTCTACTTCGGGCTTTTTTTGGCTTTTCGGGGTGGTGCGGTCGGACCGTCGATCCAGTCGCCGTCAATGGTGGTTCCTGCTAAGCTATCAGGCATTCCGAAATCTGACCGAAGGAGACGAGAGTGAAGTAGGTCGATGCATGCAGCTCCCATTTCCTCACGGTGTTGATTTATGCCAGCGACAGGTTCGTCATTTACTTGTGTTTGCAGGCTGGCGAACGCGACGTCGTGAGGAATGGAGCGTCCTGATTCGAGGATGGCTTGCCAAAATTCGGGGGATGGGCTCAATACAACGTCAGGGTCGTATTGATTGATCCACTTATCGGTTTGCACCACGGGCAAACGAGCGTTCGGACTGCCCTCGACTATCAAGTTTGGTACCCGTTCTTTGGGGGCTTGATGTCTTATCTGCTGGATATACTGAGCGGCCTCCCATCGATTCTCGTTACGCTCGCTCAACCAGCTGAACGAGGCAAGACCCGGGCGATTATAGCCTAGGTTTAAAAGGTGATGCCAAGCTCGGGAGATGTCGGCGTAGTGATTGGGCGATACATGAGGAGTCGAGGGAAAATCGGAGTTTCTCTCCAAGGTAACTACCGCAAAGTGTTCCCAGGGGAAGTCTATCGCTGCCCATGGTAGAAGTATGGGGGCCAATATAACCCCTCTGATACCTCGACTCCTTAATATGTCTGCGGTCCGCTTGGCGTGAATTCCATTTTTTCCAATCCAAAAATGTTCTAGGCTATAGCCGAACTCTCCGGCCCGTTTTCTTGCTCCCTCCCAAGCTAGGCGCCCCACGCGAGAATCTATCCATTTCTCTCGGGTCTCCCAGCCGGTCACAAGTGCGAGGGCAGCTCTGATCTTTTTCGATTTGCTGCCTCGGTAATGGATTAGAGCGCTCAGGGCCGGGTCTGGTCGGTATCCCAAGCTGTCCGCGATTTTTCTAATTTGCTTCGCGTTTTCTTCGCTGATTCCGGGCTGGTTTCGCAGAGCTAAGGAAACGGCCATGACGCTAACGCCGGCTGCTTTAGCGACGTCCTTCTGGGTGACTTTGTTTCGGGAGGTAGGGCGGGGCATAAGGGGAGAGCTACTGCTTGCGGGGTCTGCTCTGTGGTTGTTTATCGAGCCGACCGTGGAATATTTAATGTTAAAGTCAAGGCGGCATCGCACTGACTGCTTGAGCTCAGTCTTAATGGTGGAGTGCTGCCTCTCCAAGTTCTTGGCAGTGCAAGCCCACCCCGCCCCTAATCGCATGAGACTTCAACAAAGGTTCCGAATCTGTACGCGCCACCTTGATCATTGGTCCGTGATTAGTCCGTGCCTGAGAAATTGGGAGTGAGGCAATTGTAACTTTGTACCTAAAAAACAAACTATATCACGAAGTATATGAAAATACCCTCAGTTCCGACTATTGCTTGCATCGATCTTATCGATGTTGTTCACCCGCCTGCTATCTTATGGGGAAAGCCCTTTTATATAAAAGATAACTAAGTGCATGGAGACCCGATAGATCTCTCTATTTATTGAAAAATACTTCAGCGGTTTGAGCATCTCCTGTTTTAGGGGGAGATAAAAGAACTGCATAATATACCTATTAAACTAAAAAAACAGTTAAGATGAATATCACTTATAGACTTTTTTTGGCGGCCGCCTTGGCTTTTGCTTCTGCGGAAGCTCAGACCGATGATGGCGAGCTCTTCATACTTGATCCTTTTACAGTTGAAAGCAAAGTCGAGACGGTCCAGGTCCAACAGTCGATCAGCTCGACGCGTTTCGCTTCTGACATAATTGATTTACCGTTTTCGGTGAACGTTCTCACTGATCAGCTTATTGAGGACGTTCTGGCTGTGGACCCTGAGGAGATGCTTCAATTCGCGGGGAATGTTGTCACTGGCGAAGGAAGTGGCAATTTTAACGGACTTTCGAACGGGCAGGTACGTCTGCGGGGATTTCCAACTCAATTCAACTTTGTTGACGGGTTCAAAGTGGGAACGGATTTTTCGATTCCAACCGGTTCCGTTGCGCGTGTTGAGGTTGTGAAGGGGCCTTCCTCGCTACTGTATGGATCAGTTCCTCCTGGGGGAGTGATAAACTACATCACTAAGACGCCTCGATCCAAGATGGGTGGGAAGGTCGCCTATACTTTGGGTGAGTTCGGTCACAATCGGGTCGAAGCTGAAGTTACAGGTCCAATATCCGAAAATGTTCGGTTTCTCGTATTCGGTAACTGGGAGGAAAGAGGTTATGAGCTGATTGGAGCCGAGCGCTCGATTCAGCAACTTACAACGATGCTCGAAACGGATTTCGCTGATAAGAAAGGCAATCTTTTGCTTACCTATTATGACTCGGAGGTTGATCAAGAAGGTATCGCCTATCGTTCGGGCTACAAGCGCAGAACATATGTTGACGAGTTTGGTCGGGAAATGGATGAAATTGACCCGGACTTCCCTGTGTTAGGCTACAATCAGAGAGACAGGGGCGGTGTCGCTAATCGGACGAACGAATCTCTGTCCGCACGGCTTCGTTACACTTTCAATGAATTCTATAGTTTGCGGGCTGCCTACCGAAAAGAAGATTTTAATTGGGATAACATCAATCAAACAGGCCTGCCTGCGGTGTATTTCAATGGGAATCTTCGACCGGTTGATTTGCCTGACCATCCGAATTACGGGTCAAGTCAGGGGCCAGTCTGGGACTCTGGGAATCAAATGGGATCCAATGAGAATCTGCAAATTAACCTATTGGCGAAATATGATACCGAATGGGGCCGCTTCCAAATAATGCCTGGCTTCGATCACAACACTCAAGACTTTTGGTTCTTCCGCTCTCGAGCGGGTAATATAGGCCCGGAGGGCCGTACGGGGAATTATCGTTCGCCCGGTAGGCGATCCGTGTTTTCAGATCCTGCTACTTGGGTCTGGGATGCTCCAACCGCGGAACAATATGTAGTAGACGATCCTGAAACTCCAGAAATTGAAGGTTACGGTTTGCTACGCGACAATGACGGAACGGAGGGCAGCTCTAAGGATCATTATATTTACGCTTCTGGTCATTTTCTTGATGATAGACTTACGCTAACCTATGGCTATAGAAATAGCGATTACGATTCGAGCACGCTTGGAACGGATGCGGTAGCCTTGGCTCAAGGACCGGAACGCTACACTGTGGATAGTGTAGAGGACTCTTCCTCGATCGAACAGGTGGGAGTGGTGTTCGGAGTTGTCCCTGAAAAACTGCATTTTTACGCGAACTATGCAGAATCCTTTGAGCCTCAGTTTAGAGGGATCAATCTACCGGATCCGGACGGTAACGCCTTTGATGGCGACTTCAATGGAGATGGCGTTTTAGACCCTGACCTGGCGGACAATGAAGTTGTTCTCGCCGAACCGCTCTTCGGGGAAGGTCGCGAATTCGGGATTAAGGGGAGTGTTTTTGACGGCAAGGTGACTTTCGGCGCCGCTTACTTCGAAAATACAAACAACAATCTCATTCGAAATATTGTTGTGTTGGTTAATTCTGATAACGTCGGCCAATTTCTTCCAAATACGAGTGATGAGGATATTGCCGCTTACTTGGCCGCCAATGACGGAGACACCTTTCTCAGGCTCGATGAGTTTCAGATTCAGTCTGGAGAGGAAGAGGCCAAAGGCGTTGAGTTAGAAGTTACTGCGACGCCGGTTGAGAATTGGAGTATTCGCATGACGTATACGAACTTAGATGCTAAGCTCGTAAGTGACGACACCAATCCGTTTGCCGAAGGTCGAGTCCTGCCTAATTCTCCGGAAGATATGTTTAATCTCTATACTCGCTATCGCTTTAATGAAGGTCGCCTCAAGGGGCTGTTCGTTGGGGGTACTGCTGATTATTTGAGTGGCCGCCATAGTCGAGCTCCGCAACAAGGGAGTGGAGGTACCTATTCTGCGGGCAGGACCTTGGTGAATCTCTTTGCCGGGTATAGTTGGAAAACTGAAAAGTTGACCTATAGGACTCAACTCAACTTCTCCAATGTTACAGACGAGTTCGCTATGGGGCCGGGGCCGAACTTTGGTCGCTTGATTCCTCGAAGCAGCTATCGATTGAGATTCAGCGTCAATTACTAGTAGGTTAACATTTGGATAATACTTGTAGCGGCTGCGTATAGTAGCCGCTCAATTTCTGATTAAAATGATTGGTTCATTTTCCGAAAATATCTTTAATATCTCTTGTTTTGCTCGTAACACTCGTACTCTGTTGGCCTCTTTATTTGCCTGTGTCGTTGTAGGAGTCTCGTGCGAAGGTAAGTCGTCTCGTCCAAACTTTATATTTATTTTAGCGGACGATTTGGGTTGGAGTGACACATCCGTTGCTATGGATCCCGCCGATAGCCGCTCGAGGTCGGATTACATAGAAACGCCCAACTTAGAGAAGCTGGCTAGTAATGGGGTCGTTTTCTCCAATGCGTATTCTCCTGCACCGCTTTGCACGCCGACACGAAGGAGTATCCAGTTTGGTATGACGCCGGCTCGCCAGCATGGAACTGAGTTTCTTGGAACGTTCGATCCTGCTCCTCATCTCTCGATTGCCCAGATGTTGAAGAAAATCGATCCTGCTTACTACTGTGTCCATTTTGGCAAATGGGGTTCGGTCTTTACGGGAACATTTCCTGACGCGGAATCGCATAAGCCGGGTTTGCCAGATCGATTGGGTTATGATGCGAGCGACGGGAAAACAGGCAATAACACAGGGGTATACTACCATCAGCGTCTGCAGGCTGCTGACCATCATCGAAACTTCAAGACCGAAGTGCTTGATGATCCGAAACTGACCTTCTCCGTTTCGGAACGGGCTTGTCGCTTTTTGAAGGAGCAGAACGAATCGGAACGTCCCTTCTATATGCAAGTCAGCTATTATGCAGTGCATACGGCTGCCAAGGCGAGACTAGCGACATTGGAGAAATATAAAAAGAAGGGACTGATCCCCGTCCAGGCTAGCGACGGCATTGCTCCTATGACTGAAGATATGGACGATGGGATCGGTATGATTCTGGATACGCTTACTGCTCTTGGGCTTGATGAGAATACGTTTGTGTTCTTTACTTCGGACAATGGGGGTGAGGTTCTTCCGGAGAAGTATCGGTCGGAGTTGGAGCGTGACCGCCTTGATCGCAGTCATCCGCTAAGGGGTTCTAAGCACTCGCTGTACGAGGGTGGTATTAGGGTTCCGTTTATTGTCTCCGGACCGGGCGTCCCGAAGGGAAGTCACTCCCTGGAATCGATTGTTGGATACGATCTATGGTCAACTCTATATGACCTAGCTGGAGGGGCTTTTCCAATTTCTGGGGAGATAGATGCTGCAAGCTTCCGCTCTTTGCTTTTGGATCCAGAAGGGGGAAGTATTGAACGACCGGGACCTGGCTTAGTCTTTCATCGCCCTAAGAATAAAACGGAACCGCAATCTGCTTTGAGGGCTGGGAAGTACAAGTTGATTGTGAATTGGGATACGCGAGGGGTCGAGCTCTTCGATCTCGATGAAGATCCTGATGAATCCAATGATTTGTCGATAGTCTTTCCTCAGGTTCGGCGAAGAATGCTCCTCGAATTAATCGCCTATCTTGAGGCGGTCGAAGCAGAAGGAGATATTGAGCTTTTGAAAGAGATTTTAGACTTTGATGGGCTCAATTAGCAGCGAACAAGATGTTTTATATATAGTATGTTTTCCTGAGTTATAAAATTATGAGTTTTTTGAGAAAAAGTATGGTCCATCTTGCTAAGGTTCTATTTGTCTGTTTTACGATTACGTCGTCGTCTGCTTCTGAAAGTCCGAATATAGTCCTAATCTTGCTAGATGACTTCGGTTGGAACGGAATGTCCGTTCAGATGGATGATCGAGTGCCTGATTCGAAGAGCGATTTTTATCAGACTCCTCATCTCGATGGAATTGCAGAGTCTGGAATTCGTTTCACTCAAGGTTATTCCTCGTCGCCCATTTGCGCTCCAACCCGCTATGCGATCCAGTATGGGCAGTCGCCCAGTAAGCTCGGGCGGGTCAGCAACTTTGGGCATGAAGCCAAGAAGATTGATCACGGGGCTCTATGGAGCCTTCCCAAAGCGGTCAAAGCTGCGAATCCTGATTATGTGACGGCTCATTTTGGAAAGTGGCACATCGCTACAATGCCGGCACTAGTGGGCTACGACGAAAGCGATGGGATCACCGACAACAAGGAAGGTTTCATGACCCCGGGAGAGGCGGAACATACGGTGAAGTATGTTATGGAGGATCCCAAGTTGTCCTACAGTTTGAGCCACCGAGCAGCGGATTTCATTTCCCGCCAAAACGAAAACGGTAGCCCCTTCTTCCTGCAGGTTTCCTACTACGCCAATCATACCAATGTAGTATGCTCTCCGGAGGAGTTCGCTCGATTTAGTGATTTGGAACCCGGTGAGATTCACGACAACGTGCATTATGCGGCTATGACGGCTGATCTCGATAATGGTATTGGAATACTCATGGAGCGCATTGAACAGCTTGGGATCCACGACGAAACATATGTCTTTGTGGTGGCGGACAACGGAGCTATTCCGGGATTTCCTCCGATCCCCAATGTTGAACGGAGTTTTAACCATCCGTTAAGGATGGGGAAGTGGGACCTGAATGAAGGTGGTATAAGAGTGCCGTTTTTTGTCCGGGGTCCGGGTATCACATCTGGAACCTTTAATCATACACCGGTGATAACACACGATTTGCTGCCTACGATTGCGGCGTTGGCGGGAAGTGAGCAGCCACGCCAACAGGGAGTGGAAGGCATCGATCTCGGTGCTCAACTCTTTCACGGGTCCGAGGATCCCGATCGTCTCCTTGTGATCAACTTTCCCCTTAAAACTGCTTGGGAGATGCACGATGCAACCACCGTCGTCCGTAAAGGAAAATATAAGACCATTCACTATCTGGAGGAGAATCGAATCGAATTGTTTGACTTGGAGAATGACATCTCCGAGCTGAACGACCTTGCAGACTCAATGCCCGAAAAGGTTCAGGATATGGATGCCGAACTTGAGTCCTATTTCAAGGGCATCGGTCGAGTGAACGTTTTGGTCACCAGAGACTAGTCAGGTTTCGCTGTGGAAACGCGAAGCCTTCTGAGAGTGTGTGTATCCCGGACGTTTATAGTTAAATGTCTGTGGGAGTGGAAGAGATGACGGCGTGCTGTCTGCATGCCGAGTGCTTAACCCCCAACCCCCCCAAAAAAAAATTGCCCCATGAAGAAAATTGCTCAGCTCCTTTGGACGACTGCGTTGGCTATGTTGTTCACGCCATCCGCCACCAACGCTTCCATTGTCTCAGTTTCCTCGGTCTTAGATAACGACGGATTTGAGGATGCGACCGATTTGAATCACTGGTCAGCAGAGGGAACCGCGACCGTTTCAATCACCTCGACAACTGGAAACGTATACGCAGGCGCGAAAGCGGCGTTGATTGATACGCCGGACGCGGCTTCTGGCCTAAAGCAGTCTCTAAATGGCAAAATGCAACTGGGTCGAAGCTATCTGGTCACCGCCCGGGTGAAACTGGACTCGACCGAAACCGAAGGTCGAATCGCAGCTCGGATCTTCGCCGACGTAAATGGCATCGAATATCCTGCGGATGGTGATATAAATCTTTCGATCTCAGACAGTGGGAGCGACTGGCACTACCTGAGTGGCACCTATTCGTTCGATACAAATGACAGCCCTGATGACCTCTACTTACTTATAACATCCGAGCTCGGACCGTTGAAGTTTTATGTCGACAATGTGGACGTGTTGCGTCTTGAGACTGGACTTTTTAATGCGTCTCCGGCTTCCGCAATCGGCGATTTGGGAGCCGAAACCACGAGAAGATTTATCAATATGCTTGGACTGTCCGATCAAGTAGCGGCCAGTAATAGGGATACTGTAAACGATGTGTGGAGCGTGTCTAGTGGCGTTTACACGCAACCTTTTCCCTACAGCTCATCGTCGGCGTACTATCATCCGATTCCAAATGATTGGACTGATTACGAATTGGAATTATCCCTACGAATTAACGATGGATCGGAAGCGGGTTTTAGCGTTTTCAATACGTCTACGGGATCCTATAAGGTATCTGTAAGCTCGAGTGAGGTATCGTTATCGAAACTGATCAGCGCGACGAATGTGCAGCAGTTGGTCGCGAGTGTAGATGATCCAATCAATGTGAACCAGTTTTATGACTATAAGGTGGTAGCGGACGCGACGAACGAGACTATTGAGGTCTATCGGGACGGGGTACTGAAGTTGACCTACTCGGATGGCGATCTCCAAGAGGGCGGGATAGGGCTTTCAACTTTTAGGGCGGATGCTTCTTTCGATGATATTGTCGTTTCGGAGATTGGATCCGGTACGGTTTTATATTCAAACGCTTTTTCTTCTTCGTCAGACGATGCGGGATGGTCGACATCGTATGCGACTCCATTTTCCAATGACATTGGAATTGGGGATGAGAATGTGCCTGCTGTATTAACTGTTTCCGGCTTTGATCCTAGGACTGCAGTTGGCGGTAAAATTTCGATACCGACCAGTACCTCTGATCCATCCGAGTCTGATGTTTTGGATTTGATCGAGGAGTTTGTCGAAAAGGTAGGCTCTAACTATTCAATTGTAGCTGTGGAGAACGAGCCGAACTACAAGTTTTCAAGCGCGGATCGGACACCAGATACAAATGGAGATTTTCCCGCAATCGAATGGATGAAGAAGGTTGCTCAGAGGGTTCGTGACACCATTACGGATCCTGCCAATAGTTCCAGTCTTGGCCATTTGAAGATTTCTTCGGGAAGTATGGATGGAGCTCTCAAAGCGTTTCATGATGAAGCTAGTTACCGCTCTTCTGTGGCGGGCGTCTTCCTGGATGCTATGATTGATTGGGCAAACTCAGATTCGAATATCGACTTCATCGATTTGCACATGCATGAAGCGTTGACGCAAGATGTTGAGAATAAAATAGCATACTTGAAGAATAGGGCGGACAAACCGTTGATTTCAACTGAGTGGTCTGAGGCCCGTGTTGCCAAGACTTGGATAAGTCAAGCTATCGATTCCTCATTCCTTTCAAGCTCTGCATTGCCAGCGAGTGTTAAGCTCGGCATCACAACGAATAAGGAGTACGTTCAGGCTTGCTATGTTAATCCTGTACCAAAGTTGGAGTGGGACGATTTTGTCTCTTCTGCTCCTTTGACGGAAACGTTTTTGCAGGAAGTCGTTGATATTTCCAATCGATCGGGGATCGTTCTCAACAATTATGGAGCGATGCGGCAATATGGCAGTCCGATGTTTGATTTGAAGCAGCTATATGCAAATTTGACGGTGGAGATATCACCTGCTCTGGCGTACCGGGCGAATCATACATATGTCACTCAGTTCGAGGGTTTAGATAGGACGCTCCCTGCGCCTGAAAACCAGATTTTCATTGATGGTTTTGAAGGCGGAGCAGGTAGTTGGACTGAGGTTCAGGGGACTTGGAGCGTTCAGACTTCACCTTATCGCTATAGTCAGGATGCCACCAACGGCAGCTCGGTTTCAGTGCGAGGCAGCGCGAGCTTGGGGGACTGCCACGTTATCACTGAAGTGACGCCCGTGACTTTCAATGGAAGCAGTAATTCAGTCGGCGTCTTGGCGAGGTACGTTGATAACAATAATCGCTATACAGCTCTCTATCGCCATAATTCGGGAGAGTTGCTTATTCAAAGAAAAGTTGGGGGCGTTCAGACAACCCTCGCTAGTAAGTCTTA
This sequence comes from Pelagicoccus mobilis, assembly GCF_016595505.1. Taxonomy (GTDB): domain Bacteria; phylum Verrucomicrobiota; class Verrucomicrobiia; order Opitutales; family Opitutaceae; genus Pelagicoccus; species Pelagicoccus mobilis. Next base: position 152,610 of record NZ_JAENIL010000006.1, on the reverse strand, counting down.
TTCTCTGAATACTGGCCAAAATTATCTATTTGAGTTTGGAGTAGTTGGTCAGAATTTGAAGCTATTCATCGATCACTCTCTCGAACTTGAGGTAGAGGATACCAATACGTCTCTCGATGTAGGTAAGGTCGGTCTGTTTACGTTTGGCACGCAAGCTACCTTTGATAACTTCGATCTACGAAAGGGGAAGTACTCTGATGACTTTAGTTCAGGCAGTGCTGCTGATTGGAGCACAACCAACGGCACTTGGGTGGTTAGCGGATCCGGAGAATATCAGCAGAATGCGACGAGTGGATCTGCATTCGCTACGTTGGACAGCATTCAGTGGACCGATTACGAGGTCGCTGTCGAAGTCACGCCGAAGGTGTTTAACGGGAGCAGCAATTCGATAGGCATCAATGTCCGATATTCAGATAGCGATAATCGCTATACTTTAATTTATCGGGACGCTACTGAGGAGCTTGTTTTGCTTAAAAAGGTCAATGGAGTGCAGACGATCCTGTGGGATATGCCTGATGTTGTTCTGAATGAGGACTCCAGTTATGAGTTTCGCGTGACGGTGAATGGAGATGAGATTAGAGCGTATCTGGATGGGCGACTCGTTGGAGCGGCAACGGATGGGTCTCTGACTTCGGGGGGAGCTGGCTTGTTCTGTTTCAATACCTCAGGAGAGTTTGACGATGTTTTCGTCAACGAGCTTTAGGTCCGAAGCTTGATGGCCCGAGAAGCGATCCTTTGATGGAGAGCTTCTCCGGTTCGCCTAGGTACTACCAATCGTGTTCGATTTTGCCTGTATACGTAAACTTAATACGCTGTGGCTTGTGGACAATAAGCGTCCGTCCTAGCGCGTGTTGACTTGGGCCTTCTTTGCAGTGTGAAGGCGTGAGTTCTTCGGCCTCGCGGGTCATCCAGTAGGGCAGCTAGTGAATATCTGCGCCCTTTGCTTGCCACCCTGCAGCAAGCTGTCGACTTCGTCGATCACGGGTGAACCGCGACGGGGCATTATGGCAAGCAAACGCTTCGCGCTTTCGGGCTTGATGTACCGAGATTCGAAGATCCGACATATGCATCGCAGGAGTCAGCAGCGAAGCAAGCTACGCGGAATGGACCCAGTTGCGATTCAAGGAGTTCCTGAGGTCGGCTGGCGGTTTGACGCTGTGGTGGCGGCAACACTACAGGATCGTGTGGATCATGGCGATTGATTTGCCAGCGTAGAGGCTGCGATAATGAACAGCCTACTTTTTATGCTCAGAGCATTCCGGTAGCATAGCAGATCAAAAGTGCTGGGGGGTAGACGCGTTAGGGCGTACGCTTACTTACAACGACTGTGGATGCAGCCCACGGTGGCTTACTTTCAGTGAAAGTCTCAGGTTACTACTCTGTTTACGAATTTAGTGTATTTAATGTTATAGTGCGTCGGCTGTTGTTCACTAAGGTCGTTCGATAACAACATCGATTCTACCAACCTAGGATAGGGGTTGGTATTTGTTTCACCTCGCCAGTATTCACAGTTTTAGACTCGAATTCCACCTCAATGGATACACTTCGTATTACTCAGCTAGACATTGCCATCGTGGCTGTGGCGTTTTTCACTACCATGGGGTTTGGCCTCTGGTTTGGTCGACGGAAGGTCGCCAGTTCGGAGGCTTTGTTTTTGGCAGACCGAGATGCTACATGGCCCTTAATCGGTGCGTCTTTGTTTTCCGCCAATATATCGAGCCAGCAGTTTGTGGGGCAAGCGGGGCTTGCCTATGCCATTGGCCTAGCAGCCGGGGCATTTCAGCTCGTGGGCGCGCTCTGTTTCGCCTTGCTCGCCATCTTCTTCGTCGACGTGTACCTCGGCCTGCGATTGCGAACGGCCCCAGAATTTTTTGAGAAGCGGTATCACGTTGGGGCTCGAATGTGCGTTTCCGGAATTAATTTGGTCATTATTCTAGCGGCCAATGTCGCGACGGCGTTATATGCGGGCGCAACTGTACTCGCCGATTTGGCTGGTTGGAATGGGGAAACTCAATTTGCCTTAGCCGTCGGGGTGATCGCCTTGGCGGCGGGGGTCACCACCATTGCGGGGGGCTTGCGATCGGTTCTTTGGATGGATTTGCTGCTAGCCACTCTTCTCATTACGGGTGGGGCGATCACTCTGGTTATGAGCATTCAGCATGCGGGAGGTTGGAGTGAGGCGACAGCAGTTTTCGATGCGGATGGAAACAGTTTCTGGTCGGTTATCCAGCCTTGGTTCCGAGAGTTTGGTTGGTTGCCTTTAGCGACAGGTGCGGTCATTCTGGGCGTCCATGGCCACTGCACGGATCAGGATTACGTTCAAAGAGCGTTGGCGGCCCGAAGTGTCTACCACTCAAAGATGGGCGCCTTGTTTGCGGGTGTCTTGAAGGTGGTTGCCCTGTTGATCATCGCAGCTCCTGGCGTCGTGGCAGCAAAACTGATGCCGGGCTTGGAGCATCCTGACCAGGCCTACGCTCGTGTCGTCGCGATGTATGTTCCGTCGGGATTGGCTGGCTTGGTGTTCGCTGGTTTGTTCTCGGCCATCTTGGGAACGGTTGCCGCGGGACTGGCAGCGTCCTCCTCGCTTATTTCTTTCGACTTTATCGGAAGGCTGGCCCCGGGCTTGTCTGAGCGACGTCGGGTGGTAATCGGGCGCATCGTGATGGCTTCGTTGCTAACTGTATGCGCATTGCTAGCGCCTTCAATCCGTGAGTTTCAAGGTGTCTATGTCTACATCGTTAGGCTAGGGGCGGCACTTGGACCGGCTGTGTTTGTCTGTGTCGTTGCGGGGATTTTCACTCGCCGTGCGTCGGGAAGAGGGGCGACAGCTACGCTTGTTGCAGGAACTATTTTCGGAGTGTCCGCTTACTTTATCCAATCGTCTCCCGAGATGGCGGAATCGCTGCCTTTGTACCTAAGAAGTTCCTTGAATACCAGTTTCCTCAACACGCTGTTTTGCGCGGTGGTCATGTATCTTGCGAGCGACCCGGTTGAAGGTGCGGCTCGAGCCGAGGTGGTACTCGAAGAACGGCGTGATGCGCCTGATCGGGAAACGATGACTGATGTCGAGCGCCGCAAGTATCGACTAGCTCTGCTGACCCTGGCGATTGTATGGAGCGCCACTCTGTTTGTGTTTTCGCCATGGGGCGTGGCAGGTGACAGAGAGGAGCCCCAATCGGCCCAGATCGAATCAACCCCTTAGCGACTATGCGTTTCTTTTCATTTTTATTCCTTTGGTCCAGTCTGGTCGCGACTCTGTCGCTTTTCGGCGATGGAAGAGTATGGGTAGTCGCGGCCGGGGATCCGGCTGCGAACGACGAGGGCTCAGGGACTATCGAAGAGCCCTTCCGAACCATCTCCCGCGCCGCGTTGCTTGCCCAACCTGGTGACACGGTAAGGGTGTTCGGAGGCGTTTACCGAGAACGCGTGGCGCCTGCCCGTGGTGGGACTGCGGAGCGCAGGATCGTCTATGAAGCTGCCAAAGGCGAGCGGGTAGTTGTAACTGGAGCGGATGTTTGGAGACCGCAGTGGCGGGTCGAACCTGGCCAGCCGGGTTTGGTGAGCGCTATTTTGGAAGACGATCGTCTTGGCTATTTCGAACAGTTTAGCGAGCCGTACCTCCGCAGGGAAGGGCGTTCCTTGGGACAGGTAGCGGTTCGTGGAGCCTTGCTTGATGAAATGCCAAGTCGCCAAACGATGGAGTCGCGGCGCGGTACGTGGTGGATCGACCGTTCCGAAATGCGCCTATATATGCATTTGCCTGTTGGAGTGGATATTGCCCAAGACCCTTTTATTGAATTGACTGTGAGAGATCGCCTATTCGCTCCGCATAGAAGAGGCCTTGGTTACATCACAGTACGCGGGTTTGTTTTCGACAGGGCGGCCAATCAGTTCCCGTTGCGGTTTTGGTTTCCGCGTGAAGTTGGCAATAACCATCCTCAAACTGGAGCTATTGGTACGCGCAGTGGCCACCACTGGATCATTGAGCACAACGTCGTCCGCCATGCCGCCTCGATTGGTATCGATATTGGCAATGAAGGGGGATGGGACACTGAAGGGGACCAGCCTACGCCGGAATACCTCGGCCGACATCTGATCCAGGGTAACCATATCCACGATTGTGGCAGCACCGGAATAATGGGGCTCGGATCGCATGAAACGCGGATTATAGGCAACGTCATCGAGCGGATCAATTTGATGGGCAATACGGCCTTCGAGTGGGGAGGCATAAAAGTGCATGACTTTGTGAACGGCGAAATCAGGGGTAACCTGGTGCGTGACAGCGACTGCGCTGGTATCTGGCTTGATAATGGATTTGCAGGCGCACGGGTAACTCAGAACCTGATCCTTAACAACGAGGAAATGGGCATTTTCGTTGAGTTGGGATTCGGTCCCGTGCTGATCGACCACAACATCGTTGGGTTTTCTCGGGGAGCTGGAATCTACACTCACGATGCCTCGGGAGTCACGATCGCCCACAACCTCCTCCATGCCAACTCACACTACGGTGTCTATTCGCATGTAATTTCTGCGAGGAAGTTCAAGGGAGCCGATGGAAGTCGGCGACCGGTGGAGTGCTCGAACAATGTTGTTCAGAACAACCTTTTTATCGATAACTTTGGAGGGACTATCTCCATGCCGCCGGAAGCGCCGCGTTCGAGCAACAACAGGTCTGATTACAATCTCTTCCTCACGGGAACGCGAGGTTGGTGGGAGAACGAGGAGTTCTTGGATTTCCGACTCAATACCAACAGTGGACACGCGACCGCAGCCCTGCCGGAGGGCGTCGACGTTTTGAGCTTCTCCTTGGAGTCTTGGAATGAGAGCACGGGATGGGACTTGAACAGCAGAATTGAGCGAATCAAATCCAAGAGTCCGCCGAGTTTTTTGAAGGGAGCGGGGCCAGAGCCAGCTGCTCAACTTGCCGCTCGAGCGCTTCGCTTCGATATGCTGGAGCCGGAGCTCTTGGGAGAGGTTCTAGGACCGAGGGTTGAGGGGACAGACTATGACTATCTGGGATTGCCGCTCGACCCCGAGAGGGTGAGCCCTGGCCCGTGGCGGGAACTCGCAGTGGAGATATTGCCCCTCCCATTATGGCCGCGCCCTTACACGGGCCTTGAGAACGATTTGATTCGATGAACAAACCTTTGAAAAAAAACGAGCAGGAAACGACTGTCTTGCGACAACGGCAGGTACACTTGGATTTTCATACATCGCCCCATATCTCAGATGTTGGGTCGGAGTTTGATGCAGATTACATCGCTCAGCAGTTCGAGGCAGCTTATGTCGACAGTGTCACCGTTTTCGCGAAGTGCCATCACGGCATGTGCTACTACCCGACGAAGACAGGGACATCCCATCCGGCAATCGGCTCGCGTGACCTGCTCGGCGAACTGATAGAGGCGTTGCATCGAAAGGGTATCAAGGCCCCCATCTACACCACAGTAGCCTGGGAGGAGGACGTGGCGGATCGTTTTCCCGCGTGGCGTCAGATGCTACGCGACGGCACCTTCGCAAGGGCTCACAATGCAGACCACACCAAGGAAGCCCATCCCGGTGGTTGGCGATTCATGGACTGGAGTCATCCGGAATACCAAGACTATATAGAATCGCACGTGCGCGAGCTCGTTGATTTGTATCCAATTGATGGATTGTTTTTCGATATATTGTTTTACAAAAAATATGCCCATTATTCGGATACGGCTATGAAACTGCGTCATCGATGGGGGCTTGAAGGTGATGGGGAGGCTGCCTTTCGACGGTTTGAAATCAAAGCTCAGCGGGCTTTTTGTCGGCGGTTCAGTTCTTTAGCTCAAGAGCTGGTCCCTAACGCTACCGTCTTCTACAATGCCGGGCTTGAGGTAAGCACAGAAACCGCCGCCAGCAGTCGTGTGCGCTACCGACATATGACTCATTTCGAAGTAGAGTCATTGCCTTCTGGTTTTTGGGGGTACTACCATTTTCCGCGATCGGCACGCAGCATCGCCCACTGGGGTAAACCGTGGCTTGGTATGACTGGGCGATTCCAGCGAATGTGGGGAGACTTTGGCGGAATAAAGCCAACCGCTGCCTTGGAGTACGAGTGTTTTCGCACGCAAGCTTTGGGCGGAGGAAATTCAGTGGGCGACCAATTGCCGCCTCGCGGGCAACTCGATCAGGCAGCGCTCCGCTTGATCGGAGACGTCTACCGACAGTGCGCTGAGGCCGAGCCGTTTTACAGTGGCAGCGAGCCCTGCTTCCAGGTCGGCGTGCTCACGGCATCGCATCCAGGTCGAGATCCGGACGATGCTTTGCGAAGCGATGAAGGCGCAGTCCAGATGCTGGAGGAGAGTCATTACGAGGCCGTGGTGTTGGATGGTCAGAGCAGCTTCAAAGGTTTAGATCTTATCGTTCTGCCGGATTGTACGGTCGTTTCCGAGTTGATGAGGCAGAAGCTAATGCGCTACTATCAGTCGGGTGGGAAACTAATCGTCAGTCATCACGCAGGTAGGGACCCGTCTGGTAAGTGGATGTTGGATTTTCTGCCTTTGGATATCGTAGGCGAGGGAGAGTTGTTTCCTACTTACTGGCGCTGTCGCACTTCCTTCTGGCCGGAGATGACCTCGAGCGATCGGGTTGTGTACTCGCAAGGAGTCAATGTGAACGCAGGTGAGGACACTGAAGTTCTCGTCGACCGCGTGCTTCCCTATTTCAACCGAACCGACCTCAAGTTCAGTTCTCATTTTCAAACTCCTCCAGTACGTCGTTCGGGTAAGTATCCTGCGGTCGTAGCTGGGACCGGGTTTGTTTATTTTTCAGATCCTGTATTCAGGGAATACCGACAAGTTGGGAACACCGCGTTGCGCGATGTTTTGTTAAGGGTTATGCATAGGGTGGTCGGGGAGCCGCCAGTCGGCGCGGGCTTGCCTACCACCATGCAGTGCGTAACTCGTCGCAAAGGGAACGATCTTCTCATCACTTTGCTGCACTATGTCCCGCTCCGAAAATCGTTAGAGTTGGATGTTCTTGAAGAACGGATGAGCTTCGCTGGGGAGGAATTGCGTTTCACTCAGCCGGTGGAACAGGTCAGGATGTTCGGGGCTGATTCGAGTTTGGATCGCCTAAATGAAAGCTGCTTTGTTCTGCCGGTTGCAAAAGGGCGACTCCTGCTGGAAGTGCCTGATTTTTTTGAGACTTAATTGGAATTCCTTCAACTGCGCTGATCCGATAGGAGTGTTCGGGGAAATTGGATATTCTAATATTTCGAGATGAGCTTAGTTGGCATCCTGATGCGCAAGTAATGTTCATGTCCGTTTGACTTGTTCACAAGTTGAGTCAGTTGAGCGCTTTCTGGTTTAGTTGGTGTTATATGAGCGCAATTCGCGGCGGGAAACTCCGTTTGGCGAATACTGTTCGTTAATCCTGAACTGCCTCAACCCATGACGTTAAGATGTTTCGTGCCCGCTATGATGGCACTATTTTGCGCTTTGCATCAGGTCGATGCTCAAAGTACCCCGGATACCTCGACGATCCGTTACGCAACCTACGAGGACGCAAATTATTGGCACAATGTGAATGTAGGAGATTATCTGCTCTTTCCTGATGGAGTTGCAAATGATCCGAAACCTTATCCGACCTTCTCTCCCTCCCTGTCGTTGGGCTCGAAGATCCTGATCTATGCAGGGACATATGATAGAATCTCGCTTGATGGAGCGGGCTGTCAGGCTACAGAGGGGCAGCCGACGATCATCACCAACTTCGGTGGTCAAGTGCGGGTCGGCGATGCGAATATTGGCGACAAGAAAGGGATCCATTTGGATGGATTTTTCTCCGCGCGATTGACCGGAAAGTACGACCCGGAAAATCAAACGGGTCATGTTTCCTTCAAGGGACATGACGAAGGGCGTGCGTTCTCAAGTGGCGACTACTATGAAAAGTATGGGATCTGGGGTGACTTCCGATGGTCTGGAAAGAGAGGAGGCAATGGCTTAGGGAATATTGTTCGCGGCTATGGAAATTTGTACTTAGAGATCGACTACATTGCCGCTTGGGGCGGGGGCTTCGCTTGCTTCAATCTCAAGGAGGATAGTCCAGCTTTAGCGAAGACTGTCTTTCTGAATGTGCATGACACCTTTAGCGGCTTTAGCAATGGCGAGGGATTCTATGTGGGCTACTCTTCAGGCTCCGCTGCAGGCCGAGACACGCCTCAGTTAACGCTCCGTAACAACATAGTCATGTTTCCTGGCGGAGATGGATTGCAGACTGACAAGTTGGCGCCTGGAAGCCTCATTGAAAACAACATTATTGTCGGATCAGGACGAGACTACCGGGCCCCTTTTCAGAAAGCGTACCATGACAATGCTCACCAGTTTTCGCATGTTGCGGGTGGCGTCACTATTCGAGACAACGTCTATTATGGATTTGTCGGAAACGCGATGGTGGGACCCCGCTTGGTTGGATCTGAGGAGGGTCGTTTCATCATAGATCAGAATGATCCGGATCCGGTTGTAATTGAAAACAACTACTGGGGGCATGGAGAGGGTACCATAGGTTTCGTTTGGCCCTCCAACGGGATTACGCCGCTCATCTGGTCCGAGAATACCTATGGCCCCTTGGCCTACCCCTCAACGGATGATACCTTTATCGTCCCAAAAATTCACGACGAGTGGATGCTGATTCATTCGCTTGGAGAACCGCTGCCTTTCCTGTTCGAGAACAACAAGTTCTCTCCAGAGCTTCCCTTTGTGACGATTAGAGATTTGTCGCAGGAGGGATCTCCCATTATCACCTTGGACCCGTCTCTGTATTACGGAAACACGGCACAAACGGTGGTGGACGTTACTTTCGAAAACTTAGGATTCGGAGCGAACTTCGATCCGCAGACGGTCGGTATTTACGAGCACACCTACGAAAATACGGACGATGTCGGTATGGAAACGCTTTATCAAATACCACAGCCGAATGGAACCCCGGTTACTTACCCGGTAGGCGAGATCGTAATCGTTTACAACAACTCTGGTGACACACTATTTTACGAATGTATCCAAGAACACACCGTCGACTTGCAGAATCCGAACGGTCCCTTGGATCCTGCCGGGGCGACACTTTGGCAACAAATGACTTGGAACGGTCGGGCCTTGCCGCCGCTGGATGTACGGTTGCCAGTGGGAAGCCACTATGAAGGTTTGGGGCTGGGACTTTCCTATAATGGCGTATCCGCGAGTGATCCGGACCTTACCCCACCTGCGATTAAGCTAGTGGGTGGCAAGCTATACGTTCGGCTCGGAGAGTCTTATGTCGAACCGGGTTATACGGCTGCAGACAATGTAGATGGCGACCTGACCTCTTCTGTCGGCACCAGCTGGTCAGGAGGCGCGTTTGATTCTAACACGATAGGACTCTATTTGAGGGCTTACAATGTGACGGATGCGGCTGGCAACGCGGCCGCGACCGTGATTCGAGAAGTCGAGGTGTACGATCTTTCGGTCGCTCCGAGCATCAGTTTGGTAGGGGGAGATTATGATGTGCCCTTAGGGTTTGCGTACACGGAACTTGGATACGCTGCCTCGGACCCGCAAGATGGCGACTTGACCGACCAGGTCTCCTCGACCTGGGTGGGAGCTGCTTTCGATCCTAATGTGACTGGCGTTTACCAGATTCAATATAACGTCAATGATTCCGATGGGTACCCTGCCATCACGCAAACGCGTTTAGTGGAGGTCTACGACCCCAGTCAACGTGCGGCACCGGTAGTATTCCTGAATCAAGGGTCGGTTAGCTTATCTGTGGGCGACGTTTATTCGGAGCCTGGCTATACCGCGCTTGATTTGAATGGAAGCGACGTGACTGCATCTGTAGTGTCGAGTTGGGCTGGCGCTGCTCTTGATATAAACACGGCAGGCACTTACTTGAGAAAGTACGTTGCGACTGATTCCGCAGGAAATTCCGGGACTGCCTACCGAGTGATCAATGTCTACCCAACGGATGCTCTCTTTTTTCAGGACTTCGAATCCAGCGGAAATGTCGCTTCTTATGTGGGGTCTCCGGCGAGTGGAGACTTGCTCGACGACATTTCCTCTGAGACTGGAGTAGGGAATTGGTACATCGATAGCGGGGCGCTTCGGATTGATCGGCTTGCAGGTGTGGACCCTGATTCCGACGCGGGCTTCGCTCGTATCACGGATATTTCTACGGGTTCTGGACCAGTGGTGTTCGCTATGGACCTTGGGATGAGCAATGTGCCAAGCACGACCGGACAGGTAGCTTATCTCGAGTTGGGGGATTGGTCGTCGATTTCCGACTACAATTCCGGTGGTTCGTACGGGGATATCTACGAGCGCTTGGAGATTAGGGGAGTTCAAGGAACTGGATTTCGATTCCGTTACGGCTCCACCTATTCTCCAACGTATCCGGAAGATGGTACGAAGCGTTCTTTTCGTTGGGTGTTGAACACATCTGCGAATCCATTGGACTACCAGGGCCCGGATGGGGAAAGCTATTCGCTTGCTGCTGGCTCTAGCGACATCTGGATGGACACCGATCTCGCAATTGGAGGGATCGTGCATGGAAACTACAGTGGAACTCAGGTTAGCGATTGTCGACTAAGACTGGCGCACACTTACGATGTAACAGTCGTTGTGGATGGAATCTATCTTAACGACGATCTGCTGCCGACGCCGGCAGGAAGCGCTCACCTGTTTTTCCAAGACTTCGAATCTAGTAGTAGCGTGAGTGGATATGTTTCCTCCCCCGCTGGCTCGAATCAGTTTGATGACATTTCAGCTGAAACGAATGGAGGCACTTGGAGTATCGAGAGTGGCAAGCTCAAGATTCAAAGGATAGCAACCACTAGTGGTGACAACGACGACGATGCTGGACTGGCAAGATTGGCCGACCTTCCGGTGGCTGGGAACCCAGTGACTTTCCGAGCAACGCTAGGATTTGAAGGCGTCGTTTCAGATTGGAGTCCTTTGTACTACATAGATCTCGGGGCCTGGTCGAGTCTGGGCGACTACAACTCAGGCGGGTCGTATCAAGATATCTATGACCAACTCACAGTTCGGGGCGGTGGAACGGATAGCTTCAGATTGACCTATGGCTCCTCTACCTCTGCGAACATAGCGACTGGAACTGGACTGTCTCATGTTTTGAGTTGGACTCATAATACGGGGGCAAGCTCAGTTCAGTATGAAGGGCCCGATGGTAACATCTACTCGATCGCTGCAGGAACGAGCGATATTTGGGTTGATACGAATCTCGTGTTCGACGATGTGAACTACACGGCTTTTACCGGAACTCAACTTAGTGACTTTAGGATTCGTTTCCGCAGTCAAAAAGCGTTTGCGGCTCTGTTTGATGATGTCACACTCACGGATGGTTCCGGCCCAAGCGGTACTGGGCCGATTGTCGATAAGTTGCCGGTACTGACACTGATCGGGGGCGATATCGATCTGTCTCTTGGTGAAGCATATCAAGAACCGGGATACGTAGCTACGGATCCTCAGGATGGCGATGTGTCCGATTCCGTCGTCGAGTCGTGGTCTGGAGCAACTCTAGACGTAAATACGCCCGGAACGTATTTGAAGCAATACCAAGCGTTCGATAGTTCTGGTAACGGTTCCTCTCTGTTGACTCGAAGCATCACGGTCGAGGATTCGCTCGGGCCGACGATCACGCTGGTTGGAGGTGATGTTTACCTCGACGTTGGCGAAGCGTTTATCGAGCCCGGATATACAGCGATTGATAGCATTGATGGAGATGTGACTGCCCAAGTGGTAGAATCTTGGAATGGTACGCCCCTTGATGTGAACCTTTCAGGCGTGTATCAAAGACAGTATGACGTGTCGGACTCTCAGGGCAACCCTGCCCAGACTGTCTACCGAAGCGTGATTGTCGCGTCATCGGCACTTTTCACTCAATCATTTGGAGGATCGACGGTTGTGGGAGACTATGTTTCCTCTCCGGCTCAATTGGACGAGTTTGACGATATCAGCGCTGAATCGAACGGGGGTAGTTGGACGATCTCCAATGGTTCTCTGACCATTGCTCGAGTGTCCACTAGTTCTTCGGATCCGGATAATGATGCGGGATTTGCCCGTGTGACGGATCTGCTCTCCGGAGGCGGGGCTGCTGTCCTAATGATGGATTTAGAAGTTGAGGGAGTGAGTTCCAACTGGGGGCCTTTGTTCTATCTCGACATCGGTAGTTGGAGTTCAGTCAGCGACTATTCCTCTGGTGGTGCCTATGGTGACCTCGTTGAAAGAATCGTCGTCAAGGGAGGCGGTACTGAATTGGTTCGCCTCGAGCAGAATGGCGTTTCTTCCGCGAACGTTGCAGCGGGGGCAGGCGTGACTGTACAGTTGTTCATTGCGTTGAACGATTCTGCAAGTTCCGTGAATTACACGGGTCCCGATAGTTCCAGCAATACGCTTGCAGCGGGTGCGAATGACATCTGGATCAATGGGAGTCTGGCGTTTGACGACGTGTCGGTTGGATCCTATGGCGGCTCTTTGACTGGAGATTTCCGTGTGCGGCTAGTCGGCGGAGACGCAATAACCGTGAGGTTCGATTCCATTGAACTAACGGACCAACTTTAGAGCTTTAGGTAGGAAATTTGACGGGCGTGGCGGATTGTTTTCCGTCACGCCTTTTCGTATTTAAGTATCCGATAGGCTCGGGACTTTTAAGTAGAGGGGGAGTCGTTTTAGAAAACGCGATTGGACTTGTACAATGGTCTCGGGTTTTGAGACGAGAAGGCTGGAGGGCATACAGATGAAGTTGCTTCGCTCTCTGCGAGCGTAGCCCTCGGATCGTTCGCGATCTACTCACCCTTTTAACCCCGAACACCTCGAATGAATATGATTCGCTCGCCCTTCCTTTTCCTCGTTGGACTCTTATTCTCTGTTTGCGCGATCACCGCGCATGCGGTGCCGGATATCGTGACAAGCCGGAATGCGACGGCAGAAGATGCCGCCTATTGGCATAATGTGAATGAGGGAGATTTTCTCATCTTCCCGGAGCCGCTTGCGTACTTTTTCCCGGATGAGATTGCCCTTCCCGTGGGTGGGAAGATCCTAATTTTTGCGGGTGATTACGGTCGTATCCGAATCGATGGTACGAATTGCCAGGGTACGGAGGATCAGCCAACGGTGATCACGAACTTCGGAGGGCAGGTGCGATTCGGAGATATCGATGATTCAAATCGGGGAATGCAGATAACCGGATTCGACTATGTTAAAATTACTGGTAAATACGATCCTGTCGCCCAGACGGGACACCCTTCCTACCTTGGACACGACGAGGGGCGGGCTTTCTCTAGCGGCGACTATTACGAGCGTTATGGAATTTGGGGAGATTTCAGATGGTCGGGAACCCGTTCTGGAACGGGCTTGGGGAATATCGTCCGCTGCTTGCGCAATCTGAATTTGGAAATCGAATACGTTGCTGCCTGGGGCGGAGGCTTTGCCGCGTTCAACATCAAGGACGACAACCCGCCAACACCCCGCACGGTAGTCGTTAATGTGCATGATACCTTTTCGGGTATGACAACTGGAGAAGGCTTCTACATCGGCTATTCTACAGGAACGGGTGTCGGACGCGATGCGACCTTGTTGACTTTGAGAAACAACATCGTCGCCTTCCCTGGAGGCGAAGGGCTCCAGACAGACAAGCTGGCGCCTGGCTCTTTGATCGAAAACAATGTGATTATCGGAGCGGGACGCGACTACCGCGCGCCATTCCAGGCTGCTTATCACGACAATGCTCATCAGTTTTCCCACTTAGCGGGCGATGTGACGATACGGAAAAACCTTTACTTAGGGTTTGTTGGGGCTGCAATGGTGGGACCTCGATACCTAACTTCCGAAGAGGGACGTTTCATTCCCGACCCCAGCAAGGGCATTGTAGTTGAGAACAACTACTGGGGCTATGGAGAAGCCTGGATTGGCTTTGTTTGGCCTGCGGTTGCTGAGATTCCCTACACCTGGCGCGATAATATCTACGGCCCGATTTCTCATCCGTCGACAGACGATATTTGGGTGACTCCTCCGACCTTTAATGGATGGATGCGTATCGATAATCCGCAATCGCCTATCGCGCTAGAGAATAATGTCTATCCTGTATCGAACCCGCAACTACCTTTCATTGAATGGGGGAATGGGGCCGGGCCAAACGTGATTTCCGATGTAGGAAATGTTGCGCAGGCGGCGGAAGACGTTGCGTTTCAGGACCTCGGCTTCGGGCCTGCATTCGATCCTGGTCGCGTGGCGATCTACTATGAGACCTACGAAAACATGGATAAGACAGGATCCTATGGCAGTGTGTCGAAGGAGAATGGAACTCCGATTACTTATCCGGTCGGGGAAATCGTCATTACCCACGACGAACTAGGCAATACGCTGTTTTTCGAATGTATCCAAGAACACACTGCAGATGGAACGAATGGACCGCTAGATGCGCCTACTCTTTGGCAGCAGATGGTCTGGGGCACTCGTGGGCTGCCTCCGTTTGACATTCGAATTGTTGCGGATACGACCTACGACCTGCGCGGAATCGGAACGACCTACAATCATGTCGAGCAGGGGTCTATCGACATCACCGCTCCGTTCATTACGCTGGTGGGCAGCAACCCGATGAACATCGAGGAGGGCTTTGCCTTCGTGGAGCCGGGTTACACGGCTATCGACTTGGAAGAAGGGGATCTCACCGGATCGGTTGTAGAAAGCTGGGAAGGCCCTGCTTTCGATAGCAGTATTGTCGGAAGCTATCAGCGTAAGTACGAAGTGAGCGATTCGTCTGGGAATGCTACCACTGAATATCGAGTCGTAAATGTCTACGATCCAGCAAGCGTAGATAGCACGCCGCCTGAAATTAGCTTGTTAGAGGGAGGCGTGCAGGTGCCACTGGGTGGATCGTATTCCGAGCCAGGATACGTCGCGACCGACGATGTCGATGGAGATGTTACCGGTCAGGTTGTAGAAAGCTGGGAGGGTGTTGCTCTCGATGTGAATACTGTTGGGATCTACGTGCGGCGTTACGATGTGAGTGATACTTGGGGCAATGAAGCGAGTCCTGCCTTTAGAACGATCGAAGTCTACGATCCTGACGCTGTTGATACGACCGCACCTGTTATCGCTTTGGTAGATGGGGCGATCAGCCTTTCTCTTGGGGAGTCGTTTGTAGAGCCTGGTTTCTCCGCTGTTGATGACTTCGATGGCGACTTAACGGCGGAAGTGGTGGAAGATTGGAGCGGACCTGTGTTTGACGCGTCAGTTCCTGGAAGCTATGCGAGAAGCTATTCTGCGACAGATGCGGCAGGAAACGAGACGATCGCATTGCGGGTTGTGAACGTTTACGATGCGGGACTTTTCTATCAGCCGTTTGAGGCGTTTGCCGATGTTAATAGCTACTGGGCGAGCCCAGCAGATAGTAACCAATTTGACGATATCGGCTCTGAAGCGACTGCTGGCTCGTGGAGCTTGGTCGACGACGGGTTGGTGATCGAGCGTACTGGTTCGACCAGTTCCGACAACGATGCCGGATTTGCGCGTATTACGGATCTGGACACGAATGTTAGTCCTGCGGTCTTCAGCATGGATATCTCTTTGGCGAATGTGCCTGCTACTTGGTCGACGCTCTACGAAATCGAGTTGGGCAATTGGAGTTCCGTGTCCGACTATGGAAGCGGTGGCGCCTATTCGAGTATCTACCAGAGGGTGGAGGTAAAAGGAAATGGGACGGATGCGTATGCGATCAAGCTCGCTGGGATTTTGTCCGAGCCATTTGCGGCCAATGGAAAGAAGCAGACGCTTAAGTGGATCCTAAACAACACTGATTCCGAGTTTACCTACCTCGGATTGGACGGAGATACGCACTTGTTGGAATCCGGTGAAAGCGATGTATGGATCGATACGAATTTGGCTATCGACGGAGCGGTCTATGGTACTTTTTCGGGAACGGTGATTAGAGACTTTCGCGTGCGCTTGTCGTCGAATTTCGCATTCACGGCAGGGTTTGACTCAATCTCGGTGAAGGCTGAGCTTTCCGCCACTACCGGGATCCCTGAGATTAACTTGGTGGGTGGCGATGTTTTGCTCCCTATCGGTCAAGTGTATGTGGATCCTGGCTACAGCGCATACGATCCTGAAGACGGGGATTTGACTGCATCTGTGGTGGGAAGCTGGATCGGAGCACCTTTGGATGAGTCAGTCGTAGGCATCTATGAAAAGCAGTACGATGTGACTGATAGCGATGGGTATGCGGCGGCGAGCGTTGTTCGTACCATTACAGTTTACGACAATGTTCCTCCAACCATTAGCCTGGTTGGTGGGAACGTGTCGATCGAGCAGGGTGGATCGTACATAGAGCCAGGATACACGGCGTTGGACAACGTAGACGGCGATATAAGCGCCGATGTTATTGAGAGTTGGGAAGGTCTAACGCTCGATAGCAGCGTGGCGGGCGATTACCTGCGGCGCTACGATGTGACAGACGCTTCAGGAAATGCTGCGGCATCGGTTTATCGTACGGTGACGGTAGAGCAGGTGGAAGACATTGAGGCTCCCGTCATCAGTTTGGTTGGTGGCGATCTGTTTGTGCCCTTGGGCGGAAGCTTTGAGGAGCCAGGCTACAGCGCCTTGGACAACATTGACGGAGACCTGAGCGACGCGGTCAGTGCTTCCTGGCTTGGAAGCGTTTTGAATGTCAACGTGGAGGCTGACTATTTCCTCGAATACACGGTAAGTGATATGGCAGGAAATGAAGCGGTTCCGGCGATTCGAAAAGTGACAGTCAAGTACATTCCTGATGATGTGGCTCCCGAGATTATTATTTCCGGTGGTTTGGTGAATTTGCCTCAAGGAGGACTGTATCAAGAGCCGGGATACGTTGCTACTGACAACTTGGATGGGGATTTGACCGACTCTGTTGTCACGAGCTGGGTTGGACCCGAGCTAAACGCGGATACCCTAGGCACTTATGTGTTGCGTTACGATGTTGCGGATGCTGCGGGCAACCCGGCAACCCCCGTTTTCCGAGCGGTGCGCGTTTTTGATAGGGCATTCTTTTTCCAAGGGTTTGCTGACTCAACTAATGTGTTGGACTATCAAACAGCGACGGGCGAAGCTCATTTGTTAGACGACGTTTCCTCGGAAGCGGAAGCGGGCGAATGGGTGGTTCAGAATGGCGCTCTGCACATCGAAAAGCCGGGCTCTTCCAGCGCGGACAACGACGCAGGTTTTGCTCGCATATCAGACTTGTCCGATGACCTCAGAGTTGGGGTGTTTAGCATGGAAATGAGTTTGGAGAACGTGACTCCGACCTACAGTCGTTTGTTCTACATTGAATTGGGAGATTGGAGCGGCGTGTCCGACTACAGCAGTGGAGGGTCCTATGATAGCATCTTCGAACGCATGGAAGTGAAGGGCAGTGGAGAAGGTCGATTCCTTGTTCGGCTTGAAGGGCGAAATTCTCCCGCGTTCGATGCAGATGGTTCCATGAAGACCTTCAGGTGGGTATTCAATCGGAACGCGGAGGAGCTTAATTATGTGGGACCCGATGGAAGTCCTCAAGTTCTCGGGGCAAACACGAGCGACATTTGGATGGACGACTCGCTTGCGATCAAGGGGGCTCCGCATGGAACCTTCCGTTCCGAAGTGTTCCGGGATTTCCGTGTGCGCCTGGAATCGACTTATGCGATGACGGCCTCGTTCGATGCGATCTCTCTGAGTGGCGAACTGCCTCAGGCGAAAACTCCGCCGGAGTTGAGTCTTGTCGGTGGCGACCTTGTTTTGCCGTCCGGCGAGGCATTTTTCGAGCCCGGGGTAGAAGCCTGGGATGCGGAAGATGGAGACATAAGCTCCTCGGTACTGTCCGTTTGGGTTGGACACAACTATGACGCCGATAGCGTGGGCGTGTATCAACTTCGCTATGACGTGTACGATAGCGACGGACTTGCTGCTAAATCTGTGTATCGTACCGTCGAGGTATTCGACAATGTCGCTCCCGTGATTGGCCTGCTCGGTTCCGACCTGGCGCTCGAATTTGGAAGTCCGTATATGGAGCCTGGGTACATTGCCACTGACAATGTCGATGGGGATCTTACTGGCGAGGTTGTGGCCACTTGGATTGGCCAGAGCTTTGATGCAAATCAGGTGGGCGTATACCAATTGCGGTACGATGTCACAGACTCGTCTGGGAATTCGGCAGAGCCGGGGTATCGCACCGTCACAGTGGTGGACAATATTGCTCCTTTGTTAACGTTGATCGGAGGGAGTTTGGAGCTTCCGTTTGGAAGTCCCTATTTGGAGTTGGGCTTTTCGGCTTTCGACAATGCGGATGGCGACCTGACGGCGTCGGTTATCGCAAGTTGGGAAGGCGATGCGTTCGATCCACTTTCTCCAGGATCTTACACGCGTCTTTACGAGGTCTCCGACTCGTCTGGGAACGCAGCAATTCCGGTGCGTCGTACAGTGTACGTGCTGGATCCTCCGGACGTCGATCCTCCCGTGTTGACGCTATTCGGAGGGGATATGAGCACCCCGCTGGGTGAAGTGTATGTGGAGCCAGGATACTCCGCCTACGACGAGAAGGACGGAGATCTGAGCGCGTCTGTGGTTGCCTCTTGGAGCGGGGATCCCTTTGATCCCGACGAGATTGGAGTCTATGTGCGCCAATACGACGTTGAAGACGCTGCGGGCAATAGGGCACCGACCCAATACCGGATGGTTTTGGTCTACGACGCCGGTTTGTTTATGCAGGATTTCGAGAGCTCGGCAGAGGTAGACGACTATCATTCTCCTAATCCGGGTATCGACATTCTGGATGATATTAGTAGCGAAATTAAGGGAGGAACGTGGTATCTGGACCAAGGAGCTCTCAAGATCGAGAGAGCGAACTCTGGGGGATCGAATGCAGGAGCCGGGCTCGCGAGGGTGACCAAGTTGGCGGAGAACCTACCGATAATCTGGCTGAGTATGGATCTATCCATTGAGAACCCGAACGCAAGAAGTGGATCTACCTTGTTCTCTATAGAGTTGGGAGATTGGGATGCCGTAGGGGACTACAGTAAAATGGGTGACACTGATTCGGTTTTTGAGTCGCTAGCAGTTCAATCGGTCGCGAGTTGCAGATTGCCTTTCAAGATTGGCGAAATCGAAAGACCAATCTTTTCAGTGGGCGGCCGCGAATCGTCTTTCTCACAGATCGTGAATATCTTTCGAGAGCTCAAAGACTACCTAGCTCTTTTAGCAGACTCGGTCTCCGATTCGTTTGAAGTTCGGCCGGGCGATGGTGGCGAATTCCTGTTCAAAATTGGCGATTACAAGAGCCCTGCTTTTTCAGCGGATGGCAGCGAATTTACTTTGTCGTGGGTCGTGAACAACAGCGGCGCGCTCATTGAATATATAGCTCCTGATGGACAACGCTACGAGCTCGGCGATGGATCGAGTTCGCTTTGGATAGACGAAGCTCTCGTCTTGGACAATGTGGACTGGGAGCATACTAAGGGCGTAATTGTGAGTGGATTCCGGATACGGTTCGATAAAAAGAGCGAAGTTAAGGTCTCTATCGACAATTTGTTCCTCACGGATCGCGTAGAGTAGGGGTGATCCGTGAGCTCTCGCATCGCATGTTTGGGGACATGCGATGCGTTCCTATTCTATTTTCCTGGATGAAGCGGATGGCACCTTGTTCGCTATTGCGGAGATTGAACATATCGAAGCGAGGGAATCGATTGCCCGGACAGAAGTGTGCAAGCGGTGGTGGAAGTTCATGGCCCCATTGATGGAGGTCAATCAGGACGATAGCCCATGTACGGTAGCATTGCGAAAAGTATTTGAGCTGTGACTACATTGTTGGGCACTTAGGGAGACTCACTTGTTTGTCACTTCATGGTTTTTAAATCGTACGATTGCTTTGGAATTCGTCCGATTGAGGCTAGGGCTAAGCTTTCGTGCTTTTCAAGAGGTTAGCAATCGTCGCATTTAGGTTTTATGCCGGTTGGACCGAGTGAACGTAAAATAGTGATGCGAGGTGTCGTAAACGTAAGGCGTTTGACTAGTTTACAAGACAGTAGGTTTGAGGGAATCGAGGGGGAAGATGAAGGTAGGAGTCGCGATGCACTTCGCGTATTTGAACCCCGGAGATTACAAACTATCCTGAAATGAAATATCTAAAATATACCTCAACAGCAGCTGCTGGCCTCGCTCTGCAGATGCTTTTAGCCCCTTCGAGTCTTGTAGCGGAAGAAAACGAAGACGTATATGAGCTCTCACCCTTTGTCGTAGATGCTTCAAGCGATCGCGGATATGTCGGTGTTAAATCTATCGGCGCAACACGCACTAATGTCAGCCTGAAAGATCTTCCCATGGCGATGAACATCGTGACCAAGGAGTTTATCGAAGACACCGTGGCCAACGATTTGCATGATGTTGTCCTCTACTCTTCTAACGTGAAGAGTGGCATCACGGGCGGATCGTTCGATGGAGACAACTCCAACTTTTCGATACGCGGACTTCCTACCTCCTACACTGTACGTAACGGCGTTCGTCGTCTACGTTTTGTCGATACGGCCACGGTGGATCGCGTCGAGGTGATCAAGGGGCCAGCTTCCTTGCTTTACGGGCAAATCGAGCCGGGTGGAGTCGTCAACTATCTTACGAAACGTCCGTTTTCGGAGAAGGGGGGAAGCGTCGATTTCCGTTTTGGATCCGACGACTTGAAGCGCGTTCAATTTGACGTCAACAATCCTCTAGGCGAGAAAGTAGGGTTTCGCGTTTCGGGCGCTTTCGGCGAGGAAGGGACCAGTTACGCGGATGAACTGATCGCAAAGAATGTGGTTAATCCCGTTTTTGCTTTTTATCCGAGCGAGAATTCAACGTTCATTCTCGAATACGAGTTCTCCGAGAAGAACGTGAATGGCATTCGTGGCAATCAGCCCTTTATCCCGGGGGTGGGCTTGTACACAGATTTACCACTGTTCTTCAATATTCGCAATGCGGATGACTACTATGATGAGCAATTGACGGTCTTTGGAGGCGAGTTCCTGCATCGTTTTAACGACAATTGGAATACGCGTATTGCTTTGAGCAATACGGAGCGCGAGAAGGAGAATCGAGTTACTGGTTCTGGCTATATCTGGGATAGCGTTTCGATGGTTAGCCGTCGCGTCGACTTGGTCATGGATCAGAATGACGAATTGTTCGCTCAGTGGGATCTGAACTACAAGGGGCAGCTAAGCGAGGGAATCAGTCTCTCGACTCTTGTTGGAGCTGAATACAGCGCGTGGAATGCGACCGGTGGTGCCTGGCGTCAGAACAATCCATCGGCGAGCCTGCTGGATTGGGAAAATTGGGACCGTTCACCTGGACCTAGCTTCCCGGACGACTACTTCAGCCGTTATTCGTATGACGTTCCTACGTACAATAAATCAGCCTACACCGTTAACCAGCTAGAGATGATGGGCGGCCGATTGAATGCTTTGCTGGGTCTACGCTACGATGAATACGAGACCCGTCCGGCCGGTGGAACGACTACTGGTGATAGCCAGACTTCGCCTCAAGCGGGCGTCATCTTCGATGCGTCTGAAACAACAAGCATATTTCTTAGCTACAGTGAGTCCTTCCTGCCGCAAGGTGGGTCGCGAACCGATCCGTTTGGCGATACTTTCCTTCCTAGCCCTCAAGTGGGTGAAGGCCTTGACCTCGGGATCAAGTATCAGTCTCCAGATGGAAACTGGTGGGCCACCTTCTCATTGTTCGATATCCAACGAACCAACATCCTGCAGTTCGTTTCCGCGACCGACTCCAACGGTAACGTGATTTTTGACGATGATGGCAATGCCTTGCAAGGTTGGGCTCAGTCTGGTGTCGAGGAGTCGAAAGGCTTCGAGGTCGACGTGACAGCAGTGCTGGGTAACGGCGTCAGCTTGATTTTCGCCTATGCCAATGCGGATCCGAAACTCAAGGACAATCCACAGAATCCAAGCCTTGAAGGCTTGCGCCGTGCAGACGTAGCTAAGAACCAGGGCTCGCTGTGGATCAAGAAAGAGTTCTCAGACGGGAACCTGGCAGGCTTCAGCTTCGGCGGCGGCATTCGATACGTGGGAGAGCGTCCAATGGAGCAAACAGTCAATACGCTCCATCATGACGCGTATACGGTTTCGGATCTGTCGTTTGCCTATGATCCAAATCCGGAAGAGAAGGGGCTTTCATTCCGTCTCAAAGTGAACAATATATTTGATGAAATTCACTTCAGAGATGCGTTTACTTACGGTCGTGAGCGTAACTTTATCTTCTCTACCGAGTGGGAATTTTAGGAAGTAGCTCAGATATTTGAATTCAACTTACGAACCCCGCCTTCGGGCGGGGTTCTTTTTCCTTCTAGTCAATGCGTAGTAGAAGTCAGGATACCAGAACTAGGTTTGTCGTACCGTTCTGCTTTCCTGTGCGAGGTGGACGCGTTCAGTTGCGTGTAGTTCGTCGCGTTGGACAAGAAGTGGAATGCTCCCATAATCTTTAAATTAGCTCATGAATCATACGGGAAATAGGCTTTCAGGGAGAGCGAGAGCTCGAGGCTTCAATTTGCAGGAAAAGTTCAACGCGACCTTGCGGAACGATCCGTTTCGCGAGGAAGACTTCGAATTGATGGCGGAGTGGGGCTTCGACTTTGTCCGCTTGCCCATGAGCTATCATTGTTGGTCGAGTCCTGAGAATTGGACGGCGTTGGACGAAGGGTGTCTAAAGGAAATCGATCAGGCTGTCGCATGGGGGCAGGAATATGGAATCCATGTGAGTCTTAATTTTCATCGTGCCCCGGGCTACTCGGTGAACAGGTCCGTAGAGGAACCTTTTTGCCTGTGGACTGACGATGAAGCCCTGGAAGCTTTTTGCTATCACTGGCGTCACTTTGCTGAGAGGTATCAAGATGTTGGTGACGGAGTGAGCTTCGATCTCCTAAACGAGCCAGCCTTCCATGCACCAGGAAGCTCTCGCTTCGTGAGTTTAGCGGAATGGCGGAGAGTCTACGAGCAGGCTTTGGCGGTGATCCGGGAGGTGAGTCCGGAACGAGTTGTTCTAGTGGAAGGCGGGGCTTGGGGAAGCCTGCCTGTCGGTCGGATTGACGACCCATTTGTATGGCAAAGCGCCCACTTGTACTCGCCACTCGCTGTTACCCACTGGAGAGCTCCTTTTATCGAGATCGATTGGACGAGTGAAGCT
Source organism: Pelagicoccus mobilis (assembly GCF_016595505.1). Taxonomy (GTDB): domain Bacteria; phylum Verrucomicrobiota; class Verrucomicrobiia; order Opitutales; family Opitutaceae; genus Pelagicoccus; species Pelagicoccus mobilis. The sequence goes on along the minus strand of NZ_JAENIL010000006.1, from coordinate 129,418 downwards.
CCGGATTGGCCTTGGAATCCGGATACGGATGAGGATTGGGAAGCACGTGCGAAATTCGCCGACCTGTTTTATGGCTCGGGAACTGAGTTTTCAATTCCTGACGAATCTAATGCCAGCGTGTGGGATGCGGCGCGTTTTCGCCGTCGAATGCGAGTTTGGGCAGATGAGCAACGAGTGAGTGGCCGTGTTCATGTGGGAGAATTTGGAGTATTTAACGAGACGCCGCATGGGGTCTCCTTAGAATGGTTGTCAGGTGCCTTGGATTCGTTTCGCGAAGCGGAGTTGGGATGGGCTCTATGGGAATTGAGAGGTCCTTTTGGAGTGCTCGATAGCGAACGCAAAGACGTGGCATACGAGGATTTCAAGGGGATGCGTTTGGATCGGCGAATGCTTGAGCTTCTAAAAAATGGATAGGAACGTTGCGTCAGTAGTTTATGGATAAATACAGTTTTGAACGCTATGGATCATAGTCTGGAATACCTCACGATTGGCATTTACTTAACTTTCCTGCTTGGCATCGGTTTCGTGTTCGCCCGATTCAACCGGAACCTCAGCGACTATGTGAGAGGAGGAGGCCAGGGGACCTGGTGGATGGTCGGTATGTCCATCATGATGGCGAGCGTGAGCACGAACACGTTCGTGGGCAATGCGGGCGCCGCTTTTCAAGCGGGGTACACACCTGTTGTCGTCTATTTGGGAAGCGTAGTGGGCGGAGTGATTTGCGGCCTGTTTCTGGCGGCATGGTGTCGTCAGACGAGAGCTTTGACGGTGGCTGATTTATACCGAGAGCGTTTTGGACCGGAAGTGGAACACTTCTCGGTGATCGTCGGGATTTTTCTGTATCCGATATCTGGGGGCGTGATGCTGCTTGGACTGGCCATTTTTTGCAGCTCGGTTTTTGGAGTGCCGGTGATGCCGACCATTGTGGTGATTGGTATCGTGGTGATGACCTATTCCACCTTTGGGGGCAGATGGGCTGTGATGGCGACGGATTTCTTTCAAGGCTTGATCCTGATTCCGATCAGCATCTTGGTGGCCTGGCTATCGTGGAAGGCAGTCGGCGGCTGGGAGGGCTTTACTTCCTATTTTAGCGCTCCCGATATCGCGGCTGATTTCAAGTTCGTGAAGGACCCTGGACAATTCTCGGGCGACCGTTTTGGCTGGCGTTGGATCGTCGCGGTCTTTCTTTCGATGACGATGAGCGTTGTTAGCCTTAGTTATGCTGGACGCTACCTTTCCGTTAAGGATGGTCGCGAGGCGAAGAAGGCTGCTTGGTTTACGGTATTCGCGGGATTGTTCAATATCGTCGTCTTTTTCATTCCCCCGATTGTTGCCCGCTTTTTGTATGCGGACGAAGTCGCAGGGATGGCGTTAAAGACCCCTTCGGAATCCGCTTACGCGGTTATCGCGATGAAGCTCCTGCCGAATGGGCTACTGGGGATTTTGATGGTGGCGATGTTCGCGGCGACCATGAGTAGCATGGATTCTGGGCTCAATGGAATGACTGGAACGATTGTGCGAAACTTCTTTCCAGCATTGTGGAGACGTTGCGGATGGCCAGAGTTAGGAGAAAGAGGGACGATGCTTGCCTGTAAGCTCGTGACTGTCTGCCTTGGTTGCATCATCATTGGCGTAGCGCTTGCGTTGTCACTGTATCCGGGCTTGGAGTTGTTTGACGTATTTCTGATCGTCTCCTCGATCATTGGCCTGCCTATCGGAATGCCCTTGTTTTTTGGAATGTTCGTTAAGAAGCTTCCCCGTTGGTCCTTCTTCTTCATTATGGGGTGTTCGTTGTTGCCGCCGATTTGGTCGCAAATCGCAGGTGCTTTCTTTGATTCGCCGTGGAGCTATCACGATCGGATCCTTGGAGTGATCGTTGCGGGATCCATTGGGGCGGTGATCAGCCGTCTCATGTATTCATGGAGCAGCGACGACTATAAGAATCGGATAGAGGCTTTTTTCGTTAAGATGAAGACGCCGATCGACTATCAGCAGGAAGTTGGAGAGAATCGAGACTATTCCCAGTATCGCATGATGGGGAACGTTTCAGTCGTTGGGGGAGGCTTTATCCTCCTGCTGTTGTTGGTGCCGAATGAAACGAGCGGACGCTTGAACGTGCTGTTCGTTTCAGGCTTCGTGATGGCGGTCGGTTGCCTGCTGCTTTGGCTTGCCAAAGGAAAGCGGGGGAAGTCCTAGGCGAAGAACTCGCGGATTGCCCCGAGCAAACTCTTGTTCTCGCGCTCAAGATCTGGATACTCGCAATGGCTCCGTTGGCGGAGGAAAAGCTGTCGAGGTCCCTTGAGGGAGTTGAATACGGAAAACTGGCTTTCCGGAGGGACGACTTCATCCTTCAAAGCGCACTCGACTAGGACCGGTTTTTTAGTATAGGTCGCCGAGACACTTGAGTCGTAATAAGCGAGCACTTCGAGCGCTTCCGGATGGTCATGAACGTATTTTTGAACAAAGGCTCCGCTGCCACCGCAGGGGATTGCGAGCCGAACAGGATTGTTCCCGAAGCTCGGGACTCCTAGCACGCCGCTTTGAAGTCTGTCGTCCCATGGGAGGGCGAGCGCTCCGATGCCTCCGCCGAAAGATGTGCCCACATAATCGATACGACCTTCCGACTGAGGCGCAAGTTGAACGAGCGCGGTGACAGCGACCCAGACGTCGGCCACGCAGCCCCGGTGAATGTAGGTGCCTCGGCTCTCGATGCCTCTCAAAACGTGATGGCAAGGTTCCAGGCTCATTTCGGGAACGGAGATGGGCAACTCGCGTAGGCAAGGGAAGATCATTGCCGCATCCGGGAGCAGGGGAATGGTGTCGGGGCGTTCGCGCCCTCCATATCCGTGAGTAATAACGAGTCCGCGTCGGATTGGGTGGGCGGTGGGAATGGCGAGCCAGCCCTTGATGGATGCTCCCTGATAGGAAGTGTAGGTGAGATTGAAGGTATCGAAGCCTTCGAGTTTGTGATTGGACGGCGAGAGGGCAGGTTTGGGGTCTACTTGCAGAGCTTGTTGGTAGGTTTCTTTCCAAAAGCTTTCGAAGTCTTCGGGCTCTCTCGCATGCGATACTTGCAGTAGGCGAGGGAGTTCGCTCTCGGTATTGGCAGGGAGAACGCAATTTGGGGCAAAGGGGATATCTTCTAGGATGGAGGAAGGCATTGTTCGACTGTTCTTAGATTGAACCCAAACGGGTTGCTTAGCTGTACTGTCAAAGTTGAGCGTGAAATTCGTACGATTCAATTGAGGAGTCTCACTTCATTCACTGGACACGTTAAACGAGAGAATAAAGTGGACCCGTTTTACTAGGGAAACGCTATTAATGGCAGCAATGGTAGTGGTGCTTGGCCCATTCTTTGGCTATGAGTGAACTCCCGTTTAATGGCCTGAATGTCGACCTCGGAAATCTTTGGCGATTGTCCTCCGCAAGGAGTCGCTCGATTTCTCCTGAGAATCCGGATGGGAGCAAAAGCGGAGGAGGCCGCGCTTTTCCTGATCTGGAAGCGACGGGCGATGACGCCAGCCCTGCAAGAGAGTTGGGGCAAGGGTGGAAGGCACGTCCGTACGTGAAAATCGAAGCGGGTGAAGTTTTGGAAATCGCGTCCATTGAAGGTCCCGGGGCGATACAGCATATCTGGATGACTCCTACCGGAACGAATCGGTGCACGATATTGAGAGTGTATTGGGATGGCCAGGACACGCCGTCGATAGAATGCCCGATCGGCGACTTCTTCGCAAGCGCCTATACGGTGAATTGGGGCGACGAGTCGAGGGATCCCGTCTTTGCTCAAGTGACTTCTTCAGCGGTGTGCGTAAATCCGGGGAACGCGTTCAATTGCTACTGGGAGATGCCTTTTCGCGAGTCATGTCGGGTGACTATTGAGAACTTAGATGGCGAGTCGATGAACTTGTTTTATCAAATCGACTACGTCTTGACCGAGGTTCCTGAGGATGCGGCCTACTTCCATGCCCAGTTTCGACGCACGAATCCTGTTCCGAAAGGTGACGTTTACACGATACTGGATGGCGTTGTCGGACGAGGTCACTACGTCGGGACTTATCAGGCATGGCAGGTAAACAGCAATCGATGGTGGGGCGAGGGGGAGATTAAATTCTACCTCGATGGCGATGCGGATCCGGAAGTGTCGGAAGGCAAGGTCGTGGGTGGCTCAACGGGTTTTCCAACAATATGCGGAACAGGGGCTGAGGACTATTATTGCGGCTCCTACAATTTCGAGAATCGAGCTCGAAAACGGTATCAGGAATTTTGTACACCGTATGCGGGAATGCCGTATGTGGAGCGTCCGGACGGTTTGTACCAGGCGAATACGCGTTTCAGCCTGTACCGTTGGCACGTGAAGGATCCGATACGCTTTGAGGAGGACATAAAGGTTACGATTCAGGCTTTAGGCTGGACTAGAGATCGCCGCTTCAAGCATTTGCAGGATGACATTTCGTCGGTTGCGTTTTGGTACCAGTGTCTGCCGACTGTAGCCTTTCCCCCACTGCCTGGTCGAGACGATCTAGAAGTCGATTAGATGATCAGAGACCTCATGTTAGTGAGTGAAAGAAGAGCCATTAGACTTGTACACCGCGTGGGCGGTTGGCGCTGAGGGCGACCGCAGCAGATTATCTTAGACCATCACTCCTGTGGCTTCCTCGATGAGGAAGCGGAACCCCTTTTAGAATTTGATTTTGTATGAACGAAAAGACTACGAACGGTGAATCTGAATTTCCTGGACCAATGGATATCTTGTGGCACGGCGCTGCTTATTATCCGGAACTGTGGCCAATGCAGTCGCCGCGCGAGGAGCTTGAGCGTGTAAGGGATGCAGGTTTGTCTGTGGTTCGAATCGGAGAATTCGCATGGTCGAAGATGGAACCGTTAGAAGGTGAATTCGACTTTTCGTTGTTCGAGGAGGTCATGGACATTGCCCTCGAGCTCGGGCTGGCCGTAGTGTTGGGAACTCCGACTGCGACGCCGCCCATTTGGTTAACGCATGGCCATGCTGATCGTACGCTGCATGATCAGGAAGGGCGAGTGATGTCGCATGGAGGCCGCCAACATGCTGCGATCGAACATCCCTACGTGCGGGAACGGTGTCGAATCATTGTGACTGAAATGGCGAAGGCCTTGGGTGCGCATCCTGCCCTGATCGCTTGGCAGATCGACAACGAGTTCAAGTGCGACGTTTCCGAGGACTACGGCCCCAGCGTTCGCCCAGTATGGGAAGAGTGGTTGAAGGAACGCTACGAGACGATTGAGAATCTGAATACGGCGTGGGGAACGGGCGTTTGGAGTCAGGAGTATCAGGACTTTGAGCAAGTGCCGTTTCCGGTTAAGTGTCCTGGACTTCACAACGCCTCTTTGCTTACTGCTTGGAAACGTTTTCATAGGGAGCGGATTGCGGGATACGGGGCAGAGCAGGCTGAGATTGTGCGTCAGTTTTCCAAAGCTCCGATCACTCACAACGCCGGAATGTTGTTCCAGTCGAATCCGGAACTCGTAATGGAGTCGATGGATTTCGTATCATTCGACCACTATGTTGACTCGGATAATTGGTACCGGATGGTAACGAACTATGACTATTGGAGAAACCTGAAGCCAGATAGAAGCTTCTGGCTTATGGAGACGAGTTCTGCGCATAACGGAAGCCTTTTAGGCTTTCACAAACCTCATCCGAAAGGCTTTGTGAAGGCGGAGGCGGTTGCAGCTTATGCGCTCGGGGCGAAAGCGTTTTGCTATTGGGTTTGGAGACAGCAGAGAGCGGGAGCCGAGCTTACGCACGGATGCCTGATGCAGTCTTGGGATTCTCCGACCGTGGGGATGCAGGCTTGCCGGGAAGTGGAGGCAGCGAGACAGATCCTGGAGCCAGCTTTGAGTGGTAAGCGTGTCAAACGGGCGGAAGTGGCGTTGATGTGGTCCGATACGGGGCGGGTAATGTTGGATACAGAACCTCACAATGGTCTCGATTACTGCGAACTGCTTACGCAATGGTCCCGGGTCTTGCGTTCGACGGGTATGCATGTCGATGTCGTTCCAGAAGGAGACTCGCTGGAGGGCCGAAGAGTATTGATCACTCCGTTTATGCCAGCTGTCTCCGAAGAGATGCTCGGTCGGATCGAGGCTTTTGTTCGTGCTGGCGGGACTTGGATCGCTGGTCCGTTGACTGGGGGAAGGACAATTGAGCACACGGTGCCCGTTGACCGTGGATTGGGGTGTGTCGAGGCGATTGCTGGCATACGAGTCAAACACTCGTATCCACTTTTCAACAGTGGTGCCGAGGGAGTCGCGTTCGATGCCCGAGTCGAACTGACTGGTTGGTCCTATCTGTTGGAATCCGAAGGAGCGAAAATGGTGGGCACTATTGAAGGAGGGCCGACGCCGGGATTAGGTTTCCTGAGTGAAAATGCTCTGGGTGAGGGGAAGGTTGTCGTGTTGGGATCGGAGCCCTGTGGCGAAAGGCATGATGAATTCCTGAAAGCGCTTTTTTCTCATTACGCACAAGGGGCTGCAGTTGAACAATGGTTTACTGTTTCCGAAGGTTCCTTTGTCTCTCCTTGGGAGTCCTTGGACAGCGAGAGTTCGGAGACTTTGATCGCTTGTAATTTCGATGGCGAAGGAGGGAGCTTGAGGCTTCCGGGTCGGTGCATAGATACTGAGACCGGCGTCGAGATCGATTCAGAGGAGCTCGTCAGCATCCCTGCCTATGGCTTTAGAATCCTGGCGGTGGAGCCGAAAGCGTACTTTCGAAGGGACGAGGAAGGAACGGCGGTATTGGTGGACAGAGTCTAGTTGCCGCTGGACAGTGGCTCCAATCAGTCGGGTGGCCTGGTTGACTAGTCCAATGAGGCTTGCGGTGCATAGCTGATCGTTTTTCTATCGAGTGTTTGTACTGCCTCGGAAGGGGCGTACGTCCTTTGATTGTAACCCTTACCCCCGACTAGATTATGACGACGCTGCGCGACATCGCTCGAGAGAGTGGATATTCGAAAACCTCGGTGTGGCTGGCTCTTAAGGAAAGCCCCAAGATTCCAGAGGATACGCGGATTCGGATTAGGCAGATCGCTGACGCTCTAGGATATGTGCCGAATGCGGCCTACAAGCATATGCTCAAGCAGGTAAGAGCGGGGAAGGAGATCAGCTATCGGTCTACGGTCGCCTTGATTCACTGTTTCGACATTCCGGATCCCGAAGAGCGAAATCCCTTTCATCGAGAACTCGTGAATGGCGCCCACTCTCAGGCGAAAGCGTTGGGCTATGAAGTGGAGACGTTTTGGGCCAAGCAGCCGAAAATGCGCGGCAAGCGCTTGAGCCAGATCATAGAATCGAGAGGAATTAAAGGCGTCGTGGTGATGCCCATGGAGACGCATCAGACGATCGACTTGGATTGGGAGAAGTTTGCGGCAGTGACAATCGGACACACACTGACCAAACCGCGTCTGAATTTGGTGGAAACCAACAATCAGCAAGCGATGGCGCTTTGCCTGAAAAAATTGCATGAGAAGGGGTACCGTAAGATTGGAGTCGTGATGCGGCCGGACCATGAGGACTATCGGCGTTACAGTCTTTCTGTACCCTATTTGTGGTTACAGTCGCAGTTGCCCAAGGACGAGCGCTCTGAGGTGTTCATGATAGATCCGAGCGACCCATCGAGTTTTATCGATTGGTACGAATCGAATAAGTTCGAAGCGATCGTGACTACACATACCTATGTGGTCGATTGGCTCAAACAATGCGGGTACCGGGTGCCGGAGGATGTCGGGATTGTTTTCCCGACTCCAGTCTACGAATACACTGACTTCGCTCGGGTGAATCAGACTCCCTACAAGATTGGAATGGCCATCATCGATATGCTAGACGCCCAACTGGGCAGAGCCGAGTTTGGGTGTCCGGTGAATCCGAAAGTCGCTTACACGGATGTCGATTGGGTCGAGGGACCGTCGTTGACGGAAATCGAACCGAAGGGAGATGCCCCGATCATGCATAGCTTGTTCCTGCATCGGGACGGCTGAACGTATTCGAAAGCTCAGCGCTGCTCATCCTGCTTTCGTTGTGAGAACATCCAGTCGTAGAACTCAGCGGAGGCGAATACGAGGTGGGAGGCGTCGTGTCCGGCATTCGGATAGCTCTTAAGTTTGGCCTTTTGGCCACCGGCGGCGCGGATAGCTTTGACCATGCGTTCGGATCGCTCGGCAGGAACGACTTTATCCAGAGCCCCGGCGAATGCGTAGACGGGTACTTTGACTAGGTTGGATGCCCATTGGTCGAGATCGGGCGTTACCTCTTTGGGGCCGCCTACGATGGGGGCGATCGCCGCGAACTGTTCGGGATTGTGGCCACCCCACATCCACGCTCCGTACCCGCCCATGCTATTTCCGCTGAGGTAGATTCGTTCCGAATCTATGGGAAAGCGTGCCTTTAGGTCTTGGAGGAGGAGGTTTAGATCATCCACTTGCCAGCCACCGTCTTTGCTTTCCCGAGGACTTCTCAGACACTGCGGGGCGACGATGATGCAAGGGCCTTTTTCGAATCGTTGGATGCCTTTCCAGACGCCCATTGGCTGTCCTTTGATCTTGTGGATATCGCTTCCGGTGCCGCCTCCGCCGTGCAGGAATAGGATCAGGGGCAGTTTGGCCGCGGTCGTTTCTGAGGGGAGGTAGGCCCAGTATTTTGAATTGAGGCTGGTGGTCTGCTCGTGCGGCTCCGGGGCGAGGGTTTGGAGGGCTGGGGGGGCGCTGTTTGCGAGGGTGGCGAAGGCTAGGACGGCTAGGATTAGGGGCTTCATTGCTGGGGTTATTTGACGGTTTTTCCGGTGACGAGTTCTGGCTTGATCGCGATCGAGGGGATGTCGCCCGAGTTGTTTGAGTTAACGAGCCGCAGCGCCATTTCGAAGGCGGCTTTCGAATCTGATGGCCGTGATGGAGGATTTCCCTGTTCTGGAAAGGCGTTTGGGTCACTTTACTTCGAGCGGCTTTGGGTTTCGTTCGTTTTTGTGTGGTGACTAAAACAATGCGTTGCCGATCAGCATCTTGCTCTATCTTATCCGCTATTTGGATACGCTTTATGGAACTTTTGGGCTAAGTTATCTTATGGATCATTACTCTCTCGAGGGATATGGGTTGTCTTGATGGGAAGGTTGGTTTTCCTTCTGGAAATATGAAGTCCAATCGGTCAGTTTGTTTGCGTGATATCGCTGAAGTAGCAGGCGTGACTCGGATGACTGTTTCGAAGGCACTTCGTGGGGTTCCCGGAGTTTCTGAAGAGAATCGTCGACGGATCAAAAAAATCGCGCAGGAGTTGGGTTACAAACCAAACCCGAATGTTGCTAAGGCGTTGGCGGCTGTCGCGGAGACTGGGCATTCGTCGGTTGGAGAACGCCTTGCCTTTCTGACTACTCATAAGACAGCAGAAGGGTGGAGGGATTTCCCTCATATTACTGGATGTTTCGAAGGGGCAAAGGAACGGGCAAAGGAAATTGGTTATGAACTTGAGTCCTTTTGGGCTTTGGAGCCTGGGATCAAACTCGCTGACGTTCTTTATGCCAGGGGAATTGACGGTATCGTTCTAGCTCCTACAGGGGCTGAGCTTATGTCCGAGGGAAGGCGTACGATCGACTTTGATTGGAGTCGCGCGAGTGTGGTGGAAATTAACGAGCAACTTGATGATCCGCATTTCCGAGTCGTTCGTCATGATCACTATTCCTCGATGCTGGAGTCGCTCTACCAGTTAGAGTCGTTGGGCTATCGAAGAATTGGCTTTGCTATGTCTCGAACGACTGAAGCGCGCAACCGGCATCGCTGGAGTTCCGCTTATTTGCTTTGGTCGAGAATGCGCAATGCTGAGGGGGAGATTCCTCTGTATTTGTATGACGATGACGATGTCTCTGCGTTTGGGCAATGGGCTAGGGCGAATCGACTAGACTCGATAATTGGACTTCCTCGCGAGTTTTTGATGATGAAGAAGGCGGGATTAGAGTGCCCAAAAGAGCTTGGGTTTGCTTCGCTGGACCACCAAGCGGTGCCTGGTGAAGACATCGTCTGCTCTGGGGTTGATCAGAATAGTCATTCAATTGGAGCTTCCGCGGTAGATCTTTTGGTAGGGCTTATTCATACTGGTGAGAAGGGCCCGCCACCCAACCCTGTGAAGCTTGTTTGTGCCGGACGATGGGTGTCTGGCGAGAGCACGATGAAGGTCGGTGAGCCGCTAGAGGATCGAAGCCTCTACGAGGCCGCCCTTACTTTTTAGCGTAAGGTGCTGTTGTTGGCGACCTTGCTTCGTTGGTAGGGTTACGTAACTTTTTGACGAGTTTGAAAACGGTTGTCTCGTGGGTGAGGCTACTGAAGTTTCAAGCCCGTACGCAATTGTTGTTCAATTGCTGAACCCCAGTACACTTTGAATGAAAGATTCTGAAAAACATCAGCATGACACCCCATTAGAGGACCGCGTCCCATTTTGGCGAAAAATGGGGTATGGCACCGGAATGATGTCCTATGTCTTGATGGTTCGTGGAGTTAACCAGTTTGCGAATCCAGTTTTTAATGACAGCTTGGGAGTAGATCCGCGCCTTGTTAGTTGGGTTATGGGCGGTTCCCGGCTTTGGGATGCGATGACTGACCCCATAATGGGGAGTTTGACGGATAATACGCGAAGCAAGTGGGGACGGCGCCGACCTTGGATTGCTCTCGGTGCGATGTTAAGTGGTATAACCTTTTCGTCGATTTGGCTGTTCCCGTCCGGGTTGTCTGAGATGGGATATTTCACCTGGTTTCTGGTGACGTCGTTAATTTTCTTCCTGGCGTTCACTGTCTACTCGGTCCCTTACATCGCGTTGGGAATGGAGTTGAGTCCTGACTATAACGAGAGGACGGCGGTGATGTCGTACCGTACTGTTATCAGTCAGGTCGGGGCGTTCGGGGTGTCTGGGATCTACTGGTTCATTAGTTTGGACCGCTTCGATAGCATGGCGGAAGGGATGAGGTATGCCGGGATCATGGCGGGTATCCTCATCTGCGCGGCGGGAATGGTGACTGCATTTTTCGCTCGCGAGCACGAGTCGGCCTTAAGTCGTCTGAAGGGAGAGAAGATCAAGAAAGTATCTTTCTTCAGGAGTTTTAAAGAGACGGTTCGAGAGGGTCCGTTTCAGATTTTGATTGGCATCACTGTGCTGATGTTGATCGGACTGATGCTGGTTGGGCATTTGGGCTACTATGTGACCGTTTACCACATCTTTGCTGGGGAGAAGTCCGAGATGGTTGGCGTACTGATGGCTGTGGGAGGCATCGTCTCGCAGGTTTGCTGTATGATCGCGGTCCCGATACTCGCGAAAATATCGAGAAGTATTGGAAAAACGGGTACGCTCGGAATCGCAATGATCCTGTCGATCGTAGGATCGGCTCTGAAATGGGTGTGCTTTACGCCTGAGAACCCTTGGTTGAGTATTATCCCTGGGATTGTGATGTCGGGAGGTCTCGCGGCAACCTGGACATTGATTAACGCGATGATACCGGATATCGTCGATCTTGACGAGCTTCATACCGGGGAGCGTCGTGAAGGGATGTACAGTGCCGTGCATGGTTGGGTCTTCAAGCTGGGCGTGTCATTAGCTCTTGTTGTTTCGGGCTATGTTCTAACCTGGTCGGGATTTGATGCAGCCCTCGGAGCCGGACAGGATCAGCAAGCCGTTTTCTACATGCGTCTGTATTTCTGTATCATTCCTGTTATCGCGATCTCGATCGCATTTCTGTTGTTGCTTGTGTATCCGCTGAAGGAATCTCGCGTTCGGGAAATTCAGGCAGAGCTGGAGAAACGCAAGGAGGCTGCTGAATCATGAAGGGACGTGGACTGAGCTTTGGGTTACTCGGCTTGTTTGTGAGCTGTGTAGTTGGATTTTTGAACGGAGAGACTGAAATGAAGAAATACAATATAGTGCTGATGGTCTCGGATGACCACGGTCGTGAGACTCTCGGGTGTTATGGCAATCCTGTCGCGAAGACGCCAAACCTCGATAGATTGGCTAGTGAGGGGACGATGTTCCAAAATGCGTTTTGTACATCGCCATCCTGTGCTGCGAGTCGTTCGGTGATCCTTACCGGAACGCATAATCATACCAATGGGACCTATGGTCATACTCATCACTATCACCATTTTTCCGCGTTTAACTGGGTGAAGACTTTGCCTGCCCTGCTGGCTGAAGCGGGTTACCGAACTGGGCGCGTAGGCAAGAAGCATTTCGCTCCAGAGTCTATCTATCCTTTCGATTTTGGAGGTGAAGAACGTGAGTTTGATCGTGATGATGTGGCTGCTTCTGAGTCATGCCGCGAGTTTATCGAAGCGGATGATCCGTTCTTTCTCTATTGGTGTTCCTTTAATCCGCATCGCGACGGACGCACTATCGACTCTCACCCTTGTAAGCCGAACAGTTTTGGCAATCCAGTAGAGCCGTTCGAAGGGGACGTTGAAGAGACGTTTACTGATGAAGAAGTGATTGTTCCACCGTTCCTGACTGACAATCCTGAGGCGCGTGCGGAGTTGGCTCAATACTACCAATCTATTGCCCGCTTGGATCGCGGGGTTGGTCGTCTAATGCAGGTTCTTAAGGATGCTGGCAAATACGATGACACCTTGATCATTTACCTGTCGGACAATGGAGCCGCGTTTCCGGCTTCAAAGACTACTCTGTACGATCCAGGAATGCGTTTGCCGTTTATTGTTCGTAGTCCTGAGCAGGCGCGACGTGGCGTCTCCACTGACGCGTTGGCAAGTTGGGTTGATATAACGCCGACCGTCTTAGATGCAGCTGGCGTGGTTCCCGAAGGTGTAAGCTTCCAAGGTCGTTCGATTCTTCCAGTCCTTGATCAGGAGTCTCCAGAAGATTGGAGGGAAGAGATCTACGGGTCGCACAGTTTTCACGAGCTCACGAACTACTACCCGATGCGCATCATTCGTTCCAAGAAGTACAAGTTTATCTGGAATATCGCTCACCCGCTAGATTTCTCATTTGCTGAGGATTTGTGGAACTCGGCGACCTGGGAGGTCGTGAAACGGGACAAGCCAGAGTACTTCGGAGTTCGAAAAGTGGATGCCTATATCAAGCGGCCGAAGTTCGAGCTGTACGATTTGGAGAACGACCCTGATGAGATCGATAATCTGGCAGGGAAAACTGAATACGCCGAAATGGTTGAAGCCTATTGTGAGAAATTGAAGGCTTTTCAGAAGGAGACTAAGGACCCTTGGCTCCATAAGTGGGAATATGAATAAGATGAATTTTCGTAAGTTGTTAGGTGGGCTTTGCTTCCTCGTTGTTGGGGCTACGGTCTTCGCTGGGGAGCGGCCCAATATTTTGGTCATCATGACCGATGACCTGCGTATCGGTATGTTATCGAGTGAGGGGCATCCATTTATGGAGACTCCCAGCTTGGATCGTCTCGCGGAGGAAGGTGTCCGTTTTAATAATTGCTATGCGCTGAGCCCTGTTTGTGGTCCGTCTAGGGCTTCGATTTTTACAGGGCAGTATTCGACTCATCACATGCGTCGTGATAATTTTTACTATCCCGAAACGTTTGAATATTACCTACCTCAGAGCTTCAAGGACTCTGGTTATAGAACTGCTCTCATTGGTAAATACTACGAAGGTACTGAATTTCAGGATACAGCGAGAAAAGCGTGGGATCGATGGTTCATAAACAAGGGGCCCTCTCGCGATAAGCTAACTCCGGACATTTCGCACTATGATTGGTGGAACACGTTTTTGTATCGGGATCAGGAGTATTCAATTGATGGCAAAACCAAGCAAGTAATGGGACATCAGACCGATATCCTATTCGATGAGGCTGCTCGCTTTGCGTCTGAGGATGAGAATGATCCGTTCTGTATCTTTCTAAGCCCGTTTGCCCCTCACGCTCCGTTCATTATGAGCGAACGAAATGAGGGGAAATACAGGGGGAAGGGGCTTCCTGATCGAGATAACCAGGAGCTGGATAAAGGATTTTTCAAGGATGCGAAGAAAGCAGCGGAAATGCCTGAAGCGTATGAGAAATACTGTGAGATGATCGCGGATTTGGACGACGCTATGGGGCGTTTACTCGAGACGTTAGAGGAGGTCGGCGAACTGGATAACACGTTGATCATATTCACAAGCGACAACGGCCTTCTCTACGGTGAGCATGGGTTTGCGTGGAAGCGCCACGCATGGGAGGAGTCTGCGAAGGTTCCATTCTATGTACGTTATCCGAAGCTCGCGAAAAAGGGTACGGAGAGCGATGCCCTTGTTTGTCTAGCGGATATCTTTTTCACTTGTTCGGAAGTCGCTGATGTCGAGTTTCCTGAGATCAAGGGGCAGCAGGGGCGTTCGATCGTTCCTCTACTCACTGGGGAGAAGGAGCAGGTGCGCGACGAAATGTTGTTTATTCAATACGAAATGCCTGATCGGGCTGCTCCGTGGTTTCCAGAACTCATGCTGCATGCGTCCTTGGTTCGTGCTGATGGCTGGAAGTTGACGCTCTACAATGAAGCTCCCGAGCAACGCCCTGAGTTGGCGTCTGCGCAAATGTTCAATCTGAGTCGCGACGGATTCGAAATGAACAACAAGGCGAACGACCCTGAGAGTTCTAAAATATTCAATACACTACGCCGAGACCTTAAATCGAGTCTCGAGCAAATCGATGCTGATGCGTCCTGGATAGAATAGTCGGTCATGTATAGTAAGATTCTTTTATTGTTGTTCATTTTTTGTGTTGGTCGTGCTGGGGCGGAACCGGTTGCGATGGTCGCTAATTTGCAAGGTTGGATTGATGCTCGAATTGCTGAAGGTCAAACCCAGCTGAAGGTGCCAACTGGAGTGTATCGATTGGCCCCGCAGGAAATCGCTCACTTGGAATTCTATGGGTTGAGAGGAATCGAGATCGATTTTCAAGACTCTGAAATTGTGTGCACTGATCGTACTCGTGCTATTCATTTGGAGGATTGTAAGGACATACGCATTACAAATCTAACCATTGACTACAATCCGCAACTGTATGCTCAGGGGCGACTCACGGAGTATACTTCCGAGTATTTCGAGATCGATGTATTCGATGGCTACCCTATCGACGATCTTTCAACGAGTAGTGTTGAGGTATATGACCCAGAAACGCACGAGCTGAAACCTGGCTTTCGAACCTTTCATGATTTGGAGAGTATCGAACGTCTTGAAGATCGATCCATACGTATCCATCGGAAAAGACATATGGAAGGAGTTGATGACTTCGTGGAAGTTGGTGATATCCTATTGGTCAAAACCAAGCGGGAACGAATCGATGGGAAAACCTTCGCCGCACATGGAGTATACGCTTACGAGTGTCAGAACCTATATTTCGAGGAGGTTACGATCTACGCGTCTAACTGTTTTAGTTTCTTGGGGGAGGCTTCTAGTAACTTGCACTATTTCAGATGTCGGGTCGACCGTCGATCTGATGATCCTAATGTCGGATACACTCGTATGCGTTCGAGCAATTGGGATGCGTTCCACAGTATTAACGCAGAGGTCGGACCTACTATCGAGGAGTGTCATGCCGCTTACATGGGTGATGACGCCGTAAACATTCGGGGAGACTATCACATCGTGGCTGAAGCGGATGGTAAAGAGCTTACCGTAGTCGGAAAGCGGGATGTTAATATTCAAGCTGGGGACCCAGTAGAGGTGCTTACGAGATCGGGGAAGCTGATTGCGAAGGCGATGGCTCGTGAAGTACGACCGTTCTCTGGTTACCCAAAAGAGAAGATAGACGAGGCAAAGGGGGCGTTTACTCTCATCAATCCACAAATCTGCCAAGATGTATGGATTGTGACGCTTGATCGTCCTATCGAGATTGAGGACGTTTCCGTTATCTGCGCCGTGAATCGGATCGGAAGCGGGTTCAAGGTTATCAATAACTTCTTTGGCCACAATCGTTCTCGAGGAGTGCTGACAAAAGGGAGTAACGGAATCATTTCTGGAAATGTAATCGAAGACACTGGATTGGAGTCGCTTAAGCTTTCTCCAAACATAGGAAACTGGTTGGAAGCTGCTTATTACGAGAACCTAGTCGTTGAGAACAACATTGTTCGTAACGGGAAGTTCGCTGCACATTTCGGCAAAAGGACTCCTGCTCAAATACTGGTTGACGGTTGTCGGAGCGGTTTGGTGTTCCGAGACAACACTATCGAGTACAGTCGCCCCACAGCTATGATCGTGAGTGGTCTAGACGGGGGAACTGTTACTAATAATACGTTCAAACGTATTGGTGACACAGAGACAAAAGAGGATCCGATCGACTTTGAGAATTGTTCGAACATCGAGCGATAGTCGGCGAACAGAAATTACTGAAATTATGAAAACTCAAGATGCTATTGTAGGCCTAGGTGAAGAGACTGTGACGATTAGAGAAAATGGGCTAAATCTCGTATTCGAAAAGGGGCCGGACGAGGCTGCCCGATTGCTGCATTTTTCAGCTTTGCCATTTGATGCGGAAACCGTTGTCGAAGAGGAGCGTTTGAGACGTCGATATACCTTGGTTGAAGTTCACTGCTCTGGTGAAAACCAGCATGACCACCATGGCGGTAAGCACACTGGTTCGAATTGTGGAGGAAACATCCCTCGATTTATCGATTACCACGATAATCGAAACGAGTCCGGTCGGAAAATCGAAATCGTGCAGGAGTCTGACCGTTTACGCATCGTAAGCCATATCCAATTTTTCGATGGGATTCCTGTCGCTAGATGCTGGACCGAGCTTTCGAATATTTGGGGCGAAGATGTAGGGCTGGAGTATGTGACTTCCTTTGCTTTGACTGGTCTGACAAAAGATCAAGGTCTTGATGTGAAAGAGGACGCGTATTTGCATACTGCTCACAACGCGTGGAAATCTGAATCTCAGTGGCGTCGTCAGTCTCTTGCCGAATTAGGGATTACTCCGATGAGTGAGAAGGAGTTCAGTTCCAAACGTATCGATTATAGCAATACGGGAACTTGGTCGTGTAAGGAGTTTCTCCCTATGGGGATGTTCGAATCGATCCGAACTGGGGAACTTTTGTTTTGGCAGATCGAGAGTCATGCGTCTTGGAGTTGGGAAGTGGGTGATATTGCCGGTCAATTATATCTCCATTTAAGCGGTCCGACGGAACGAGAGAACCAATGGTGGAAGAATCTGGCTCCTGGGGAGTC
The DNA here is from genome assembly GCF_016595505.1 of Pelagicoccus mobilis. Lineage (GTDB taxonomy): Bacteria > Verrucomicrobiota > Verrucomicrobiia > Opitutales > Opitutaceae > Pelagicoccus > Pelagicoccus mobilis. Next base: position 112,236 of record NZ_JAENIL010000006.1, on the reverse strand, counting down.
CTTTGTTTCTGTCCCTGTTGCGATAGGAGCGTGTATTGAAGGAGTGGATTCTGCATTCAGCTCACTTAATGACTACCGCAGGGCGATGCGTCGAAGTCACGTTGATAACGAGAAGCTTCCGGTTGTCTTCAATGACTACATGAATTGTCTTTTTGGAGATCCTACTACAGAGAAACTGTTGCCGTTGATTGATAAGGCCGAAGCTGCCGGAGCTGAGTACTTTGTTATCGACGCAGGTTGGTACGATTCGGGGCCATGGTTCGCCGGAGTCGGAGAATGGCTCCCTTCTTTGGAGCGTTTCCCTGGAGGGATTGAAGAGCCACTCAACTATATTCGAAAGAAAGGCATGATTCCTGGGTTATGGTTAGAGCTGGAGCGCATGGGGATAAATTGTCGCCTCGCTTCGACTTGGCCAGAGGAGTGTTTTTTCCAGCGGCACGGTAAGCGAGTCGTTGATCATGATTCCTACCAACTCGATTTCCGTCATCCAATCGTAGTGGAGCATGCGAATGCTGTCGTTAAGCGGGTGGTAGAAGAGTATGGCTGCGGCTTCATCAAGATGGACTACAACATCGAGATTGGTCCTGGTACTGAAGTGGATGCCGGTAGCTTTGGAGATGGTTTGTTAGGGCACCAGAGAGCGTACAGGGACTGGTTAGCTGCCATCTTTGAACGCTATCCTGATCTTGTCATAGAAAACTGTAGTTCCGGAGGTTTGCGCCTTACCTATGGTTTGATGGATCTGCATACGACCTCTTCGACTACGGACAATCAGAACTACCTGATGAATGCTCGGATATCCATCAACAGTGCAGCAGCAGTTTGTCCTGAGCAGGCTGGAGTGTGGGCTTACCCTTTGATGGAAGCGACTGAAGAGTCAGTCATCATGAACATGGTATCATCGATGAGTTGGCGGATTTATCTCAGCGGTCAGATGCAGGCGATGGACGGTGTGCGGCTCGACCTGATTAAAGAGGCGGTTGAGTGTTACAAGAGTTTCCGTGAGAGGATCCCAACTGGAACCCCAGTGTGGCCATTAGGCCTTACGAAGCACGATTGTGGCTGGGGAGCTTTCGGTTTGAAGTGGGGGGAGGAGATGTTGCTGTCCGTATGGCGTTTTGAAGGTAAGGACGATACCGTTAGCCTTCCGCTTGGTCAGTTCAAGGGCCTTGAGGCCAGGGTAGAGTGCATCTATCCATCTGCTCGTCCTGTGAACAATGTTTGGGATTTGGAGACAGGTACTTTGGAAGTTACAATGCCGGTCAAGAAAATGGCGCGTATTTTCAAGATACAATGCGTATGAGTCTGAATGATACGTTGCGAATTTACAGTGGGCGAATGCTCGCTGTTTTCGCCGGACTTTTGCTTATTGCAACAGGAATAGCCCGTGATAAACCAAATGTCGTCCTTATCATATGCGACGACCTAAATGACTATGTTAGTGGTTTTGGCGGTCACCCTCAGGTTCAGACACCAAATTTGGAGCGCTTTGCTAAAACTGGAGTTTCATTCAGTCGAGCCTACAGCAATTATCCCGTTTGCGCTCCATCACGTTCGAGTTTTCTAACAGGTATTCATGCTCGTACATCGGGTAACTTGCATTTCGACAAGTGGTATGAGAATCCAGTGCTCTCTAACTCGAAGACCTTGATGGAGCATTTCCGGGATAACGGTTACCATGTTGTTGGCTCGGGGAAAGTGATGCACCACTTCAAGCGAGATGTTTGGGACGAGTTTGAGAACGAGACAGACTATGGTCCGTTTGTCTACGACGGGAATGAGAGAGTCGCTCATCCTTCTGTTCCAAGTCCTTTCGCTGATATTCCAAACCGGATTGATGGTTCTTTCGCCCCTCTTGAGGACATTCCGTATGCGAATGATGATGATCCTACCAGTGGTTGGGTATATGGAGATGAAAGCGAAGGGCTCAAACCGTTCAATTATGCAAGCGACGGTAGTGGAAGCCAGACGCCTGACGAGATGAACGCTGACTGGGCTGCGAACAGGCTGGAGAAGTTTGCTCAGGAGGAGGGAGGCAAGCCGTTCTTTTTAGCTGTAGGCTTTATCAGACCGCACACGCCATTACACGTCGCTAAGAGGTATTTTGATCGCTTCCCGAAGGATACCCTGCAGTTGCCGGTAATGAAGCCGGGAGATAAGGATGACATCTCGCTAAATGAAGTGTTTGGTCGGGAGCAACTTGGTCGGAGGTATTATCGGGTCTTGACTGAATCGTATTCAACTCCTGAGGACGGTATTAGAGCGTTTACTCAGGCTTATCTTGCGAGTGTGGCTGCCGTGGACGAAAACGTGGGTCAAGTTATAGACGCTGTAGATCAGAGCAGGCTGAAGGACAATACTGTCGTTATTGTGATGAGTGATCATGGCTGGCAAATGGGAGAGAAGGATTACCTTTTCAAGAGTTCGCCTTATGAGGAATCCACCAGAATACCTTTCTTGGTACGCGCCCCTGGTGTTACCCCTGCGGGTGAAGTGGCAGATCAAGTGGTTTCTTTGATAGACCTCTATCCAACGTTGGTTGAATTGTGTGGTCTTGAAGGAGATACCAGAAAGAACGATAAAGGAGCCCCGCTTGAAGGTTCCAGTTTTGTCTCCCTTCTGAAGGACCCGATAGGTGGAAAGTGGAGCGGCCCCGAAGAGGCTGTTTCAATGATATGGGCGTGGCTGAAAGATGCGGAGGGGAGGAAGGATCCGGATCAGCAGCATTGGACGATTCGCAGTAAGCGTTGGCGCTATATTCGATACAGTAATGGTTCGGAAGAGCTCTACGATCATGATAGGGACCCATATGAGTGGGATAACCTATCATCTGACCCCGAGCATGCTCCGGCATTGAGTAGGCTGAGAGCGTCCCTTGAGAAACTTCAGGCGCGAAAGCGCATTGATTGAAGTGTATATCAATTTCAATCCGTAGAATCTAAGAAGACCTGTGTGCAGACTTTTGCAGTTTCATGTTTAAGGGAACGAAGGGAGTTCTCGTGACTGATATTGATAATCGAGTTCTTATCCCTCTGAGGGAGGACACGGATATAACTTACTACGGCTTGCCGAATCAGGATGAGGTGTCCAAGCCAATTGGGAGTATACGGACTGAGTGGTTTAATGCGTGTATAGATAACCTAAAAACCGCCTGCGACTTTGACTATGCCGGAAAAATGATCGAAACTTTGACGCTCGGTCTTGTTGCTCATAATGCAGGTAAGGAGTTGGTTTATGATGCGAGGAGTGGAATGGTAACCAATGACCCGGGGCTAATCGTTTTCTGGTTAAGGATTACCGTGAAGGTTGGATTTTGAATGGATAGTAAGGTGAGCGATAGCGTTTTTAGAAAACTGATATGTATCAGAAATGTAGTTACGATTGTTGGTGTGGCACTAGCTACGGCTTCTGGAGTGTGCCGTCCCAATGTGATCGTAATAATGGCGGATGATTTGGGATGGTCCGATATCGGTATTCAAAATGAAGAAGCGACTAAGGATGTCTTAACGCCGCATATTGATAACCTCTTCAATGAGGGGCTTCGTTTCAGCAACGGCTATGTAGCTAGCTCTACCTGCGGCCCATCTCGGGCGTCTTATTTGACGGGACGTACGTCGAGTCGATTCGCAATGGAAGACAATAACGAGTATTGTGTTCCGGCCAGCGAGGTCATGCTGCAAGAGGTTCTGGGCAGTGTCGGATACACTACCGGTTTGATGGGAAAATGGCACTTGGGAGATCGTCCAGAGCAACAGCCCCAGGCTAGAGGATTTGACGAGTTCGTTGGCTTTCTTGGCGGTGCGCAAGACTACTATAAAGGATCGCTCATTGATAACGGTGAGAAGATTGAACTCGAAGAATACATTACAGATCTAATAGCGAATGAAGCGGTAGATTTCATCGAGCGGAATCATGAGGATCCATTCTTTCTTTACGTCGCCTTCAATGCTCCGCACTCCCCGATGCAGGCGACACAACCGTTGATTGAGCGGGTTGTGGCGCACCAGCCTCGTTTCACCGAAGCTTACGAGAAGATAAAAGCCACAGAAGGTGAAAACGCCTTACCAAACTACTCGCTGGAGCCCTATCGAGGAAAGGACGTTGATGTCGATGTCATGCGACTCGTCTATAGTGCCATGGTAGCGGGCTTAGATGATGGAGTTGGGAAGATTGTGAATGCAGTTGAAGAGGCTGGAGTAAGGGAAAACACGCTCATCGTCTTTCTCGCAGATAATGGAGGGGCGTTGGCGTTGGGTCGCGGACGTGTTAATGATTTCGGAGCTGTCAACTTGCCACTCAGGCAGGGCAAAGGCACCGTTTTCGATGGTGGGTTGCGAGTCGTATTTGGAGCTTCGTGGCCAGGAGTTATCCCACAAGGTGGCGATTATGACGGAATCGTGAACTCGACCGACATTTTTACCACTGCTGTTACCCTTGCTGGAGCTGACTTACCGGGCGACCGGATCATCGATGGTGTTGACCTGATGCCATATCTTACAGGCAGAAAGGATGGGAATCCGCATGACCATTTCTTTTTCCGTCGCTTCGATAGGAATAGCTGGTCGATTCGCTCAGGGGACTTTAAGTGGATTAGAGATAACTTTTCAGGGATGCCTCCTGAGGGAGAATTGTATCGATTATCTGATGACGAAGGGGAGCTTATTGATGTGAGTAATCAATATCCCGAGAAGAAGAAGGAACTCGTTGAATTGTATCGTAAGCTTACTAAGGATTTGCCAGATCCGATCGCCAAGAGAAAGGAATGAGATGGGCGTGCCATCTAGTGTTTGCGAACCTCTGAATTCGAAGTGAAGATGCTTAGAAACGTTTTCATTCCTGCTCTCCTCGTTCTTACAACCTTGGTTGCGAGTCTTCAGGGAGGGGATGATGGCTCTTCGCCGAATATCGTACTGTTCCTTGTCGACGATATGGGTGTAATGGATACGTCCTTACCGTTTTTGGTCGACGAGGAAGGTAGACCTGTAAGGCATGCTTTAAATGATTGGTATCGAACTCCGAATATGGAGCGACTTGCTGAACAGGGAATTCGTTTTAGCGACTTCTCTGCCCATACGGTGTGTTCGCCTACACGAGCATCCATAATGAATGGTCAGAATTCGGCTCGGCATAAGACAACGAACTATATCAGGCCAGTCAGTAATAATGGGGGAGAGTATGGACCTCCAGATTGGGGCTGGACTGGCTTAGCTGAGGGAGACGTCACTCTGCCGCGTGTTCTAGGTGCTGTTGGCTACCGTTCGATCCATATAGGTAAGGGGCACTTTGGTCCTCTTGGCGTGCCAGGGGAGGATCCCGTTAGTCTGGGGTTTGATGTGAATGTTGCGGGACATTCTTCAGGAATTCCAGCGAGTTACTACGGTAAGAAGAACTTTGGGAAGGGAATTAATCACGTACCAGATTTGGAGAAATACCATGGTACTGACATTTTCCTTACGGAAGCTCTCACTCTAGAGGCGAAAGATGAAATCGATCGGTCGATTGAGTTGGGGAAGCCGTTCTTTTTGTATCTGTCGCACTACGCGGTTCATGCTCCATTTGATTCTGACCCTCGGTTTGCAGGAAACTATTCGGAATCGGACAAAAGCAAACCAGCACAGGCATTTGCTACACTCATCGAGGGGATGGACAAGTCCCTGGGGGGCATAGTGGACCACCTCCGCTACAGGGGAATTGCGGAGAACACACTGATTATCTTTCTTGGCGACAATGGAACCCATTCTCCAATTGGGAAAGACGGGGAGATTGCATCGAGCTCCCCATTCAGGGGGAGGAAGGGAAACCAGTGGGAAGGAGGAGTACGTGTCCCATTTATCGCTGCTTGGGGAGAGCATGATGCTGATAATCCTTGGCAGGAGCGGTTGCCGATCGCTCGCGGGGAAGTGCAAACTCAAATGGCTGCCTGTTTCGACATCTTTCCAACGCTCGTGGACTTGGTTTCGGCACCGGTGCCTGATGGGCATTTTGTGGACGGACAAAGCTTGAAAACACTGTTTAGCGGGGAGCGAGATACGAGGCGTCGAGATGTTTTCTTATCCCACTTTCCTCATCATCGAACAGATCACTATTTCACAGCCTACAGGGAAGGAAGCTGGAAGGTGGTTTATCACTACTTTCCCGAGTTGAACGATCTTGATAGTCACTACGAACTGTACGATCTAGATTCGGACGTAGGAGAATCTAATAATCTGTCGAATGTGTATCCAAGTAGGTTGGAAGAGATGATGGAGGGGTTGATAGAAAGTTTAGAGTCTCTAGGTGCCCTCTTCCCAGAGAAAGAGGGCGAGGAATATCGCCCAACGCTTCCCAGCGAATCTGCCTATTGAATTTTGCTGTCGTTGACAAGAGATCAGGATCGAGCGACAGGGTCGCAGCTCGCTTGCTGCTGTGGCATTCCAGGCGACCGCACGTTCGCCTCGAGCTTCCACGTGGCCTAAATAGACTTGGTGAGTTACGTAACTTTTTAACGACACCGTAAGCGGTTGCTCTAACCCGATGTATTTCATCTAATCCAGGCTCAAGCTACTAGAAGCATCTATTTGGCTCTTCTTAATTATAGGATGAATATCCATAATGAAAGGACGAGCGAACAAACTATATACCTTAACAACCTTACCCACCCCACATTTCTATGAAGAATATACCTTACGGAGTTCTAGGTATGAGGCTTGCTGTATCAGCGGCCGTACCTGTTTTTGCAGTTAACGTTTCCTCTCAAGATGCGGATGAAGACGTATTCGAGCTTTCTCCATTTGTTATAGAGGCGAATTCAGAAGTTGGTTACACGGCGACGCAGACCCTGTCAGGATCGAGAATGCGTAGTAAATTAAGCGATGTCGGAGCGTCGATAGACGTTTTGACAGATGAGCTTCTAGAGGATCTCGGCGCGTCGGACATGTATGATTCTTTGGATATGGTGGCGAGTGTGAGCACATGGCAAAACAGCGGCGGTCAAAGCGAGTTCGAAAATGAGTTTTGGTTTCAGACGCCTTATGTTTCTCGCGGTTTCGCGAGTAATCAAACGATGCTAGACTTTTTCGAGAGAATTCAAGTTCCGATAGATAGCTACAATACTACGAACTTCACAGTGGCGAGAGGCCCGAATTCAATATTATATGGGATTGGGTCTCCTGGTGGCGTTATTAATGCGACACTTAAAAAGCCAGTGTTCGGCGATCAACCGACTACCCTTCAGCTGCGTACCGATAGCAACGGTTCGTTTCGTACGTCATTGGACTTCAATAACGTTCTGGTTGAGGATAAGTTAGCAATGCGTGTTGCCTTGCTTAGCGACGATCGCGATGAGTTTCTCGATCCGGCAGGTCACGAGCGGGAGGCGATTTACGGAACTCTGACTTGGAAGCCGTTTGAGGGGACAAGCGTTAACACTACTATTGAGAATGGATCCGAAGATACGGTTTTTCGTTGGACGACAGCCAGTTACGATGCCGTGACGCCGTGGCTCAACGCCGGCAGTCCGACGTTAGCGGAGGCTAAAGATCCGATCAATCAGTCGCTTGGCAGTGGATTGGATCGACAGGCTAGCTACTACGTTAATGTTGCTGGAGGAACTCCTGTCCCAGCCATGAACTGGGTTGGCATGGGGAGAAGCGAGCAATTTGAAATTGCCGGGCATCCAAAGCAAAACGATATTCGCAAAACGTCTTTCACCGATGAAACTGCGATCTATGATATAGATGGAGTTCAATTAATGGGAGAAGCCCGTTCTCGGGAACTGGATTGGGAGAACTTCACCGTTTCTTTGGATCAAAAGATTCTCGATAATCTTCAGTTGCAGGTGGCCTATAACCATGCCGAGACTGAATATTACGCTCTTAATTCCTTCCCTGGCTTAGCGGTTCATATTGATCCCAACGAGCAGTTGCCAAATGGAGAGAGCAATCCGAATTTCCTTTCGCCTTACATCGAAATGTCGCGTCATGATTTCAACGCTAGCCTGACAAAGGCAGACACTTTCCGCAGCGTCGTATCCTATGATTTAGACTTGAACGAAAATAAGCTATTCGGCTTTGGACTTGGTAGATATAACCTCATGGGCATGTATGAGGACAGAAGCCAGAGGAATTTGTTTGGCCTGTTCGTTCGCGCCAATACCATCGGAAAAGCAGGAGGCGGAAACCTTAGCAACCCTGGCAACAGAATCAGAACTCGAGTTTACCTCGACACCGATATTACGCCAGATGGCGCGAACGCGTCTCCTTATTACACTGACACATGGAATCTGATCGACGATCCAGGTATAAGCAGTGGTTGGGTACGTAGAGGCACATCGCGAAATATCGTTGATACTCGTGATACCAAAGTCGCCGCGGTTCAGGGGTTCTTGTGGAAGTCCGAGAAGGGGTACGAACGTCTTATCCTTACAGCTGGACAACGTGAAGATGACACGACTTCGCAAGGCGTAGTCTATCCAAAAACCTCTCAAGGAATATTCGTCGGGGAGAATTTTCGTGGAAACCCCTTCGAAGCAGATAAATCTGTAGTTTGGGATGGAACGGTAAATTATGGTACGCTAGGCGCTGTTAACGCGACTGATAATACCACCAATACTTATTCGGCGGTCTTCAAGCCGACAATGAACATTGGCTTAACTTACAGTTATTCTGATGTGCTGATATCCGCGTCGTCACTGAACCCAGATATCTTCGACACGATATCTCCTCCAACCTTAGGCGAGACGGAAGACTTCGGCGTAAGAGCCAGTTTTCTAAAGGATAAGATCTCTACATCTCTGGTGCGGTACACAACGTCATCTAACAATGCGACCGAAAATAATCTACGAGGTCTCATCTCGCCTGAAGTTGACGCAATGTGGCAGGCAATTGATCCTAGTAGAGGCGAACTCCCTGCACGATACAATACGTTCAGAGATGACGAGTCTACTGGCTATGAATTTACGGCTACAGCAAACCTTACGGGCAATTGGCGTGCCCGCCTAGCTATTAACAAGGTTCAGACAACGATTTCATCCAGGTTGCCGCGCACGGATCTATATATCGCTGAAAATCTTTCGACATGGGAAGCAAATAGAAGCTTAGCTCTTGATCCAAGCGTTGCTTCTGAGGATTACCAGACGGTTGGTGACGCGTTGGATATATTGACTCAAAATATCGCTGACCTGCATGCTCTAGAAGGGACTGCTCCTTTGGCTCAGCGTGAATGGAAAGTTGTATTCAATACCGGATACAATGTAAAAGAAGGTCCTCTTAAGAACTTTGGTTTCGGTGGAGGTTTCATTTGGGAGGATAATGACGTAATCGGCTACGCGGTTGATGAGAACTCCATCGTTGACTCGAGCAGGCCGTTTGAGGGTGAGGAACTCTTCAATGTAAACGCCTTCGCCTCCTATAAAACTAAGGTATTCGATCGCGATTTGAAGTTGCAGCTCAATGTCAGAAATCTCCTCGACAAGGATGGGACCTTCCCGCGGCAAGCGATCGATGACTTGACTGGAAATCCGTACTATACCCGCCAGCAGATACGCGCACCGCGTACCTTTACTCTGACAGCAACGCTCGAGCTCTAAAGGCCGATTTACGAGAGTGGCCCGTCTATTTTCGACGGGCCATTTTTTTGCCGAGACACTCAACCTTAAGTCTGAGCGAGCGGCAGCCAAGGTGATAGAGAAATATCATTTGGCCTAATCTGAGGTCTGATGCTTTTGCCTGCCTGGCGGAGACTTTCCTATTTGCTCGAATAACCAAAAGTAAAATGAAGTTATATATAAAATCGATATTCTTATGTTTTTGTTCAGCAGTTTTCATGGCTTCGCTAAGCGCCCAGACGCTTCAGGAACAGATTGACACGGCTCTAATTGGGGCTACTCCAACTGCTGCCAATCCGCTTACGATAACACTCACTCCGGGAACGTATCAAGTGACTGACTCGCCTGCGATCTCTCTTTTCAATGTCGAGCACGTGGTACTGGACGGTACGGGAGTCTCGATCGTAATCGAGAAAGATCAGGATTGGACGAGCGCAATCCGTTTTGAGGAGTGTACGAACATCGAGTTGGAGGGGCCGGTCATCAACTACGATCCGCTTCCTTTTTTTGAAGGCACGATCACTTCGATCGCGACTGATCGGCTTAGCATGGTCGTAGATATGGTACCGAGTTCCGAACCCGTGCCCACAGGCGTTTTTGGTGACACCTATGATGGCGTTTTTTACCCTAAGAGAATCAGCCGTGGCATCGTTTCAAACTCCAGTGACGGCAACCTGAAACTGGGAAGCGGCACTCGCTACGTCACTGAAATTGCCGCCCTAGGAGGCAGCGATTACGAACTTACGTTCAAGAATGCGGCCAACGACACCATGGCGGTTGGGGATTTGTTCACTATGCCGGCGATGATTTCTGCAGGAGACTCGCATGCAATTGCTCTGGAGAAATGCAAGGACCTGTACCTACACGACATGACCATCCATTCCTCTCCAGGCTTGGCGATTCACGACCAGCGGTCTCCGGGAGGAAATTCATATGAGCGAATACAAATTGTGCCAGCTGGAACGAACGGCCGCTCTGTTAATGCGGGCGGCATCGTGGCCCGCCAATCGGAGGTTGGTCCCAGCATCAAGGACTGCACAATATCCCACCTTGGCGACGATGGCGTGGCTGTGCACGGAACGATTATCAAGGTGATCACCGGGGCACAGGCTAGTAACAAAGTGACCATCGAAACCCGTTTGCCGTTTCGCACGACCTATACGGCTGGTTCTTCCGTGAGAGTCTACAAGGTGGACGGCTCTACACCGCCTAAGGTAGGCTACTCGAACCCATTGACCTATACTCTTGCCGCAGATGCTCTAGAGACGGTTACAGGGCAGTTCAAGAACCCCTCTCAGGGCATTCTTACCGCTACTCCCTGGCAGTACGAGCTGACGTTTACGAGCAACGTAACCATACCCGCGGAAAGCTGGATTCAGGATCTCACGCATGCAGCCCCCTCGTTCTTTATCGAGAATTGTACGATTTCGAATACGCGTGCCAGGGGCATACTTGCTCGTGGCGATAATGGCACGATATTTAATAACACCATACATCATACGGCTATGGCGGGGATTATGTTGATCGCGGAGGCTGGCTCCGGTGTGGTTTTTTCTGGCGAGGGCTCGGTATCCGAAAACGTATTGATAAGCGATAATGACCTCTCTCAAGTACAATGGGGCCAGCCTCTAAACGGAGAGGATGCTGTTGGGGCTATCACGACGATTATCGCAGACCACGATTGGGGTTTTCGTGGGTACGATGGCATTACGATCACAGGGAATACGATTTCCGATTCAGTTGGTCCTTATATCCAGCTGCAAAGCAGTCGTAATGTGACGGTGCGTGACAACGACTTTTTCGACCATGGACAGCTCACCTCGACCAGAGGTTCAGACTATTCGATAAACAACATGGCCCTGATTTGGACGCGTAACGTGAGCTATGTCACCTTGGGCACTACCAATAATATCTATAACGCTGCGTCCGGATCCATCAACAGGGACGGTGACGGCCAGGCGGTCCAGATTACAACTGAATCGGGAGCCTTCGTCAGGCATTGAATTGTGTTGCTCTGCTCTGGTGGGTTGGGCGCTCTATTTGAGAGTACAGAGATTGGCATTGGAGGCGGTATGGGGTTTCCCGCTCGAAAATTGAAGGATCGATTTCCCCCAAGCTTATTGACTTCATGATGATAGTGCTGCTCCTTTTGTAGGAGCAGTACTTTGTTCTAAAGTGACCATAGGAGGCCAAGGAGTTCGCGAATGATGGGCCGACAGGTAGTCTATCTAAAGGTGCTATTCTGCGATCTGTTGAGAAAAAACACTGTTTTGCTCATCATCGAATTGAAGAGATCAAGTTTTGCGTAAAAGAAGCTAGTGATGCTCTAGGTTTTGGCGAAATCCCAGCGACTACAGCTGTTCCAGATAGATGCGTAAACCCAAGCAGGAATATCACCGGCGATTGCAGGGACGGTCGCTTCGGAGGAGTTGGAATGCTCGAATGCTTCCGCTGAGATGGCATGATGACCGCTGGGAATGGTCTGAGGCAGGACCTCTTAAGGCGAAGACCAAGAGTAAGAAGGCCGATCAGTAGGACTATCCGTCTCGAATCTCCGATCTTTTTCGGGAGGCCAAACGTTAGAAAACACGAATAGTTAGCGTTTTGTAGTTGCCGGGATTGGGGCCTGCGGAGTTCCGTTTAGAGAAACTGCGCCCGAGCCTGAACTTCATGATGTTCGAACCCATGTCTTGGATTACCTCAGCTGTTTCGACCAGCCGGGTCTTGTCAGTGAACTGGTAGTTCGAGCCAATTGAATGCGTACCAATCAGGTAATTGAAGCGATCTGGGTTCGCTTGAGCCGCTTGTGCTGTCAGTATTAGTGAAGATGCTAAAAGTATCAGTTTTTTCATGACGTAGTCTGGTGTTCGCTTGAGGGGAGACGTTAGCGGGCTCGGACGTTTCGTTGTGAGAACATCCAGTCGTAGAACTCCGCGGAGGAGAAGACGAGGCGAGAAGCTTCGTGTCCGGCATCGGGATAGATCTTAAGTTTGGCCTTTTGGCCACCGGCGGCGCGGATAGCTTTGACCATGCGTTCGGATCGCTCGGCAGGAACGACTTTATCTAGAGCTCCGGCGAAGGCGTAGACGGGGACCTTGGCTAAGTTGGATGCCCATTGGTCGAGATCGGGCGTTACCTCTTGGGGGCCACCATGCCCGATGCCGCCAACGATGGGAACGATAGCAGCGAAGTGTTCGGGATTGTGGGTGCTCAACATCCAGCTGCCGTAACCGCCCATGCTAACGCCGGTGAGATCGATCCTGTTGGAATCGATGGGGAGGCGAGCCTACGAAGTGTCTTCGGACTCGGATCGTAAAGTTCAGGTGAATCTTTAGCGGATCATCGTCGTTCTATCAGTCGCTCTCTGAGTTGGTTGGTTATTTTGATCTTGTTGCTCTCAACCTGACGTTTGTGCTCAGTTGGGAGCTGTGCGAGTTGAAGGAGCTGGGCGACTCGAGAGCGTGAGATCCCTTCGCTCCTAGTCGGCTACGAGTGCAGCTTATGCGAGTACCAAACCAAGCCTTTCTCAAAGAAGTCGCCAACGAATTTTTGTAATTTAGTGGCGTTGGATAGGCCGCAAACTAAAACCAAGATGATCAAAACTCTTGGCATGCGGATTTGAGAGTCACGCCGAATGTATCCTTTGTTAGTTTTACTGAATGTACAATAAGTATGGATACGATAGGATGTTTGTCGCTTTGGCGAGCGATCGGAAAGTCGAACTATTAAATCGGCTTATTGGAATGTGGCGTTGATCTGTTAATTGGATCGAAGCGCGTTTATGTATTCATGGTTATCTATCGCTGACCGTTTCCTTAGGGCTATGATCACTGTATGGAATCTGAATACGAACAAATTCGAGGAAGTTGAACAAAGCTCCTTTGACTCAAGACAGTATAATCTGGTCAAGACGGAGGATGGGAAGTCGGTTCACATAAAAACGAATTTAATCAATACTTCGAGTGATGGACCTATCGCATGTGGTACCATCGCAAGGCATGAGTTCTTTCCTAAACCTGTATCGGAAGCGATCAGCGTTATGGTGGAAAGGTGTGGTGACGTTTTTGAGGAAACCGAGGATGATTGGACAGAGCAGTTTGTCTGTGATCAAAACGTCGAGAAGGAAATCACTGGTTGGCTTTGTATATGCTACATTATTGAAAAATTCTCGAAGGGCAGGTCGTACGCCGTAAGGAAAGATACTTTCAATATTGTCCTAAGTACAATATATCAAGCTGAGTATACGCCCGAGCGCTTATCGCGTGCGAGGACCAAGTCGATTATTTCGGATTGTCATGATCCAATGAGACATCTGGATGCTGCCTGCTCCGAGTTTTGTGTCTCCAGAGAGGCTCTCCTTGCGGACTACTCTGAAAATAAAGTGCAAATTCATTTGGAGGTTTTCTTCCGCGAGGGTATCGGGTGCCTCGTTGGCAGAATCAAGCGAGCTAGCACTTCCCGTCTGGCTCAGTTTGGAAAGGAAGTTGATTCTGTCGAGGAGGCTGAGCTTAAACTGCTGGAGCACTGCTTGCTTCCTGCGTATGCGACAAACGAAGGGGGCGATCTAGAAATATACTCAAAGTGCGCTTGCCTGACGGATTGGATCAATGGGGGTATCGATGACGGTTCTCATTGGGAGTTAAAAACGAGTATTCGTTCTTTGTTGAACATGCACTTCAGCAACTACTCCGCTCACCTTGTAGTACCGCTCAGTTGAAGGAACCCCCGCATCAGTGTTTATTGAATCGAATCCAGATAATGAAAAAGAGATAGAATGCCTAGTTGTGGAATATGGATGTAGATGATGTAGTAGAATACATTAGCGATTTGGTGTTGCCGATTGTCTTGAAGGACAGCCGATTAGAAGAGGTTCACAGGCTTCGTAGGCTCCGTGAGTTGTTGTGCATAGCGTCGTTGGCCTGTGAATACGTTGAGCAAATGGAGGATTCTGAGATCGCAACACTTAGCGAGATAGCTGGAGAGAGCGTTTCTTGGCCGGTTCTTTTCTATAAGACTCATGATCCCGTGAAGGGACAGAGTGCGGGAGGGCTGGGGCAGTTGTCTGCAATTCAGGATCGAGTAAGGCGACTTCAGCTATCGTCTCGGCTTCCCGTTCAAAATAAAGTCAAGCACCACAGCCTCAATCTTTTGCTTCTTCGTTTTCTGGAAATGGCGAATTCGATTCGCTCAGGTGCTCGTCCAGAAGTCGATCTCAGCCTGCCGGAGTGGGAGCGAGGGTGGCCAGAATTTGAGGAATGCGTCTACGAGTTGGAGGATCTTTCGGTTGATTCTCTCGATGAATGGACTTGGGTAGTGTTGAAGTGGATACTTCTTAGCCAAGGTGGGGATTGGGGAGGTGTCGTCAAATTCTACGGGATAGAAGATCGACTTCGATTTGATGTGTTCGAGATTAGGTCGGCTTCCTTTCAAGCTGCGCTTCGTAGTCGAAGAAAATCGGAGGATAGGTCCAAGGAGAAGGCTCGGAAGGAAATTCGGAAAGGGGAGGAACCTTCTGCGGTGAATGAGCGCCATAAGGATAGGTTGGAGGCGATATATGCCCGTTGTGTGCCCTCACGGTTTGAGGAGACGTATGCAAAGCGTACGGTGAAGCGGGCGCTTCGCTCTGTTCTATCCCATTGACCGAGCCGGTCTTTTTTTGATTTTGCATTTTCGGCGCTCAAAAGGGCGCCCTTTTAGGCGCGGTGATTAGCTAAAGGATTAGGGGTGGCCTGCCGGTTCTTTTTGCATGGTCATAATCCAGCATTGCAGAAATCCAAACGATAACTCGGCCCAAGAGCCCGTCCATACGATCCGCAGATTGCAGCCTGGATCTGATGGTCAATTCCGAGTTGGCTATCAACCATCGACAGTGGCGATTGACTCAATCGATTGTTCCGAGAAGGGCGACCTCCTCGTCTAGTGCACCGGAGAAATAGTTATGGGATCGAAAGGATTCAAATTTCGCCTTGGGGGAGCGCTATTGGAGCGTATCCAGGATTTTGCAGCAGATAAAAACATTGGGGATACCGACGCTATTAGAGAAATTCTGAAGATAGCTTTCGTATTTTACAGCTCCCAAGATCTCGTCACTTGGACAGGAGTTCCTCCATCTTCTAATGAGCTTTTGCTGTTGGAGAAGTCCCTTGAGAACATTAAGGGCAGCCAGTCGCAGATCCTCAATCTTGTGGACCGTGTTCAACCTCAATCGTTTGAGGATATGGTCCGCTGGCGGGAAATGATGGCAACTGTATCCAAGTTACGTAAAACAATCGAAGAGGAACTTGGATTGTTGAGGGGCTACATTCGGTTGGACAGTGATGTCTGGACTAGGGAAGCGCTTTTGAAGTTGATTGCTCACGTTGACTCGCAGGATTTGGATCGGAAAATCCTTCGCCAATTGTTGGAGCTATTGACTGATGGGAGCCCGCTGAAGGGGAGCGGCGAATGATCATCAAACAGTGCCAATACCAGGTACGACCGAAAGGTCCTGCAGATAAGTCACCTGCCCTGCTAACTGTTGGGCAGGTCAAGGCTCTACTAGATTACCTGAAAAACCCTAGCCATCGAAACCATGCGCATGTCGAGATTGGCCCGCTTAAGATGCAGCATTGTTTGTACAAGGAATTCCCACGGTTGGTGGATGCTCAATCTAGGATTTATCAGAACGTAAAGGTGGATGGAAACCGACCCGGAAGCTGGGATGGGGAAATCGCGGAGCATGTAGTGGTGTGTCCCCATCCTGAGGCCCGGTTGGATGAGGAGGAAAGAAGCAAGGTGGTTCGTGAGGTATTTCAAACCCTGGCAGAGGGAGCTCCCGCTGTTGCAGTTTGGCACCTAGGGACTGGAGCGAACATCCGTGACGAGCTGCATGTTGTCATGTCCTATTTTCGTCCGAGGCGAAGCGAACTTATGCTCGGAAAGAAAACGCTTCGCGATGTGCTGGGAAGGCGAAGGTTTAAGAATCGGGATGGTATCGAGTTTCCGGTCGGTCTTAGGGTGACTAACGTCAAAAATACGGTTAACACAAACTATCGTACAGCGATGCTAAACCTAAGCCAACGGCTCGTGAGCGAACTCAATTTTGAAAGGGCGAATCGAGGCATCGAAAATCCTCTCCCTACCATCAAGGAAATTCGAGAGAGAGCGAAGCGGTTTCGGAGTGATCTTGTTCGGAGAATATGGAAGGAGCTCGGAACGTTTGCTAGCTACCTGGATCCCGAAAGCCTAAAGAAGCGCCTAGAGCGTAAGAATTGGTCGGTGAAAATTGACGGTAAGGTACAAAGTTTCACGATGGACAGATCCTTTGAGCCTAGCTCGAAAATCGATGGCGTTAGGGCGAAGGGAAAAGCTGCTCAACAGTCCGTTCCAGCTTTCGAAGGACCCCCTGGAATTTGGGTGGAGATTTCTCCTCCCCTAAAACCCGAAAAGAAAGAGAAGAAAGCGCCTAAGCCGATCATCTTTCGCTACGAGCATCTTCTTGTCTCGCTTTGGTACGAAAAGGAGCGAGCAGACGAGAAGGCTGCGGCGATAGCAAAGCGACTCGAGGCGGACCGCCAAAAGCGGGAGAAGGAGCTTCTACAGCGTGAAAGACTTGAATCGATTCGCCAGGCTCTTAAAGACGTTTCCGCTGCCCGTTCGAAGCCGAGGGATTTGTCTCGCGAATGATGCGATTCCCTGCCTCTTTTTCCTCTCTTCGCTGAGCCACTTGCTGCGTGCGAGAACCGGTTTCTCTCCGCCACGCTAGTGGGAGATTCGCGCTCCCGAGTTCTACTCGGGCCCCCGAAGGGGCCAGTTACCCTAACTGGTGACACTTACAGTAACACTTACGGTTACGCTTCCGGTGACAATCCCACAATAATTGGGTGTGTCGTTGAGCCGGAAAGGTCACATGCGTTAGGGCTGGCTGGGAGGCTCCCAGACCCCGTTTCGCGTTGTGATTTTTGTATCGATTGGATGCCTACAGGGCACCGCTGATAGAGGTCGTGCAAGGCTCGATTCTCTCGAGCTATTGAAGGGGTACGACCTCGTTTTCACCTGCTTGAGGAGGTCCGAATCATGGCCTGTCGGCACGGTGGAGATTCGGATTGGAATCGCCCTTTAAGCTGTATGGATAATCTGGATTGCGGACTGTCTTGGATGGAGTGATTCTCGACCCTATTATCTCTATCGCTCAACCCCTCCGAACCGGATCGGCCGGCTCGATAATTTTAGGTGCGCCTAAAGGTTCTAGAGTGTGCGCCAGTGGTCCGATTTTCCGAGATCGAAAGGGCGGTTTTTGAAGCTGTATTTCCTTTCTCGAGACAAGCGGGATCTTAAACAAATCAGCTTTGTGTTCAGCGTCCTAGACCGTCGGGGGGATCGCGTTTTTATTGGTGGTGCACTCTCGAAGGAGGACTGTGTTTTCGAATACTCATAAGCCACGCGGAAACGGAAAAGCCATAGTGAATTTCCTATGGTCGAACTAGGGCTTGCTGGGCATAATATCTGTGGAAAGGAGGGCTTTGAATTCAGGCTCCTAGGAGCCATTCGACGCTCTCGATATTCAATTGCGAATACTGCTCTTTTTCCACGCAGAGGGAGCTCCGAAAGTACTGTAAGCTGAGCCCTGTCGGAGGGGTATTCATCTAGGGGGCTAGGCTGCGGTTTTTCGCTTCGTCCTGACAGGATTCCCGCTTGGCATTTCGCTGATCTCGAGCAGGAATTATTGTGCGGTAGGGTGCCGCGCGTAGGGCGACTATCCCGTTGTTTTTTCCCATTGAGTGGTCAGTCGAATCGGGGTTCGCCGTGGTTGCTGCGGACGGTCGGATCGCGAGCCAATCGTGCCTCTGAATTCGTGGGATTTTTAATGTCCGACGACCCCTTGCAAGGCAGTGTATTCCTCGGCTCGCAAGGTGATTTTCCCACTTGCTTTTTCTACTTGAGGTGAGCAATCCGGACTGAGGAAGCGACATACTTTTTCTGGTGACGGGAACCTGTATCGCAGAGCGTTATTTTGGTGGGGTGCGTGTGTCCTTTTCAATGATGCTCCTGGGTATGGTAGAGAGAGTTTTCCAATGCGGTTTCCAATGTAATCCATCCTGGATTCTTCATCACTATCCCCGAAGAAACTCCCTTGCATTTCATGGAGTTCCGATCGCCTCTAGAGATGTATCGAAAGGTGGATCCCTAGGGTCGGTTATTCGCATTATATCCGGCTTTCGATTTGGTGGTTTCGGGTGTGAAACAGACCGGGTAATGCGAGTTCCTGAGTTCACGTCCTCTACAAATTAGGTGGCGGCTTTTCTCTTCGTTTTCTAGAGCTGTGTTGGTTCTCTAGGAGACGCCTCACGGAGTCGAATTTGCCATGGGACAGACCCTTTCGGATGGGGCTCGGCAGTCTATGTGCGACGCCCCTTATCTAGTGGGCTCTGGACTGTTGAAATAGGCTTTGCTGCAACTCAAAAAATTGTGGGCGTATTCCTTTCCAGGTTTAGGGAAAAAGAGGAGAGAAAGTCCATCTATCGCTGGTCCTATCGTCACGTGGGATGGCTCTTTTCGGAGGAGGTTCTCCGTTGCTATTTCGCTCGTGGAAATTGTGTGGGTCAGTTTGGAGATTGGCACTTCCGAGGATGGAAAAGAACGCAGACCATTGGTCTCCGTAGAACTAAAGCGCAGTCTTGGAAATGGAGACGTGAACGCTAATCAGGATTCCATTGTCTCGAGCCTCTTTTTGCAGCGAACGTTGGTTTAGGTACGCATCTCGTTCCGCTTCGTGGAATGAGGACGTACGATTAGTTGAGTCTTACTGATTTGGATGGCGTTTTTCCCTGTCCGTTCCGGCCTGATCGGACGTTGTCCGACCCGTCCTGTACCTGAGAACCTAGTTGTGTGAATTGTGGGTGGGGTTTCGACTATGAAACTCGTTCGCGAGGATTGCTCCTTCACTCTCGGTTTTTGTCCTGGGTCGGGATGGCGCTTTGCTGGCTTATCACTAGATCTGCGAGTTCCGAGTACGGCACGATGCAATAGGTTGAATGGTACCGTTGGCCATTTCGGAAAAGCGTCTCTTTGTTAAATCTCTCTCCCCAATAGGCCCACTCGGCTATGTTCTGCTCGTACCGTGCTTTGAATGGACTGAATGGGATGAGCACTGTTCTTTGTGTCGTTTCGAACACCCAAAGGAGATAATCCACTCTACTGTTTTGGTATCCGGGAATGCACTTCTCGTACACGCTGCTTACCTCAATAGCCAGATCGTCCGTGCCTCGCTCGCGAGGATCTGTCTGTCTCAATTTCACGTCTATTCCAACCTCTCGGTGGGGTAGTGTCGCCAAAAGGTCGGACCCTTCGATATCTCGCTCATCCTCGGCTTCCTTGAGACGGATCAGATTTGGGAAATAGCGTCGTAGCATGTCCTCGAGGGGCAGCTTGCGAATCGCGTCCCTCGATTTTTCCAGTTCATCTATGAAACAGCTTTGCATGCCTTGAGTATGGCAAGTTTTGAGAGGTGGTCAATAGAATATGTATCCAAAAAATGGAGAAAAAATTTTGGCCTTCGGCTCCTGGGGAAAGGTCGATTGGGATCAACCTTTTGGTAAGTAGGCAAAGCCTCCATCGATGCGGATTCGAACATCCGAGATGTCGATACGTTTTATTAGACGGTGAATGTTTCCCGTCGTCTGCGCTCCGCAATCTGATCTCAGGTTGCGGAGCTTTTTTGTGGAAACGATAAAGAAAGAAATAAAAATGGGATATATTCCTACACCAGCGATCGAATCGCTGAAACAAATGGTGCCGATCGCGACTGTGATCGGCCAACACGTGGAACTGCGCGAAGACGGCAAAGACGTTTTCGTGGGAGAAAGCCCGTTCCCTGCAAAGAATAAGGGGAAGATTCGCGTGCACAATGAACGCGCGAAATTCCGTTGCGAATCGACTGGGATTCGCGGCGATGCGATTGACTACCTGCGTCGAGCTCGTCGCATGGGATTCGTCCAGGCTGTGGAGGAGCTCGCCCGTATCGGGAAGCAAGATCTTCAGTATCTGATAGACAAATACAGCGAGCAGGAATCCCTGCCGTTCGATGACGAAAATGAATAGTGGAATCCCGCACGATCGCCTTAACGGATTTCCGGAAGGGGAATTCGTTCCTGGTGTGGTGGATCTGCTCAAAGGGGTTGATCCGTCCAGGATGGATGACGAACGGACCCACCGTTTTGTGGCTCAAACTCTTGTTGAAGCTGGAGACCGACTGGCCTTTGCTCTTTACGGCGAAGCTCTGGCCCTGCGCCTGAAAGGCAACGCCCTGTATGCCTGGTGCTGGTGGGCCTATGGCCTGATGACCATAGGCCACCTCGACAAGGCAAAGGAGGTTTTGCAGCGAGGGCTGGTATTGGACGATTCGGACGCAGGGTTTTGGTTCGAGGTCTGCAGATATCGAATACGTACGCATGATATCGCGCAAGCGACCCTAGCTCTATGTCGCTCCATACGCTCTGATCCCAAGATGCTGCAGGCAGCGAAGCTGGATCGCGAGTTCAGCTGCGTTTGGCGGCACGTGGAAACATCGTCCAGCCTGTAGTAGTTCCGGTGTTCACCGACACGGCAAGGCCGCCTCTGCAAGAGGCGGCCTTGTTGTTTTTAGCTGATGAAGGCCAGCCAGCCGTTGGCTGCCTGGCTCCATCCTCGAGAGGGTGGGTCTTTGAACGGGTGCGCTGATTGGAATGCGTCTCAGGACGAGATGCTAGGTGTATCCGAAATATATATAAGAAAAAGAAATGAACGAAAATTATGAACTAATTGTTCTAGATGCGACTCTGTTCTATCCGTCGTCGGGTAGGCCCGATCGCTACGACGACTTGAATTTGTTGCGTGTATTGACGGATCTGAAATCGAAGCATGCTCGCTCGAAACATGTCGTCGTGTTCGATGGCGGCGAGCAAAGCCGAGGCTGGAGAGATCGACAGTCCTCGATCGCCGCATCTATCGGTTGGTTGCCCTATTATGTGGAAGGCAAGATTCCGTCCATATGTATTCACACATTGGTGACTCTAGCGAAGAGCGATGGAATTGAAACTCTAGTATTTTCCTCGAACATCGAGGATCTGGCCATGCTGTCCGATTGCGTGGACTTTGTAACGGTGGATGAGGATGGTGACCTGGAGCGCTGCTGGACGGTCGATCGTTTTGCAGATGCGTTCGGGTTCAATCCTTCGGAACTCGCTTTGGTCAAGGCGCTAGGCGGCTGGAGCGATTTCCTGTCACTAGTCCCAGAGCGCGGGATGCGCCTTGTCCTGGACGGTTTTCAACAGGGCCGTCGACTGGCGTATAATGGAGTGGATCTCACCACCGAAGTGGAGTCGCGATTGAAGATCCTTGAGTTGCCGGATCCGCCAGCGGACGTCCTGCGTGGTTTACGGATTGCACTTGGAATCGATAGCGCGAACGAAAGGAGCCGAGTTGATGGATGACGTGAATTCGAGTTCTGAAGTCTACCTGGGGTGTTCTAGAGGATACCTGAGGCTTGGTCGAACCTGGGATGCCATTGTAGAGGTCCGAGAGCATTTCAAGCGCTGCGGATATCTGGATCCCGCTATCGAGATGATGAGGGAGTGCCTCATTGTCAGGCGAGACTGGCACGCGCTTGTCGATTTCGGGCATGAGGCCCTGAAGAACCGCGGTAAGAAATGCTCACTCGGGTGGGCATGCCTGATATTGGGGCTGCTGCGCACCGAAAAGCGTCTGCTGTCGTTGAGAGCGGCGCGAAGCGCCCAGGTCCAATGCAGTGATGACCCGCTAGTCCGCCTGGAATCGTTAAGATCTCTGGTGGCGTCAGAACGCCTGCAGGAAGCGCGTATCTACTTTTTGGAGTCGATCGCAGAAACCCCGGATTTGCAAAGCGAACTAGCCCGCGATCCGGATTTCGAGGAGTTTCTCAGAGCCTATGCCGCTGGCGAACTGGGGAACTCAGAGCCCAAGGAACGGTTCCTGAGAGGGGACGGCAGCAACGAGATTCGTTAACGCAATTGCGAATCACATAGAAGACGCCGGGATTCCGGCGTCCTCTATTTGCCTAGCCACTCAGTTCTGGAAGACTAGTCTGATCCAGGCACCCGTTTGAGGCTGTCTGTCCTGATGTTCCCGCATTCGTCCGATTGCCAGTATGTATTTGTGTTCACGTCGAGGCATGTTAGCCAGCCACCATCTGTAATGGATGTGTCGATACAGGTCGCGAAACCTAAGTAAGCCGGGATTCCGTCGCGTTGTGGGCTGTGTCCACAGATCCAACGTTTTCCGCTCCTGTGCGGTTGCGGCTCAGTGAAAAACTCCCAAGCGAGTACTTCCTCGCTCTGCTCGTGTAATTCCAGGTCGGGATTCAGGCCGGCGTGCACGAAGATTTCGTTTTCACTCTCCCAATATGGAAGAAGCCTGTCGAAAAAGTCCCAGTGCCATTCGGGTATGGAATCAAGGCTTTTGGCCTTATAGGAGTCCATCGTTTCGCCGCCTCCGAAGCTCAGCCAGTATGGTACGGCTGATCGATCAGTTGCTGCGCGCTCTAACATGATTTCATGGTTTCCTCGCAGGCAGACTAACTTGGTCCTCTTGGATAGAGATATTAGCTTTTCAACTACACCATAGCTATCGGGCCCCCTGTCGATCATGTCGCCCAGAACGACGACAGTGTCCTGTTTGCGGAATTTGAGCTCGTCAATGAGTGCTTCGAGTGCAGTTAGGTGACCATGGATGTCGCCAATCGCCCAGAGTCTGCCGTTTTTATTCATATTCTAATTTAAGTTGGCGAATTCTCTCGATAGTTGTTCCTACCAAAGTTGTGTTAAGCCCGAGGGCGCGTCCTTGCGGATTTTGATTCTTAGAAGTTGGGAGCGTTTGGTTAAGGTAAGGCAGTTGTTAGATTTCGAAGTAGCATTTGGAAACCTCATTTGTGGCAATGTACGGCTTGTTTTTACGGTGAGTGACGCAACCTATGTATTTTTGTTCTAGTGTCGTTAGCTTGTCGGATTGGCGCATCCATTTTCGTGTCCTCTCGACTCCGAAATGGTTGCTTGCATAAGTTGCGAATGTGCGACGAGAGGTTGCTCCATGGTATTCTGTGATCTCTTCGATGTTTCGTCTCACATTACGAAGAACATAGCGGGCTACTCCATCGTATACCCTTCCGGTTTGGGGTGCTCCATCGAGCCAATGCCAGAGGATATCTGGGAGGGCTTCCATGTTACCTGCTGTTTTTCCAATAGTCTCTGGAATGTAGATGGTTTGTGATCGGAAATCGATGTAGTCCCAAGTCAGCCGATTCAGCTCTTCAGTCCGAATGCCCGCGAAAAATTTTAATGCCATGGGGTACCTCCGAGCATCGTCTTTGCAATGATTCATGAGGGCTCGAACTTCCTCTACTGTATAGTAGTTTTTGTGTCGCGTCGGGCGCGGATGCTCCAGATCGATAAACTTTGTAAAAGAAGGAGGGCAAAGGGGGACGGCTCGTGAGTACCCCCAGTTCATGTACGCGGAAAGCGCGCCGAGTATCCCTTTGCCCCAAGTTGGGCCGTTATTCGCTGACTTGATCGCAAGCTTTACTCGGTTTCGATCAAGGTTTCTTAGCGAAGCACGCCCCAGTTTGTTGACTAGGAATCCGAGTTTTTCCTCGTAGAAGCCGATAGTGGCGGGTGCGAGTTTCTTCCCTTTGCAATATTTGATGAATTCATCGATGTGGTCGGAAAAACCTCCAACTCCCGGTGCCGAAGTCTCTTCTTCTGCAGTCCCATACCGAGCGTCCAAATCATCTTGAGCCTTTTTCTTGGCGGCTTCCGCCCCGTCCTTTCCAGTCCTCGTCGCGTGACTGCTAACGTAAACATTGCGTCCTGACTCACGGTAATAGACTCGGAATTTCAGTTTTTTGCTTTGGTCCTTTTTGATTCGGACCGTGGGAGCGATATTTCGGGAACCCATGGGGACTAAATTGGGGACCGAAAGTTCGCAAATCAACGCAAAACTGTGCGATGGTATGTTTGTGGAAGGAAATATGGTTGATTGAATTGTTGTTGATAATGAGGGATTTAAGGTGGGGTGAGGTGATGGGGCTATTTGTGACCCACGGATTGTGATTCCGGGGGTCGCCGGTTCGAGTCCGGTTTATCACCCCATCCTGAGAGAAAAGCCGAGCTTTCGTAGTCTCGGCTTTTTTTGTGTCCGCACCCAAGAATCGAGGACTTGAATCGGCGAAGCCGGTTTGTGAAGCGAAGCGGAACGGACACGACGCAGGAGTGTGGGCGCGAGCCCCGAGACGGGCCGCAGGCCCGCGAGTCAATCCGGTTTATCACCCCATCCTGAAAGAAAAGCCGAGCTTTCGTAGTCTCGGCTTTTTTTGTGTCCGGAGTTTGGTTTTTAAACGATGATCACCTGCGGTGAGCGATGATGGCTTCGCCAACATGATGTTTGATGTTGTTCTCGAAATTGTTGGGAGAAGTTTCGGTTTTATCCTGTTCGCCGGAGGCGATCATGTAGGCCATAGGCCGTATCATCGTCCAAAATATTGTGCAAATCTCGCTGCGCTTGACCTCTGGGAGGCTCTTCTACATGGGATTGGCCAATGAACCGCATCGAGTCCGCATTTTCCAAGGCCAAGTCTGAAGGTCGCTCCGCTTTCGTATCTTACGTGTGCGCGGGGGATCCTGATATCGATACCTCTTTGGAGGTGTGTCGCACTTTGATCAAAAGCGGTGTGGACGTGATGGAGCTTGGCGTTCCCTTCTCGGATCCGCTGGCGGATGGTCTTACTAATCAGTTGGCGGCGCAGCGAGCGCTCGAGTCGGGCACTACTCAGGCGGATGTTTTCGAGCTGGTTCGAAAGATCCGTGCGGAAAACGACGAGGTGCCGATCGTCTTCTACACCTACTACAATCTGATGTTCAGCAACGGATTGGACCAGTACATCGCGGACGCCAAGGCGGCGGGAGTCGATGGGCTGCTGGTTTTGGATTTGCCGCCGGAGGAAGCGGAAGACCATTTGGCTTCCTGCGAGCAGCACGGCATGGGAACGGTTTTTCTGATCGCTCCGACGACGCCGGCGGAGCGGGTGGGCTATATCGCGAAGCATGCTACGGGCTTTATCTACTACGTTTCTCGCACGGGAGTGACTGGGGTACGCGAGGACTTGGCGGACGACTTGAACGAGATGGTGGGGATGATCCGCGACGTGACGGATAAGCCGCTGGTCGTTGGTTTTGGCGTTTCCAAGCAGGAGCAGGTCCGGACGATCTGCGAGTTGGCGGATGGCGTCGTGGTGGGTAGCGCGATCGTGAATACGATTAAGGACAACTTGGGCGATACGGCTGCGATTACGGGTGCGATGGGGACTTTGGTCAGTGATTTGGTTCTGGGGACCAAGGTTCGCTAGCTGTTTGCGTCTGAGGCGTGTTGTCCTAGGATAGTAGAAATGTTTGTTGAGATCTTCTCGATTTGCGATGCGGCGACCGACAGCGCTGGAAAGCTCAATATTTTAGGGACATTCGAAGGGATTGCCGCTCCGAAAGCTCCGGTTTCGCGTGAGCGGTGCTCGGTCGCGGTGCGTATGCGTTTTGTGGAGGAGGAAGCGGGTGAGCATACGATCCAGGTCCAGTTGGTGGACAAGGAAGGGACGCGGATCGGCCCCGGGATAGGAGCTAAGCTTAACGTGAAGTTCACTCCAGGACGCCCGTCGATCGCTCAGAATCTGGTGCTTAATATCAACAACCTGCAGTTCCCTGCGTTTGGCGTTTATGAGCTACAGCTTTGGGTGGATGGCGTGAAGAAGAGCTATTTGCCAATTATTGTGGCTAAGACGCAAAGCGCTTCCCGAATGCGGGGAGCGATGGAGAATTAGAGCAGGCTATGGTTTTGGCAACGACGGAAGCGTTGCCCTCCTGTTCTACCTTTTGGCGTCGAGCTGTTTTGCTAAGACTTTGGGGTCTTCGGTGGGCATTTGGCAGACGAAGTTCTCGCAGACGAAAGCGGTGGCGAGGTCGTCGTAGGACTTGGCGGTTTGGATGAACTCGAGGTGTTCGCCGAGGTAGGCTTGGCCTTGGCCTTGGTCCGCATAGAGCAGGATGCGGCTGGGAAGCAGGCGGTGGTTCATCTCGCGTAGCATTTCGTCCACGGCTTTCGAGTCGGGAGTTCCGGCGATGACGATCTGTAGTGGCTTTTTGCTCACAAGCAGGGCGGCTTCCCGGAGGGTTGGGAGATAAGTGCCTGCTGATTCGAGTTCGGCGGAGAAGGCGGCGATGGTTGCTGCTGCTCGGTCGGCGAGCGTGCTGTCGTCAAAAAACTGGGACAAACGGGCCAAGTTTTTAGCGCTAACGGAATTTGGGGAAGGAATGGCGGAATCGGCCGAGAATTTTGTCCGCTTGAAGACGATGTCCTCACTTGCTTCGAAGAGGAAGAAGCCTCCGGCGTCCGAGTCGGCGAATCGTTGGTCCTGGGTGTCTTGAAGGCGTTTTGCTTGCTGGATCCATGTGTGGTCGGCGGTGGCTTCGTAGAGGTCGAGCAGTCCGTCGATGATGAAGGCGTAGTCTTCGGCGAATCCGGAAACTGGAGACACGTCTTTTCGGTAGAGTCGGGCGAGGGTGCCAGTCTGCGCGTCGTACAGGTTTTCGAGAATGAAGGTGGCGGCTTGCTGGGCTGCGGCTGTGTAGTCGTCGCGTTCGAAGACAAGTCCGGCGCGGGCGAGGGCTGAGATGGCGAGTCCGTTCCAGGAGGTGATTATCTTGTCGTCGAGGTGAGGGCGTTTGCGTTTGGAGCGTGCTTCGCGGAGCGTGTTTAGTCCTTCTTCGAGCGTTTTCGGATCGATGGTTTCTTTGACTGAGTTGATGCGAAGCGTGTTGTAGCCTTGGAAGATGTCTCGCGGGAAATTGCCGTAGGGGGCGTTTCCGGCGGGGCGGACATTGAAGTAGGCGGCGAGGGCGGCTCGAGTTTCTTCGGCAGGGAAGAGGGTTTCGAAGTCGGCGACGCTCCAGAGGAAGTAGGCGCCTTCTCGTTTGGTGCCGGGGGCATCGGGGTCGTCACTTTCAGCGTCTTCAGCGCTGTAGAATCCGCCAGCCGGATCTCGCATTTCGCGGAGCAGGTAATCGAGCGTTTCGATGGTCGCTTGCTTGTAGCGATCTTCGCCGGTGAGCTGCCATGCGTCGATGAGGGCTTCGACGATGAGGGCTTGATCGTAGAGCATCTTCTCGAAGTGAGGGAGTTGCCAACCTGCATCGACGGTATAGCGGTGGAAGCCGCCGCCTACATGGTCGCGGATGCCGCCAGTGATGATGGCGTCGAGCGTTTCGAGTCCCATGCGTTTGGCGAGGGCACGGTCTTCGTCGGCGATCTCTGGGGTTGCTGCGGCGCGGAGCAGGAGGGAGAGGGAGTTGGCTCCGGGGAATTTTTGGCCTTCGCCGAAGCCTTTGTTCTCCTCGTCGAAGGCGAAGAGCGAGGCGCTGATGGAGCTGGTGATCAAATCGAGAGAAACGTCGCCTTCGGCTGCGGAGGATTCGGGGCTGTGTTGGTTGAGCGTTTCCACCATGGAGGTGCTGCGGGCCAGCATGCTAGCGGGATCCTGCTTCCAGAGCTTGTTGATGTTTTGGATGATGGGAAGGAAGCCGCGGCCGCGTCTTGGATCGTCGCGGGGCGGGAAGTAGGTGCCGCCGAAGAAGGGTTTTTTATCGGGGGTGAGCCAGACGTTGAGGGGCCATCCGCCTTGTCCGGTGAGGGTTTGCACGAAGGTCATGTAGACGTTGTCGATGTCTGGGCGTTCTTCGCGGTCGATTTTGATGCAGACGTAGTTTTCGTTTAGATACGCGGCGATCTCTTCGTCGGAGAAGGATTCGCGGTTCATGACGTGGCACCAGTGGCAGGTGGAGTAGCCGACGGAAATGAATACGAGCTTTTGCTCTGCTTCCGCTTTTTCGAAGGCTTCGGGCCCCCAGGGGTACCAATCTACTGGGTTGTCCGCGTGTTGTTGCAGGTAGGGGGACTGGGAGTCGGCGAGGCGATTGGCGGCGTGAGCGGAGCCTACAGTGAGACTGAGGCAAAGGAAAATGGCTGTCAGGCGAGGCATAAAACAAAAATGCTGGCCTGATGAGGACAGGCCAGCAAGGGGGAAGTTTCGTTAGTGGAGGGCTACGTTCTTTAAAGTGTCGCTGGTAGGGCGTGACGGTTCGGCCCGCTGCAGAAGATTGATCCTGCAACACGGTCTGCCCGGCGGTCAGACCCTACCATTGGAGAGATAGGCGACACTTTGTGGCAACGACGGTGCTTGACCCTCCTATTTCGCGACGAGCTCGCTGGGTTGCTCGATGACGAGTTTGGCTTTCTTGGTGTCGATGAGCTTTTGGCTCTTCTTGCCGTTGGGCCAGGTGATTTCGATTTGCTCGGGTTTGTTCTTTTTGGTGTAGCCGAGGAAGATGGTAGCTTCGCTTTGGCTGAGGTACCCGGAGTTTGTGCCGATTTCGTACGCTCGCTTCGAGTTGTCCGAATAGGTGACAAGTACTTGAGCTCCAAATGCCTGTGGGTTGCTCGGTATCTTCGAAAGGAGCGATACGGCTACGGAGCCGTTTCCTTTTTCGCCTTCGTTGAGGTAGGCGTGCACGGAGTTGTTTGGACGAGAGGCGAGCAGGTCGGGCCAGCCGTCCGCATTGAGGTCGGCAACTGCCATGCCGCGAGCTTCGTCTTCGATGAAGATGCCGCTTTCGTTCGGTTCGGTGCCTTGGAAGTTGCCGGTGCCGTCTCCAATCAGGAGGACGCTGAGGGCTCCGTCGTAGCGGCCGGTTTCGACTTGGGGGCCGTTGAAGTTCTGGGCGAGCGCGAGGTCGATATTTCCGTCGCCATTGAAGTCTGCGGCGGCGATTCCGTATACGGGGGCCATTTGGGCGATGCGGGGAAGGCGTTTGAAGGTGAAGCGGCCGTTGTCGTTGAAGAAGATTCCGGTGCCGAGCTCGGTGGCCTCTTTGAGGAGGGAGGTTTCGAGTTTTTCGGGCGCGTAGACCGAGTCGAGGCTGGCGGCTCCGAAATCGTGGAAGGTGGGGAAGCGTTCGGCGATGGAAGGCATCGCGCGGGAGCTGCAGCTGCGTCCACGGACCGGAAGGAGGTTTTCACCTTCGTACTTGGCTTCGACGATGTTGCACTTTCCGGTTCCTTCGAAGTCGTTGAAGTAGATCTTGAATGGGTGGTCGGCGTTGGCCTTGTACTTAGTGTTCAAACCGAGATTGCCAGCTATGTAATCGAGGTCGCCGTCGTTATCGACGTCAGCTGCGGCGAGGGAGTTCCACCATCCTTTGATATCGGCGAATCCACGGTCGATTTTCAGCTCTCCCAACTTCCCTCCCATGTTCCTGTAGTAGCGTGGGGCTTCGAGCTCCGAGAGGATGAGTAAGCCTTTGGTTTTATGGCCTTCAGGACTTGTCCAAAGAGCGGCGGTCACCATTCCAGAGTCTGCGAGACCGGGAGCATCCTCATCAGTCACATCAACGAAGGTGCCGTTGTCGTTGCGGAGCAGAGCGCTGCGCGGGGCTCTCGGGTACTCGCCGGGAACTACACGGCCCCCGACAAAAAGGTCGAGGTCTCCGTCGCGATCATAGTCTCCGGCTGCTACAACAGAGCTGCTAGTGGCTGCTGGAGTATAAGTAGAAGCATCAGCCTCGGTGAATTGGCCGTCGCCAGAGTTTAGATACAGAGAGTTGTTTAAAGCGGAATCTCCTTCGAGAACTTCGACACTGCCTGAAGAGATGTAGAGGTCGAGATCTCCATCGGTATCCACGTCGGCAAAGAGGGGAGCCATTTCTTCCGTTTGTGTTTTAGCGCTCCAAGGTTGTTGGCGGGAGTCGAGAGTGTAGCTGCCTTTCCCATTGTTGAGGTAGAGAGCCCCGACTCCACCCGTTGCTCCTGAGAAGTAGATATCGGAGTCGCCGTCTCCATCCGCATCTCCAACGGCGATGCCGCCTCCGAGTGTATTCATGCGGTGAGGGAGAAGAGATTGGCGAGTCATGTCGTTGAATGTCTCTTCCTTACGTGTGAAATTCAGGCCAAGTTCATCCGAGCTTTCGGTAAAAAGACCAGATACTGGGTTGATGATCTCTTTTGCGGCGAGTGGGGCTGCTCCGGTCTTGGGTTCTTGGATACGGAGCTTCTGGTTGGCAGATACGTTTTTGATCTTTTGAATGGTGCCGCTAGGCCAATGGACTGTGACGCTTGGGATTTTTTTGTCTTGGCCGAGTCCGAAGTGGGCGACGGGCTGAGAGGAGGAGAGAACCCCTCGCGCGACGGTGAGCTTGCGTACTTGGGTGCCTTGGCTGGATTCGATGAGGACGCGTGCTCCGATGCCGTGACTATTGCTGAGAGAGCCTTCGAGCTGAACTGTGAGGTAGTTGCTATCGCTGTTGTTTTGGTAGACGGAGAGGGGTGCGTCGTAGTTCGAGTAGATGAGGTCGAGGTCGCCGTCGTTGTCGAAGTCTGCGGCTACGGAACCGAAGGAGACTCCTTCGTGCTCGAGTCCCCATTGCTTTGTGACTTTGGTGAAGTGGAGCGTATCCGCTCCGTCGTTACGGAAGGCGAGGTTCTTTTCTCGTAGGACGGGACTGTTTTTGACGAGGGCTACGATCTGGCGCTTGGACTTGAGCTTCTTGATTTTGTTGACCATGTCGGAGTCGGTGAAGGAGCGGACCATGCCATTGGTGACGTGAAGGTCTAGCCAACCGTCGTTGTCGAAATCCTCGAAGCGGGTGGACCAGGTCCAGTCGGTGCTTGAGAGGCCAGTCATCTTTGCGACTTCCATGAAGCGGTGTGTGCCGGAGTTCAAGAAGACCGCATTCTTCATGTACTGGGGCGTGACTTGTGCGTCGAAGAAATCAACCCATCCGCCCATGTCTCCCATGGTGACTTTCGATTTGAAGTGGGTGGTATTGGCCATGTCGGCGGTCAGCAAGTCGAGGCGGCCGTCGTTGTTGATGTCGCCGAAGTCGGAGCCCATGGAGTACCAAGCGGTATGGGGGAGCGCGATGTCGGTGATGTCGGTAAAGGTGCCGTCTCCATTGTTTTTATACAGATGGTCTGGGGCTTCGAAGTCGTTGGCGATGTAGAGGTCGGGCCAGTTGTCTCCGTCGGCGTCCCACCAGGTGGCGGAGTGTCCTTTTCCGCGGTCGGCGGCGATTCCGGCGGCTTGGGTGACTTCGGTAAATTTTCCGTTCCCTTCGTTGCGGTAGAGGTAGTCTGGCTCGCCGTCGGGATTGGCGGTGGCGTCGAGGACGTTGGTGAGGAGGAAGAGGTCGAGGTCGCCGTCGCGGTCGTAGTCCTCGAAGGTGCCGACTACGCTGCCGCTAACAATGTCGATGCCGTAGCTCTTGGCTGATTCGGTGAAGGTGCCGTTTCCGTCGTTGAGGAAGAGCAGGTTCGGGGCGTCGAACTGGCAGACGTAGAGGTCGAGGTCGCCGTCGTTGTCGATGTCGGCGAAGGAGCTACCGGTTCCCCAAGCGTCGCTACCTGCGACTCCTGCTTGGTCGGTGATGTCTTCGAACTGGAAAGGGGCGGTCTGGCGGAAGAGTTTATTGGAGCCTGTTTTGGTGACGACGTAGAGGTCGACGAGTCCGTCTCCATCGATATCGCCCGCTGCGAGGCCGGTGCCTACGGCGCCTCCTTGAAACTCGGTGTACTTCTGACCCCACATGGCGGGATCTGAGTAGGTGTTGGTAACGTCCAGGCCTATGGCGCTTGGATCCAGCTTGGCGAAAAGGGTTTCACCAGCGGGAGCCGCCTCTGGGGAGGCGGAATGGGCGTGCGCCGCGAGCATGGCGGCAGGAAGTGTGATTCCCAGGCGGGCAAGGTGGGGAGTAATCATTTTGTTCGGGATGGGTACCTTCGAGATAGGAAATCCGCCTTGGTTTTAAAGATTAAACGCTGGTTCCGGCGATTCGTTCTATAGAATAGTACAGTTCAAATAGTTGAGCTTAAGTTGCGCTTATGCGGGCTGTTTCTCGGGCTGATGCGAGCGTCGGAACCGAGCTCCGTGGCACGGCTCGGATTGGCTAGGGCTTGATCTTACTCAAATCTACGTTTGGCGCCGCATATTGCTTGAGTGATCGGCTGAAATCCTAAGAGTTGAAATTTGGCCAGCCCCATGGCATCCCATTGATCCTCCGCCTTTTATGCGTGGCAATTCGGCACTTTTTAACCAGGCGAGCGGCAGTTCGCGTCAGCCCTCCTTTTACCGCACGAAGCGGAGGGACTACGTATTGCCGGTTTTGGCGGCGACTTTGGTTTTGTTGGGAAGCTTCCGGATGGTTGGTTTTTCGGATCTGAGCGTGGCGGACAACGTTTCGAAGTTTCAGATCAGTTTCGGGTTTATCGCCCTAGGGTATCTGCTTTCGTGGCACTTCGCGAAGCGGATGACGTGGCTGATGCTTTTGGTGGCGGCGGTGGCTCGGATCGCGATGCTGCCGATCGAGCCGGGTGAGATCTTGGAGAGGCGGCTTTGGGACAGCCAGATTTTGGCGGCGGAGCACAATCCTTACGAGCTTGCCCCGGAGGCTGAGCGTCTGACGGCGTTTCGCGGGGAGAACTGGGAGGAGATGGAGGACAAGTCGACTCCGTCGAGTTATTTGCCGGGGTTGCTTTGGGTTTACAGCGCGTTTGAGGAGTTCGGGAATCCGAGGGACTATTTCAAGTCGGTGTTGATCGTGGTGGACTTGCTGTTGTGCTTGTTGTTCGCGCTTCGTTTCGGGGCGGAGCGCGCGGTGCTCTACGCTTGGAATCCGCTGGTGATCTATGCGGTGGGCGGGCTTGGCGTGGACCATAGCCTGTTTTTGCTGCCGTTTGCGGGCGGTTTTTTGATGTGGGATTTTTGGATCGACCAGAAGGGGGGCGTTTCGGTGATCAAGGCGGCTGGGGGGATTGGCAGCGCTCTTGGGCAGATGGTTTGCGTGTCGGCTTTGTTGATGGGGATGGGAGCGGCTCTTAACGTGCTGCTTGTGCCGGGGGTGCTTTGGCTGATTTGGCACGTTTTGAAGCGGAGCGGGATTCGGGCGGGGCTTGTGGCTCTGGTCTTTGGCGCCGCTCCTCTGGTGCTGACTTTGATGTGGGCTTCGATCTCGCTGAATGTGGATATTTCCAGGATCGTGGCGCCGGAGTATCACTTGGCGGAACGAGCGGTTTCGCTGATTCCGTCGATCACCGGTTTCTTCTACACGGGGAGCTTAAGCCCGATGGTGTTCTTGGGGGTATTGGGGCTGGCGACGGTGTGGATGCTTCACGTGTGCGAGAGTATGGAGCGCTTTTTGTCCTTCTATCTCGTTTGGACGATCGCTTTGGCTACATCGGTGTTTCCGTGGAGCTTTATCTTGCTGGCGATCGTTGGAGTGGGGAGTGGTAATTATGTCTTCCGTGTGGCGAGTTTGTCGGCATTCGCCTACTTCGGCGCGTATCGCGTTTTTGCCGATACTCAAGTTTGGTCGATGCCATGGACTTTGCAGGCTCTGTTGTGGATTCCGTTCTTGTTGGCAGCAGCGCATTACACGGTGGGAAGCCGAACCAAGCAGGGCTTTTACGTACACCATTTTTGAGGGATCTTTACTTTTCGTTTCTGGTCTGTTTCCGGGAGTTTTTCGACGCTCTCCTGTGGTGGAACGGGTGGGGCGCATTGGAATTGTTTTGAGTAAATTTAGATTGGTAGAGCAATGAGTATTGGACGTATTTGGGGTGTTGTATTATTGGGATTTTTGGCCTTGGGAGCGAAGGCAGAAACGGAGGTTCGAGCGTTTAGGGACATAGTTTTTGCGGAGGTGGATGGGCAGGAGTTGAAGCTGGATATTTTTGTCCCTCAGGGAGTGGAGAGTCCTCCTCTGGTGATGAATATTCATGGGGGTGGATGGAGTGGAGGGAACTATAAGGATAGTTCCTTTCAGTGGTTGACCGCTCACGGTTTTGCGGTGGCGAGCATCAGTTATCGCCTGACGGATGTGGCTTCACATCCGGCGCAGATCCATGATTGCAAGGGGGCTTTGAGATGGCTGCGAGCGAATGCAGGAAAATATGGATACGATACGAGCTACGTAGTAGTGGGAGGTCGCTCCGCAGGTGGGCATCTCGCGGCTCTTCTGGGGACGACTCATGGTGTTGACGCTCTTGAGGGGACTGTGGGTGGCAATTTGGACCAGAGTTCGAAGGTTGATGGGATTATCGACTTCTATGGGGCTACCGATTTCATCCAGCGTTCGAAGACTCAGCCTGAAAAGACGGACAAGCCGAGTGGTATCGTCTATAGACTACTGGGTGGGCCGGTTAAGGGAAACAAGAGAATCGCCAAGCAGGCTGGAGCGGCGTATCATGTTTCCAAGGACGATCCTCCGATGCTTGTGATACATGGCGACGAGGATCCGCAAGTTTTGATCGGCCAGTCGGAGCGCATCGTAGATGTTTATGAGCGGAAAGGCCTAGAGGTAGAGTTTCTTGTCGTTGAAGGAGGAGGACACGGAGGAGAAGGATTCCAGAGTCCGGAAGTGCGGAACGCTATTCGGGAGTTTCTTGGTGTCGAATAGAACAGGCGGGCTGGGAGGTAACCGTCCCGTGATGCCCGCTGGGTGTTGAAATGAAAAAACGCGAGCTGCAGGAGCTCGCGTTTTGGAAAGGTGAGATGGCCGTTGAGGGCAACGGCCGCTAACTTGAAGTTAGTCGTGGGAGACGGTTCGCAATTGGATGCTGTCGATGACGGAGTCTGCTGCGAGGATGTCGGATACAACCACTACCTTGTCGCCCGGAACGAGGTAGCCCATCTTCTTGAGGTGCTTCATCGCCTTGCTGACGGTGGCGTCGGGCTCGGTGCAGAAAATCATCTCGAAGGGGATAACACCGTGATTTAGGCGGAGTTGCTTGATGGTGTCGTGCGAGTTCGAGAAGGCGAAGATCGGTGAGTTCTCCGGGCGCAGAGCGGATACGCCCTTAGCCATGTTGCCGCTGCGGGTGAAGCAGATGATGGCGACCGCGTTGAGCTCGTTTGCCATGACGACCGCTGAGTGCTGGATCTTTCGCTTGTCGCTATCGAGCGAGAGATTGTTGGCGTAGCCAGTCTTCTGACCGTTGATGTCGACCTCTGTAGAAATCTTGGTGATCGCTTCGACACATTCGGTTGGGTACTTACCGACGGTGGTTTCTCCTGAGAGCATGACACAGTCCGCTTCTTCGAGAACAGCGTTGGCGACGTCCGATACCTCAGCTCGAGTTGGCATCGGGCTGTTGATCATGGACTCGAGCATGTGAGTCGCGATGATGACCGGTTTGCCAAGTGAGAGACAGGCTTTAACCGCCTTGCGCTGAATGGTTGGCAGTGTCTGGAACGGACACTCGATGCCGAGGTCGCCGCGGGCAACCATCAGACCGTCACAGTCTTGGACGATGCTGTAGAGATTAGTGATCGCCGACTGATCCTCAATCTTTGCGATGATGAGGGATCGGTGGGCGCCGTTTTCGTCGAGGAAGTCACGGAGCAACTGCAGGTCGGAGCTTTCGCGAACGAAGGATAGGGCGTAGAAGTCGACGCCTTCTTCGATACCAACACGCGTGTCGTTGCGGTCTTTCTCGGTGAGTGCCGGAAGGTTTACCTTAACACCTGGCAGGTTGATGTGGCGACGGCTGGTGAGCTCGCCGGCGATGATCACCTTACAGCGAATGCGGGCATCCTGCTTCTCGAGAACTTCGAGACGGATGAGGCCGTTGTCCACGAGAACGACGGAACCGACGTCTACGTCGTTGATGAGCTCGGCGTAGTTTACGTCTACGGAACGAATCTCCTCGTTGTTGCTTGGTTTGCCGTCGGCGCCACCGGGCTTGATGGTGAAGTCGAAAATCTCGCCTGGCTTGAGCTCGATCGGGGCCTCGACATCGCCAGTGCGAATTTCTGGGCCCTTGACGTCCATCATGATAGGGATGTGGCGATTGATACGCTCGCCGATTTTGCGGATGCGACGGACGACTGTGCGCACGTAGTCATGGTTGGCGTGCGCCATGTTGATGCGGCAGATGTCGACGAAGTGTTCGCCGATCAGCTTTTCGAGCATCTCTTCACTGTCGGTAGCGGGGCCTACCGTGAAGATGATCTTTGTGCGTCGGGGGATGCGGTGTGAGTCCTGGAACATAGTGATGTGAGTTCTGGATTTGTCTGTTGTCTTTTATTCCGGCGTCGAGACGGCAAGGCAAGGGAGGCGCTGTTTCGTTTGCGCGCCACCTGGTTTCATAATTTTGAATGATCGATTTGCCTTAGACTGCGGCGAGGGCAGAGCCTTCACCCGATAGGATTGTCTCGATAGGGAAAGATGCGTTTTGGCGCAGTTCTGCGAAAGTGGAATCGACTGCTTCGGCACTGTTGCAGTCGCTGCTAAGATGAGCGAGGTAGACGCGGTTCCAACGAGGTTTTTCGATGGAGGCGAGGAGGTCTTTTGCCGCCGCGTTGGAAAGATGTCCGTGGCGTCCGCTGATACGTTGCTTGAGTGCCCATGGACGACGGGTGTCCTCCTCCAGCATTTGCGTGTCGTAGTTGGATTCAACCACTAGCGTATCCACGTCTTGAATGCGTTGGGCGATATTCGCGGGCGCGAAGCCTAGATCGGTAACCCAAGCCATACGTTTGATTGGCGAGAATAGATCTTCTCCGCTGCCAGTTGTGAACTTGAAGCCCACCGGATCGTGGGCGTCGTGCGGGATGGAGAAACTCTCGACCTGTAGGTCGCGAAATTCGAACTGAGTTCCTGTTTGGAAGAGCATCCAATCAGGGCGATTCTTCATTTTTGGCTGGATGGCTTTTGCGGTGAGGGGATTTGCGAATACCTTTGGCCCGAACTTCTTCGAAAAGGTCGAAATGCCTGCGGTGTGGTCGCTATGCTCGTGAGTGACGAAGATGGCGTCGATCTCTTCAGGTTTAACATCCCGCTCCTCGAGCATGCCGCAGAGCCGCTTGCAGCTGAAGCCCGCGTCGATGAGAACCTTGCAATTTTCAGTCAGCAAGAGACCGGCGTTGCCGGAGCTGGAGCTGCCTAATATGGAAAATTGCATGGTCATTTGTAATAATTGATCGGGATTAGGTATTAGGAGTCTGAATTATGGAACATTAAAATGTTTGCGATTGCTTCTACTAATAACCGTTAAGTGAAAAATTAGCCGAGCTTAACTACCTCAAAACGTGTGCTATCATGTTTTGAGACCCGGAAGGCAAGCTGTCGTTTGAAAAGTGGTATGTGTTCGTCCTCCCGATGGCTGACGAACAACAAGGTCGTGCGTTCGAGGGAGGCCAATCGTTCCAGGCAAGCGAGTACGAGGTGGCGGTTGAGATCATCGAGTCCTTGGGTCGGTTCATCGAAGATCACTAGTGGCGGTTGCTTGATGAGGGCACGGCCTATCAGGGCTAGGCGTTGCTGTCCGTAGGAGAGGGATCGGAAGGGACGGTTGGCGAACTCGCTGAGCCCAAAGAACTCGAGCCATTGATGAGCGATGCTTAACTCCTCTGCTGTAGCGGGTTCGTAAAGTCCGATACTGTCATGGAAACCGGATACGAGAACGGTCTCTAGACTGCAGCTAACTCGGTAGTCGCGATGCAATGAAGGGGAGAGGTAGCCTATGTGCCTCTTAATGTCCCAGATGCTTTCGCCTGTGCCACGCTGGTAGCCGAAGATTTCGATTTGGTTGGTGTAGCACTGCGGGTGGTCTCCAGTGAGGAGAGAAAGCAAGGTTGATTTCCCGCTACCGTTCGGACCGGTGATGAGCGTGTGCTCACCTGCTTGCAGTGTCCAGTTGAGGCCCTCGAACTGGGTTGTATCCCCGTACGCTATTTTATTCTCGGTAAGACGTAGGAGAGGTGTGAATACAGGTGGTTGACCGCTAGGACAGTCGGGAAGGGCAGGGATGTTCTCGCCGAGGGTGAAGAGCTGTTGAGTGCTCGCATCAGCAAGAGATACCCTGGTGGGACGGTCGTCGATGATCTTCCCGTTTTCGATGATGATCAAACGATCAGACCATTCAGGTACGTCCTGCAGACGGTTTGCCAGAAAAAGTAATTGCTTCCCGGATACAGCTAGTTGGTGGAAAAAATCACCGAGGGTAAGTTGGCTCTCTCGATCAAGTCCCTCGTAAGGTTCGTCCAGAATAAGGAGGTCTGGCTCAAGGAGGATTTCCTTCAGGAGTGTGATTCTCCTGAGCTCGCCGGTGGAAAACTGGCGGCAGCCGCGATCGAGCATGTCCGATATCCCGAACCTCTGGGCTGCATCCTCGATTTTGCCATTTGAGTGGCCGGAACCAAGCAGGAGCTCCCGGCCAGTCGTTCCGTAGTCGAGACTGTCCTGAAAGTCCGTATCGTCGTTCGCCAGCTCTTGTTCGTAGTCTTGCTGGAGGCTTTCAAATGAGAGGAGGGATACATTAGAAGGAACGTCCTCTATCGCGCCTTCATCAGGAGAGGTTTCCCCAGTGATGAGCGTACCGATCAGGCTTTTTCCCGAAGCGTTGCGACCAAGGAAACAGGTCGTTTGGCCCGAGGAGAGGTTCAACTCCTCGATTTCTATTTGGCCATACTTCAGTCCCCGAAATCGCATCGGTGCATGACTAGGGGGCATAAGTGGCAGAGCAAGGACTAAGGAGGCTTCTGCTATTCAAATTGTCTGCATAATGGACAAGTTCTATTCATGCTTCGCTGAAAGTGATTGAATGCCAATAGGATGTAAAGGGACGTAGATGCGGTTGCCTAGATGCATAAAGATTTTGGAGCGCTTGGAAGACATTTTGCCGAACCTTTGCAGCCGTAAGCTGAAGGCTCGCGTTCATCTTGTTTTCTTGCTTTTTTTTCGTCGGATCCTCTACTGGCGGATCCTTTTTTAGTAGGTGGCGAGGCGAGTTTTCGCTCGGATCGTCGACTGCGACCGTAATTTCCGATGTCGATTAAGAATAAACCAAAGATGTACCTGCACAAAACCGATCCCGCGGAAGCGGCGCCGGTCAAGCGGTCGTACGATGCCGACTTCAAGCCTTCCGAAGATTATCGGGAGTCGATGCCGGACATCATGGATGCGGTCGAATCGGAGCAAGGCGCTGCGGTTCCGATCCAGCAGGTTGGCGTATCGAACTTCAAGCTGCCGCTCACTGTGCGAGCTGCTGATGGCAAGCTACTTACGCTTGAAGCGAGCATCACAGGATCAGTTTCTTTGGAAGCGAACCTGAAGGGGATCAACATGTCCCGCATCATGCGTTCCTTCTACGAACTGAAGGACGAGGTGTTCACAATCGACACGGTCCGGACGGTACTCGACCTGTTTCGCGACAAGGTCGTGGCTTTCGATGCGCGAATCATCATCCGCTTCAATTATCCGATCATCCAGCCAAGTTTGCGTAGCGGTCTGGAAGGTTACCAGTACTACAAGTGTGCCTTCGAGGGGCGTCTATCCAAAGACGGCACTTTTGAGCGTCTGATTCACTTCGATTTTGTTTACTCATCGGCTTGCCCTTGTTCGGCGGAGCTTGCGGAGCATGCACGCGACTTGCGTGAAGCGTACTCGATCCCACACTCCCAGCGCAGCAAGGCCCGCGTGTTCGTAAAGCTGGCGGAAGGGGCATCGCTCGATATCGAGGACTTGCAGAAGCACTTGGCCGAAGCTCTTAAGACCGAGACGCAAGTCATGGTGAAGCGCGAGGACGAGCAGGCGTTTGCCGAGCTCAACGGTGCGTATATCAAGTTCGTGGAAGACGCGGCACGTTTGGTTTACGAGCAGCTCGCATCCGACGATCGTATCGCGGACTTCCAAGTGGCTTGTTCTCACCTCGAATCGCTGCACTCGCACGATGCGGTATCGGTGATCTGCAAGGGAGTTCCCGGTGGATTCCAAGCCGACTTCAGCGATTTCGACTCATTGATTTGCTGATCGGGGGGGAAGGCTAATTTCGCGCAACTTTTCATTGATCTTCGCGGAGCGGCTGTACAGATTGGCCGCTCTTTCAAATTCGGGCTATGGCGCAGCCTGGTAGCGCGCTTGTCTGGGGGACAAGAGGTCGTGGGTTCGAATCCCGCTAGCCCGACCATTTTTTGAAAGGAAAAGCCCTCTTCGGTCGATTTGACCGATGAGGGCTTTTTTGTGGGTACTTCTCCGTTTCTCGGTGAGATGAGCTTTACAGATGCCATTCTTCCGAAACGTCGGGCTGGGGCTTGGCGTCAAGTCTCACATTGGTTAAATGGGAGCCCTATTTTGGTAGACCTAAAGCGATGAGTTGAATCGTGGGATATTCGTTTCAGGTAGAACGGATTGTCCTTCAGACGCTTTCAACCGTGAACCTTGAAAAGACATCCGATTTGGGGCAAGTCGACCCTGCTACACCAAATTATCTAGTGGTGTAGATGAAAGGTGAATACGCAGTTTTCAGAAGAACGCGATTTGGAGTGCGGTTATTGGTTTCGAGTGTGCTTTTGACTGATTGCGTCGTAGGTCATGCTCTCTTCCCGCGTGATGACAGGTTGGCCGATTACCATTTTATCTCCGACATTTCCGCTGAGTTTGATTTTGAACGCGTAGGCGTACTTGTGCGGTTTCTTGGAAGGAGACTTGATGGTTAGGGCGTCGCCAGTCTGCTCGTAATTCAGTGCCTCGTCGAATCCAAGAAGCTCGATGCTTTCGATGGTCGCGTCTGGGATTGTGTCCTTGCCAAGGGAGCGAATCGAGAAGGTGTCCTCGGACCAATCAAGGAAGATGGCGTATAAATCGTCTCCTTTTTGAGTGAAGCGGATTTCGCCCTCCTTGTCGGATTTGCGGTAGTCCCAGTAGATGGTTCCTTTCTCCGCCTTGTACATGAAAGTATTGAGCGGACCCTCTGTAGCGATTTTCCACATACGGGTGCCGTAGATGGCATCGCCGTTGACGCGGAGCCACTTTCCGATTTCGGCGCAGATACGTTTTTCTTCTTCGGGTATCGAGCCGTCCCCTTTGGGGGTTAAGGACATGAAGTAGTATCCGCCACGTGCTGTCATGTCGATGAGGGCGTCTATATGGTAGTCGGGTCCGAACTTGTAGTTCTTGTTCTCGACCCAACTCCATGGGTAGCTGATTGCTTTGTCTACGAGGAAAGGGCCGGTGGCGTAGGGCGGTTGATCGCGTCCACCTTCGTAGCATTTGATGCCTACGCCTTGCGGGAAGTTGAACATGCGGGTGCCGGGGAGCTTATTGAAAACTGTAACTTCGCGGCCTTCACGATCTGCCTTGTCGTAGTAGTAGTTCATGAAGTCGAGGTGACTTTCTTCCGTACAGTGTTCGGCAGGTTTTAAACCGTCGAACCAGAGGGAGTCAGGACTGTACTTGTCGATGACCTCTTTGACTTTTTTTAGCCATAAATCGTTGAAGAGTTCTGCGTCGGCACTGCCCCAGCTTGGGAAAAACCAGGTGTCGAACTTGGGGTTGAATATGTCGAGCTTGCTCTTTTCCTCAGCGGTGAAGTCGTCGGGGTTGAGTGTCGCGCTAGCGTATTCAAAACTTCGTGCATGGTGGAAGGTTGCGATTGTCTTGAAATCGGAATTTTTGGCGGCTTCTACAAACTCGCCGTAGATGTCGCGACCGGGACCCATGTCCTTTGTGTTCCAAGGAACCACGTCGCTGTCCCAGAGCAAATAGCCGTCGTGGTGGACAATGCAGAGACCGCCGAATTTCGCCCCAGCGTCTTTCATAATATCGACGTATTCCTGCCCGTCGAAACCTTCGCAGGTGAATTCCTTGGTCAAATCGCTGTATCCAAATTCCGTGGGGTCGCCAAAGCGCTCTTTGTGATAGGAGCTTACGCCTTCCTTGTATCCTTTAGATACCTTCGCAGTGGACTTGTCCTTATACATGTAGCGGACGTAGGTGTTACTGACCTGCGGATTTGCCGCTACGGAGTAGAGGCCCCAGTGGGTGTAAATACCGAACTTGCCGTCCTCTAACCATTGAGGGACCGGGCGGTCGCGAAGTTTCTCCCAACCCTCGCGGTATTCCTTGGCTGGGATACGGAAATGGGGACGACGATGCTCGCTCTTTTCCATCTCGATCACCCGATTCTGGGCGTCAATGCCGAGAGGGGCACGGTTTTCGTCGGGATAGAGGATCGGTTCTGCGAGAGCAGCAAGAGGCAAGCTTGCGAGTGCAAGACTTAGAGGCGCGGCGAGAGAAAGTTTCATAGGGAATTTGATACGTTATCCTCGGTTAGGGGATGGGGTGTTGCGGAACTTTGTCGCCTTGGAAGTATTTGTTTCAGGGTTTTCGAAAGAACCATCAGGTTAGGAGTAAGCGCCTGTTAACGCTAAACGGTTCCTAGTCTTGCGGCGATGAGGAATGGGGGAAGAGGCTTGTTCGACTCTTTTAGATGAAACGACCCAATTTCATACGACTTCTTTGGACCTTTTGCTGGGTGCTTTGCTGGCTGGGAAGCGAGCGTTGTCACGCTCGGGACTTAGGTGAGCTTGAGGCGGCTTTTGATCGTGCTGGAGAAAATGGAGACAGTCTCCGCACTGCGTTCGAGGCTTCTGGCGGTGAACATCGAGAAGCATTGAGGTTTCTGCTAGAGAACATGCCTGATGCTGACTTAGTGAACCTTTCTGGGGATTATCTGCTGGAGAACATAGAGCTCGCTTTAAGTGCTAGGGAGAGCTCCCCCTGGGGGCAGAGGGTACCTTGGTTATTGTTTTTGAACTACGTTCTCCCTTATGCGAATCTGGATGAGACGCGTGAGGATTGGCGAGGGGAGATGAGGGTGAGGTGTCTGCCGATCATTGACGGGATCGAATCGCCTGCAGCTGCTGCTCATGAGTTGAATCGCGAGCTCTTCAAGAAAGTCGGGGTGAAGTACTCGACGAAGCGTCTACGGCCTAACCAGAGCCCTTCGGAGACGATTGAGCAGGGGATGGCGTCGTGTACCGGCTTGTCGATTCTGCTGGTCGATGCTTGCCGTTCGGTTGGCATTCCTGCTCGGGTGGTGGGGACGCCGCTTTGGACGAATAAGAGGGGCAACCATACCTGGGTTGAGATCTGGGATGGTCAGTGGCATTTTGCGGGTGCGTGCGAAGCGAGCAAGAAGGGCTTGAATCACGGTTGGTTCGTGCGGGATGCATCGCTAGCGCAGGGGGAGGTACCCGAGCAT
Source organism: Pelagicoccus mobilis (assembly GCF_016595505.1). Classification (GTDB taxonomy): domain Bacteria; phylum Verrucomicrobiota; class Verrucomicrobiia; order Opitutales; family Opitutaceae; genus Pelagicoccus; species Pelagicoccus mobilis. The sequence continues at coordinate 68,531 of NZ_JAENIL010000006.1, read as the reverse complement.
AGCATCTATGCGGCGAGTTTTAAGAAAACCGAGACGAAGTTCCCTATGGTGTGGGACAGGGGGAATCAGATGGTTTCGGCAGAGAATGTGAGCGCTTTCTATAATCGCTTTGCGGAAGAGAAAAAGGGAGTTCGCTTGCTGGTCGATGTCTACACGCGGGAAGGCAAGCGGCGGATGGTTCATGATGTATCCGCGTACCGATTACCGGAGGGGAACAAGATTGCTGCAGGGACGAGCAAGGGGAAAGGTGACGATACCAACAATATCCTGGAGTTCATGCTGCCAAAAGCAGGAGCGTATCTTTTGGTAAGTGGTGGATACGAGAAGCGGGTTGAGCTCGCTGCAGGACAAAACCATATCAAATGGAATTTGGAAGAAAGCGTACCCGATTCCGATGGACGGATCCGAAGGGAATTGGAAGGGTACTGGAACTTGTCGAAATCCGAGAAGGTGTCCTATGCTTTTTCGTCGGAAGCGAATGCTCTCATGCGTGAGCGGCCGAAGCGTATGCGTGCTCTGGTATGGGAGAGTTATCAGAAGAGCTCCGCTCATGATGAGCTGAAAGAGGATCTTGAAGCGCGACGCGTGCGCTTCGGAGAACACGAAAGTCCCTATTTCGGGAAGACCGTGGGGCGCAGGCCGACTGGTGGATGGCCATTGTTTATTGCGATGCATGGAGGTGGAGGAGCGCCTGCAGAAGTGAACGATAGCCAATGGGAGATCATGAAGCGTTACTACAAGGACCAACCTACGTTAGAGGGGTACAAGTATTTGGCACTGCGCGCTCCCAACAACAAGTGGAACGGGTTTTATGATGATTACGTGTATCCGCTGGTTCAGAACTTAGTTAAGCAATTTCTTCTCTTTGAGGATGTTAATCCGGATCGCGTGTTTTTAATAGGGTATTCGCACGGGGGATACGGCGCGTTTAGTATTGGTCCTAAGATTCCGGATCGGTTTGCGGCGATCCATGCGTCTGCAGCAGCCCCGACGGATGGGCAGACGAGTGCTTTGAATCTTCGCAATACTGCGTTCTCCTTTATGATCGGGGAGAAGGACTTAGCCTATGATCGGCTGTCCCGTTGTCAGGCGTTTGACCGCGAAGTCAGAAGGCTTAAAGGCGGGCGGGAAGACATTTTTCCCGTGACTTACCTGTTCAAGGCTGGGTACCCGCATTCAGGTTTGCCGGACAGGGATCAGATTTTAGAAATGTATCCGAGTCGCCGTGACGTGGTGCCAAGAGAACTTTCTTGGGAAATGACGGACACGGTCGTTGATCGCTTCTTTTGGTTAGGGGTAGAGAATCCTGAGAAGCGCCAGCGCGTGTTCGCTTCCTGCAAGGGCAATTTTCTGCGGGTCGAGACTGTCGGGCGTAAGGAAGTAACGGTGTTTCTTGACGAACGTTTGGTGGACTTTGGCAAGCCGTTGACGGTCAAGATTGATGGGAAGTACAAGAATCAGGAAGTGGTGATCGAGCCGAGCTTAAACGTGTTGTGTGATTCCTTGGAAAAGCGTGGCGACATCCGGCTAGCATTTAGTTGTGCCCTTGTGGTCCGAGGAAATCGTGTCCTAAGCCAGGATTCTTAGAACGGGAGCAACGAAACGGATGGATCGATTACTGCTACTTGTTTGCGTTCTGATGGGCTTTCCTTCGCTTTGGGCGGAAGCTCCTTACCTTGAAATTCCTCCTAAGCATTATGTGGTTCGTATTGCGGGAGAGGCACTTGCGATTGATGGCAAGGCGGATGAGACGGCGTGGGGGCATGCCCAGTGGACCACGGATTTCATGGATATCGAGGGAGCCGACAAGCAGAGACCACGCTTCCGAACGCGGGTGAAAATGTTATGGGATACGGAGTATCTCTATGTGTTCGCGGAAATGGAAGAACCGCATGTTTGGGGAGACATCGTCGAGCGCGATGCAGTGATCTTCTACAACAACGATTTTGAGGTTTTCATAAAACCGAAGCCGGAAGACAGTTTGTACTGCGAGTTCGAGGTGAACGCCTTGGGGACTCTTTGGGACCTGCTACTGCCTAGGCCGTATCGTAATGGCGGGCCAGCGGTGGATGCGTGGGATTTGAATGATACCAAGATCGGTATTCATATTGATGGGACGCTTAATGACTCTTCAGATGAAGATGAAGGTTGGTCGGTCGAGATGGCAATTCCTTTGAAGCCTTTGATGAAGTTGTCGGCAAAGCCTAAGAAGATAGATGAGGGCGATACATGGAGGATCAATTTCTCGCGCGTCGAGTGGGAACATCGGATGGTGGACGGTTTGTACGAGCGCAAGAAGGATTCTTCAACGGGCGAGTTTTTGCATGAGGATAATTGGGTCTGGACCCCGCAGTACGCGATTGCAATGCATCGCCCCGAACATTGGGGGTATTTGCAATTCACTTACAAGACTCCCGATGAAGAAGTAGAGTCTCTGCTGGATCCATGGTGGCAGGAGAAACAAGTACTGTTCTCCTTGCATCGCCGTTTGCTCGAGTACCGGAAGGAGCATGGGGCCTATCCAAATCGACTCAAGAAGCTGAGAGAGCTGAAACCGTTTGAGTCTTACTCCATCGAGTACGAGGCTTGCGAAACTGCGTATCGACTGAGTATCGATGATGAAGATACGGGGCGTTTGAGCCTCGGAGATGATGGGCGTATCTCGATTGACGAGCCAGTAGCGTTGAGGGGAAAACAATAGACCTTCTGGTTTGGTCTTTACCTCGCCCGAGAGAACGATTGTTAATCGCAAACGCGAACGTGGCCCGTCCTTGATTTGAATTCCTAATGGCAAATTCTGTTCCTTCACCTTCTGAGTCAGGCGAGCCTGAATCGGATTCTGCTTCTGATCCCCAAGGGACGGCGGGGGCTGTTTACCAACTGACTATAAAGCGGGGCTTTCTTGTTCTTTGCATAATGTTTGTTAGCCAGACGCTTGCTGGGATAGGCCTATCCTACGGGGCGAAGCTTATCTGGGGGCGAGACGGCGTCGACCTCCCGACGATTGGGGTGTTATCTGTTCTATTGGGGGGAACTATAGTATTGCTCTGGGCCTGGGCTGATATCCGCCGTTTTGGACCGAGCTTTCTGCCCCAGATTGGGTGGCGACAGGGCGTCCTCAAAACCAGCCAGGTCGTGGTGCTGGTCTTGCTGCTTCTTGGCGTTACGCATTTTCTCGCGTGGACGTATCGATCCGTCCTTCTCCCTCAATGGGGGCATGGCGGTGTCGTAGGGGGTGGCTCGCAGATGTTCGCCCACATTAAAGAGACCGGGTCCGCGCTTAAAATGACGGGCTTCTTGATTTTGGCCCTGCTGGTTGGGCCGGTGATGGAGGAGGTCGTTTTTAGAGGCTATCTTCAGTCTTCTCTTGCCCGTCGCTTACCTGTTTGGTCGGCCATTGTGATCACATCGGTTTTGTTTATGCTTGGGCACGGACCTGCCATCTTATGGCCGATGTATTTTTTGTATAGCCTCGCCTGGGGTTGGGTTTTCGTCTATACGCGGTCGATTAAAGCCTCAATTGCGATTCATATTCTTAGCAACCTGTTTTATACGGTCGTAGCTTTGATGGAGTGGGATATTCTTGCATGACCTAGGTCTCTAGGAATGGTATCGCTTCTCCCTCTACTCTTTGGAAATCCGGTACATGATACGCCTTAGAACCTTAATCTTAGCAGCGCTTTTAGCGGCACCATTTACGAGTTTGCTTTCCGAGGAAGTCGACGATCAGTGGTACAAAGGCAATACGCACACGCATACTCTTTGGTCGGATGGGAACGATTTTCCTGAATCTGCAGCGGCATGGTATAAGGATAATGGGTACGACTTTCTGGTGCTGTCGGACCACAATATCCTTTCTCGGGGAGTGAAGTGGAAGCGCATAGATAAACACATAAGAGAGCACGGTATCCTGGAGCGGCACGTGGAACGTTGGGGGAAAGGGCAGCTTGAGCTGAAAGAAGAGGATGGCGTCACGAAGGCTCGCTTGAAGACCCTGGATGAGGTGAGGGCTTTGGTGGAAGGTGATGGCGATTTTTTGATGATCGAGGGCTTGGAGATCACGAGCGTAGCGGGTGGGGCGACGCATCCACGGTTGGGGCTCCCGGTGCATAGCAATGCGATGAACGTCGATACGGTCTTGCTCCCTACGCGTCAGGCTACGGTGGAGCAGCAGTTCAAGAACCACGAGAAGCTCGTGACTGAGTATGCGCAAGGAGTTGAGCATCCAGTCTTTTGGCACATCAATCATCCAAATTTCAAATACTCGAATACAGCAGAACAAGTGGCAAAGGTTCTGCCTGCTCACGGGTTGGAGATTTTTAATGTCAGCGGTGGCTGCAACAACGACGGAGATGGAACGCGGCCAGGCGTGGAGCGAATCTGGGATATTGTTAATACGATTCGCATCAAGGAGTTAGGCGTAGGGCCGCTCTTTGGCTGTGCGACTGATGACACCCATAACTATCACACTCCAGAGGAGCATTATCATTCTCATGAAGTGTTACACGACGCTCCAGGACTGGCATGGGTGATGGTCAGGGCCGAAGAACTGAGTGCTGACGCGATTACGCGAGCGATGGTTGATGGCGATTTTTATTCCTCGACGGGGGTGAGCTTAGAAACGCTCGTTTTTGATGAAGAGGAGGGAACGCTCAGTGTCGGAGTGAAGCGTGAAGAGGGAGTCAATTATAGGATCCGGTTTATCGGGAGTCCCCGTGATGTTTCTTTGCGCTCAAAGAAGGTGAAGACGGTTGTTGATGAAAGGGGAATCAAACACCCGGTAACCCGGGAGTATCGGGACTCGCGGTTGGGAATGCTTTTTGAGGAAGTCATTGGAAGCGAGGCCGTCTACACGCTTTCAGGCGATGAGCTCTATGTTCGAGCGGTCGTGATTAGCGATGAGGAAAATGTGCACCGTACCTCGGAGGGGGCTATTGTGCGGAAAGCTTGGACACAGCCCTTTATTTGTTCTTCGAAACGCAATTGAGACTCGGTTTTTGTTCAAGTCGCTTACCTTGTTCCCTGTGTTAACGCTTAAATTTCAGGAGCTGGTTATAGGAGTTCGAATCGGGGATAGTTAAGGTCGCTACTCGTGCTGTCATCTTGGGAGGTGGTTTGTCTACCGTCCCCGGCGGCTCGAAAATTTAGACCCTACAAACAAAACTACCCATAGAACTATGAATCGATTTCGATCAATTTCTAGACAGGCCCTAATGAGGTTTTGTCTAGCCGGGCTTCCGCTCACTTTTGCCCCAGCTCTTGCCTTCGCTCAGGCGGACTCAGCTGAGGATGAGATATTCGAGCTGAGCCCCTTTACAGTGGATGGCTCTAAGGACGTTGGTTACGCGGCGCAGAACACGTTAGCCGGTACTCGTCTGAACTCTGAGCTCAAGGATTTGGCCTCTCCAATGGAGACCTTTACCAAGGAGTTCCTGGAGGACATCGGGGCGGATACGTTGGATGACGCCATGCTCTACGCGGTGAATGCTCAGGAAGAGTTGGGCGACGACACTTCGGGATTCTCGCAAGATTACAAGCAGCAGTCGCAAGTGCGTACTAAGTTTCGGATACGCGGTTTGCCACAGACTCGCGCTCGCGATTTCTTTGAATGGAATCTGCCGCAAGACCTGTATAGTGTCGAGCGCCTAGAGCAGTCTCGTGGACCTAACTCGATTCTGTTCGGTCTCGGTTCGGCTGGTGGTGTTGCGAACACAACAAGCAAGCAGGCGAACGTGAATCGCGATCGTACGAATATTAGATTCAAGGTTGGTAGCTGGAATCTTAAGCGCGCTCAGTTAGACCTAAACAAGGTTCTGGTGGATGAAAAACTTGCGGTGCGTTTCAATTTGATGACGCAAGATCAGGATCACTGGCAGCAGTTCCGTAGCCATGACAAAAAGGGGCTTCAAGCGGCCCTCACTTATAACGTGAGCAAGAACACGAAGCTGCGAAGTGACTTCGAGTTGGGCGAGATGAATGACCTGACCGGACGCAGCTTCGCTCCTCGTTCCAGTGGTTATTACTGGGATATCGCAGGGCGTCCGACTCTGGGAGTTGCTGACGTGATGAAGCCTGTTAATGGCGCTGGGCGTTACCAGGTGGACAATGGCAAGCGTAATGCGGCTTGGAACGATCCTGCGGTTGATTATAGGTCGGATGACTCAACCCATGACCGTACGGTCAATTTCCGAAATCCTAATAATCTGAATACTAATCGCTACACTTTCGTGGATGGCGACAGTACCTTCTATGATAATGTCAGCTCATGGACAACGCGTCCAATCGGCGGCGCTTACATGTTGGATGAATCGCAAGCTGATCCTTCGATATCGATCAACGGTCCAGGCGCATTCCGTGAACTCGACTACGAGTCGCTCAGTTTCTTCTTAGAGCACAGGTTCAATGATGACTTTTTCGTCGAGCTCGCGTATAACGAGCGTAGTCATGATTGGCTTTCTCACAACACGGGTGGCGGTCCATTGCTCGAAGGTGACCCGAATGCTGAAATTTTCACTAAGGGTACTATTCTGGAGAACCCGAATGCGGGTCGCTTCTATTACGAAGACCAATGGCAACGTGAACTGAGAGTGAACGATAACGAGTCGTTTCGTATTACTTCGTCTTACGAGTTGGATACGGAACGTTTCGGACAGCACCGTTTCGCGGCTATGTGGAGCACGGCGGACCGTTTTGCGCAGAAGACGATTTCTGATCAAGTTGTTCTCGCGGGTGGGGCGACTCCGGAAGCGGGCCGTTATCGCCTGTGGACCCGCCACTACTTCGATGACCTGAGCAACCCTGCGGAGGTGCATGTGCCAGATTGGCGTGATGTGCCATCTTCGGTAACGGACCCAGCCACCGGAGAAAGCTTTGATATCGGTTGGGCTCCACGTATCATGAATCCAAATACGGTCGCAATCGATTCGACCTTGTTCGCGATGCAGAACTTCTTCTTCAATCGGAAGCTCGTCACAACATACGGATATCGTAAGGATGATGAGGAGGTGATCGCGACCCGTGATTTCACTCGTGATCCTGTCACCAACTTCAAGGTGCTGGATTGGTCGGATCCCTGGGCACGTGAAGCAGATTCCTCTACTCACACTTTTGGAGCGGTTTATCACGTGAACGACTGGCTTTCTTTGACTTACAATCGTTCCAGTAACGGCGGGTTGTCTCAGGCCGGCTGGCAGGCTCCTAATCTCGACGAACCCCTAGATGTTACCGCAAATACGGGCTTCAATTTTGGCGCTCCTGAAGCGGGTACGGGGTCGAGCGAGGACTTTGGCGTCAAGATGAACTTGTTCGAGAACAAGGTGTACTTGACTGCTAACTACTTCAAGACGCAGGGGACTGGACGCTTGTTCTGGCAAAGCAACTACGCCGGAAATTTGAACTCTATCCTTAATACCTTAGGCAATCCTGCTGGAATCGATCTTGTCAATTTCGAGACTGGTGAAGAGATCGAGACGATCGACCCTCTTTTCGATCGTAGCACCATTTCGATGCTGAACTTCACAGCACGTACTGAGGACTATGAAGCGGAAGGGTATGAAGTTGGACTTACTGCCAATCCAACGACGAACTTGAAGCTACGTTTAGGGTACTCTTATGGAACGCGCACCACTTTTGACGCCTTTGCTCCTTATCGTGAATACAATCAGCGTTTTCGTGAGTGGGTGCATGGTTTTGTTCCAGCCGAGTTGATGGGGCAAATTCCTCTTGCTGAATGGAATTCCTTGAGTGGTAATTGGGCTGAGAACGAAGACCAGATTGTTCTCGGCGAAGATGGTATCTATCGTTTGTCGATCGACAATGTGCTTGATATCGGAGTGGACGAATGGATCGACACGCAGATTGAGAATCGTCAGCAAAAGTTCGGCCAGCGTCACCACAAGTTCAATGTGTTCGCTAAGTACGACTTCAGGGAAGGCTTTTTGAAGGGCTTCGGAGTGGGTGCAGGATTCCGTTGGCAAAGTGGAGCGGAAGCAGGCTGGTTGCGTCGCTTCGAGATCACGAACGAGGAGCTGGGAACTGGGGCGATGGTTATCGATCGCGATACGGTTCTTAAGACTGATGCGATTACGAGCAATGACTTGACGCTAAGTTACCAGCGCAAGGTTGATTTCATCAAGGACGGTACGCAGATGCGTCTTCAGCTCGTAGTGCGTAATGTCTTCGATGATACGGACTACAGTCGTGCCCGTTACAATGTGAACCACCTCGGTGAAGAAATTCCGCTACACTACTACCGCCCGACGCCGCGTCAGGTGACAGCGGAAGCGAGTTTTACCTTTTAGGTAAGTGGGTATAGTATAATCAATCTGTCTGATTGGAGCCCGGCGAGTGAGGTCTCGCCGGGCTTTTTGTTGGGTTCATCGCCACTTCGCGGGAAAAGGTGTTTGTGTCTTTTCGCTGTTTGGGGCTGGAGCTAGTCGCCATGCCGCGCTGTAGGAGATAAGATTAATACCGACGCGGCGTGTCGCAAGCGGCAGCCCTACAGCTGAGCTTCCCGCTGCACTTGGGGACGAACTTCTTTGAGTAGGTGCTTGGGCGAGGCGTCCGTAGAAGATGAGCAGCGGTTGTTGGACTTCGCTTTGTTGGCGTGTCTAGGAGGCGCTTAGGACTGCTGCGATGGGGCGTTTGATCATCGTGGGCACTTATGATGATTGATATGTCGGTTGAGGCGTGTGCCTTTCCGCGGAGGGGCCGGAGTTATTCGAACATATGCTCCTGGTGCACTGGACGATCGGGACACTGTTGCGGCAATGACGGAGCATTGCCCTCCGTAGAAAAGTATCCGAATTAGTATTACGCGCTAGCGCTTGTTAACTCTTCGTTGTGTCGCTCCGCTTGGTCGTGCTCGATGGGCATGAAGCTCGAGTGCTTTTGTGGCCATCGGGGACGATGGCCGCTACTTTTCAGACTTCGTTGCCTTACTCGTAATGGACGGAGCCCATACGGTGGTTTTCGAGCTGTACGCGGGCCCACTTGGGCCAGTCTTTTCCGTCGTACCAGCGTGGGGCGGAGAGACCGCTCTCCCAGGCCTCGAGTTTACGGCTTAAGTGGGCGACGATTTCTGGATACTGTTCGGCGAGGTTGGTTGTTTCGCTGGGATCCTTGTCTAAGTCGATGAGAATGGGCGGTGCCAGAAGGCGTCGGTCCTGTGTTAACGGATCGTCCATCAAGCGGATGAGTTTCCAGTGACCGTTGCGAATGGCCGCGGTACGCCAGAGACGCCAATAAAGATAGTGGTGGGGAGGGTCGGACTTTTCTCCATTTACGTGTGGGATTAGATCAACTCCGTCGAGAGGTTTACCAATCGCGGGTGCCTGTGCGGCTCCTAGAGCGGTGGGAAGCAGGTCCAAAGTGCTGACGGAATGGGAGTAGCGGGTTTGCGGTGGAATTTTCCCGGGCCAACGCATGACAAATGGGACTCGAATGCCGCCTTCCCAGTAGCTGCCTTTGTATCCACGTAGCGGATTGTTTTCGGAAGCGTTGCTTGTGGCTCCGCCGTTGTCGTTGGTGAAAACGACCAGGGTATTTTGAGTGAGTCCGTTTTTTGCGAGGAATTGGTCGAGACGGCCGATGTTGTCATCCATCGACTTCGTCATGGCTGCGTAAATGCGGCGGTCCTTTTGATCGAACTGGGCCTGCTGCTCGATGTCTTCCACTTTGGCGTGCATGGGAGTGTGCACGGCATTGTAGGAAAGGTATATGAAGAAGGGCTGCTTATGGTTTCGTTCGATGAAGTCGATGGCGGCGTCGGTGAGATCGTCGGTGAGGTAGGTGACTTCGCTTGCCTCGTCGAGTTGCTCGTGATTTCGGCGCATCGCGGTTTCGACGTTCGTTTTGTCGAGGCTCCAGAAGCTGCGTGAGCCGCCGAGGAATCCGTAGAATTCGTCAAATCCGCGCTTGAGGGGGTGGTGGTGGGCTTGGTGTCCGAGGTGCCACTTGCCGATCATCATGGTGCGGTAGCCGGCGTTTTGCATTTGGTCGCCTATGGTCTTTTCCTCGATGTCGAGGCCGAGGTGTTCCTTGCCGAAGCCGGGAGTGGGGACGGTGGGGACGTTGCACTCTGCCCCAAAGCGCTGCTGGTAGCGTCCGGTCATGAGCCCCATGCGCGACGGACAGCACACGGAAGCGCTGACATAGGCGTTTTCGAAGACGGCGCCTTGCTGGGCGATTCGATCTAAGTTGGGAGTGTTGATTTTATCCGCACCGTGGAAGCCGAAATCCGCGTATCCTGCGTCGTCCGAGATTATGAAGATGATATTCGGCTTTTCAGTGTCCTCCAGGTTCTTGGCATAGCTGGATAGGAAACATCCGAATAGGGTGATGATGAGAATGGGCAGTTTGGCCTGATGAGAGCACATGATAGAGAGTTTTCAGTGTTCCCATGCTTCTTTCCTCGTGAGATTTGAGCAAGGTAGAGCTTGCTAAAGGGTTAACCGCTCTGAGCGGAGTTTGCGGTGCGAAATCGTTGTTTTTCAGGCGTTTTCCCATCTGTGCAACATTTGGACACACTGTCTGACCAGATCCTACCGCCCATTTGCGGGGCAAGATTTGGTAAATTGAGCAGCGTCAGATACCCGAACTTGCCCGACCCATATTCCCATGGAAAAAACTACCCCGAATGCCCGTGTGACCCAACGAGATGTAGCCCGAAAAGCGGATGTGTCGATTGCCGCTGTTTCCCTTGCATTGAGAAATAGCGAGCGGATCTCGAAGCCTTTGAAGGAGAAAATTCTCCGCATCGCCGGTGAGATGGGCTACGTGCGGGACGGTCGTTTGGCTGAGCTAATGGCTCACTTGCGAAAGAGAACTGGACAGGAAGGGAATGGTGCGAATTTGGGAGTGTTGTTTCCGGCTTCGATTTCTCCCTATCCGGATCAGCAATCGGGAAGCGTTCGAGCCTTGTTTCAAAGCATAAAGGAGGAAGCGAAGCGGTCAGGTTATGTAGTGGACCCGATCTACTTGGCAAAGGACGCGTTTTCGGCCTCTCGTCTTAAGCAAATTTTGCTGGCCCGAGGAATCAGGGGAGTGGTCCTTATGCCGCCTTCTGGTGATGACGAAACGATTTTCGCTCTTGATTACGCTGATTTGTCAGCGGTTGCCTTGGGCTACGATTTGCGCGAGCTCGAAGTGAATCGCGTTTGTCCAGACTACCTCAAGATGTTGGATGAACTCGTTGAGGGACTGTTAGCGAAGGGGTATCGAAGGATTGGCGTTTGCTTAGGAGGGGAGGCTGACTCCGCTTCCAATCGTCGGTTGATGCATGCTTTGGACTTGGTGCTTCGAGGCTCTCCTGCTGTCGAGCTTGTACCTTTTCTTCCTGCAAGTTCGGACCGGGAGGAGGACCTGAAGAGTTGGATGAGCGCTTACGCACCTGAGGTAGTCGTTGGCGGTTGCGAGGCTTTTGCCAGGTACGAGGCGATGCCTTCAGAAATCCTAGGGGACAGTATCTTTGTTTCAATGGATTCGTCTGAGGCTTCCGATTCTGTCGATCTCGGATTGAACCATCGCCACGATCTTGCGGGTGTTTATGCAGTCAAGGCGGTCGTTGCGGGAATCAATCAGCGTGAGTGTGGACTGCCGCAGCATCCCTTCATAACGATGGTTGATAGCTGCGTCGATGGTATCGACGAATTGGAGACTCTGTCGCGAGAAGGGGAAGCCTTAGCGGTAAATGTCTAGTTGCATTAAGGCGTCGATTTCAATGCTAATGCGGGTTGCTGTTTGGTGATGGATTGGCTTTAGTGATGCTGCGTGCGTGATTGTATACGAATAGAAAAGAGGTGGAGCATTGTTCCGCCGCGACTTTGCTTCTACTTGGTATTGTTTTCGTGGCTTTGCTGGGGGCCACGTGTAAGTGCGGTCGATTATTATGAGCCTAGTTTCGCGAATCCGGTGAGCGAATCGTGGGCTTGGGAATCAATCGAGGGCGCTGATGGGGCTCAGATGCAGTGTTTAGATATCGCAGCGGACGGCACGCTGTGGATTGGCTTGAGAGATGGAGTGGCTCGCTATGACGGGACACGCCTCGAGAAGATGTCTATTCCGGGTACAGCTGGAGACTCCGCGATCGTAATTTCGATCGTAGCTATCGATGAAAATCATGCCTATTCGATCCATCGAAGGGCGGTGTATTGGTTTGATGGGGAGAGGTGGTTAGAAGTTTACCAAGGGCTTGTTAACTCGGAAGTAATGAACGTCCATGCCAAGGGAGATGAGGGGGCTGTTTGGGTCTCAACCGCGGAGGGTGTACTTCATCTAAAAGATGGCCAAAGTTTCTTTCGGCCATTGCCGGAAGAGGGTTCTGCATTGTCTACCTTGTGTTTGGATCACATGGGGAATGTTTGGACTGTGGAAATGAATGGCGGGCGGGTATATCGCTGTCCGGTACGTGATGGCTTGCTTGCCCCGTCTGACGAGTGGGAGGTCATGCGACCAGCGTACTCGAAAGAAAGGACTCCACGCTATTCGATGCTCCAGACTCGCGATGGGCGTATCTGGGTTGCTAATACGGCGATCAATGATCTCACGCAATTCTATGACTATAGTAGTGGCGAGTGGGAGAGCGTAGATTTCGACGTGTTTGGTGGATACAATATGGTTCAGATGCTTGCTAAAACCCGGGATGGAATGCTGTGGGTGTGCGCGAATGGATATCTTCACGGATTAATGGATGGCGAGTGGCAGCTGACGGAACGCCTTTCTCGCAGACAATTGCGTTCAAGCCTACTGGAAGCTCATGATGGCTATCTTTGGCTGTTGCAGAATGGAATCAGTCTCTCTCGCATAGACTATCAGCAAAAGCGGTGGAGCACTTTAAACGATTTGCTCTTTCAGTGTGAAACGGAGGTAGGGGATCAATGGTTTCTTGACGAAGAAGGGAGTGTCATCCGACACCGAAAACGAGAGGGGGGAGTGTGGTGGATCTTTGATGTGGACGATGGAGTAATCGACACGCCTTACGTCATAAAGTGTGCCCGCGACGGAAAGATTTGGGTGGCGGGAGCGCATGAAGGTGTGGCGGCTGTTTCGGTGTTTGATGCGACTGGGTGGAGGCGAGTAGAGTATCCACAGTTTGGGGACGCTTTGCGGCATGAATCTCTGCTCGAGCTAGAGGATGGAAGGATCGTTGTCTTGAGGATGAACTATCAGGACTGGTTGTACCGAGGAACAGCCGGACTGGCCCTGTTGAGCAAGAACGGTGACTTGATTGAAGACTCTTTAAAGCCTTCGAGTGAAGTGAGCTTCGTGGTTCGAAATGCAGGGCTAAAGTCAGACGGCTCTATGTATTTGGCTCGTACCTTCAGGATGACGGAACTGCGTGATGGAATCGAATACGCGGTTGCTTATGATGATGGGATTGGCGGGTTCGAGATTGAGGACCTTGCGGTCGATAGTTCGGATGCGGCATGGCTTGCCAATTGGGGACAGGGGGTCTATCGACGTACGTTTGATGGCGCGTGGAGTCGGTTCGGATTGGAGGATGGCCTACCGAGCCTCTTGGTTAGCGATATTAAGATCTTGGAGGACGACTCGATATTTGCGGTGACGAGTGAAGGTGTAGCTCGGTTTGATGGAGATCGTTGGTTCCCGGTATTGAAGGAATACGCGAGCTCCAGCTTTAAGAGTCGATTGGGAGCGAGTCTTGTGAATGGGAAGCAGGGGGCTCTTTGGATCAATGAGCACAACGAGTTTTGGTTGATGCGAGGTACGTTAGAGAACGCTTACCGACAAGGAGAAGGTGGGCTCTTTAGGACGACACGTTATCTGCCTGAGCGGATCGCTCCTGATACGCAACTGTCGGTGATCCATGAACCGAATACGCGTGACCGCAGTTTGTATGTGAAACTACACGGAACTGAATCGGGAGGGGGAACCCAATCTTCCCGGCTATATTTTTCCTATCGTTTGGATGGAGGAGAGTGGTCGGAGTATTCTCAAGAGCGTAGCCGGATATTTCAGCAGCTTGACGATGGTGAACACATGCTCGAGGTTCGGGCTCGGGATTTGGACTTCAACGTCGATCCGAGTCCGGCAACCTATCGCTTTACTATCCCGCCACCGTTTTGGAAAACCGGATGGTTCTTTGCGTTGAATACGGTCGTGATTTGTACGATAGCTGGCTTGGTTTTTGCGATATTTCGTCAGCGTTATTTGCATCTGATCGAGTACGATGAGCAGCGTATCCATTTCTTCACTAACATTTCCCACGAGTTGCGGACGCCTTTGGCCTTGATCTTAACGCCCCTCGAAAAGTTCACTCGACTTAGAAAGGATGTGGGTGAAGAGGGAGATAAGGATGTCAATATGGCCCTCAAGAGCGCTCGTCGCTTGCATCAGCTGGTTGACGAACTTCTGGACTTTAGGCGTATCGAAGAGGGACGGGCGCAGTGGAGGAAGGTATCAGGGGATCTGGTTGCGGAGATGCGTGAACTTGTGAACAGTTTCAAGCCGTTAGCGGAGATGAAGAGTCAGCTCTTGGAGTTTCGTTGCCACGAGTCCCGATTGGTTTGCGAATTTGATTCGGATAAGTTGCAGAAAATATTGGGGAATCTCCTTTCAAACGCGATTAAGTACACTCCTAAGGGAGGCGGTATTCGCATGACGCTCGAAATTGAGAGGTGGGATCGTTCCAACAATGCGGTTCTTCGGGTTGAAGATAGTGGTCGAGGGATATCTAAAGAACGCCAGAAATATATCTTCGAGCCATTTTACCGTGGAAACTCGAAGGCAGCTCGTGAAGCGACGGGTACGGGACTCGGATTGAGCCTTGTGAAGCAACTCGTGGGCTTGGCTGAAGGTGAGATCTCTGTCAGCAGCCCGATACTGTCCAATAACGATGAATACGGTGGGACGGAGTTCAAAGTATCGATTCCCGTTGGAGAAGTAAGAGAGGATAGGGAGCTGCCAGGAGGAGAGCCACATTCAGAGTCTGACCTTCTCAAAGGGAAGGAGCTTAGTATCCTGCTAGTCGAGGATAGTGATGATTTGAGGCGATACCTTGCGGAGGATTTGTCGCAGGAGTTCGATGTGCTCTTGGCGCGTGATGGCGAGGAAGGCCTAAGAAAGGCGGGCGAGCAGATCCCCGACCTGATCATAACCGATGTTATGATGCCGAAGATGGATGGGATTGAGTTGTGCCGCGAACTGAAGTCCCGTCGTGATACAAATCACATTCCTGTCATTATGTTGACAGCACGTTCTTCGAGCGAGTTCGAGGAGCTGGGCTTGGAATCAGGGGCGGAGGAGTATTTGCCTAAACCGGTTTCTATGTTGAAACTCCAGTTGAGGATTCGGAACCTGCTTGAATCGAGAAGCAGGCTGCAAAGCCGTTTGAAGCATGAGTTTTTGATGCAACCTAACCTTCCGGAGCCTGAGAACAAGGAGGAGAGTTTTTTGAAATCGGTGGTGGATTATTTGGATGAGAATCTAACAAATTCAACATTTGGTGTCGACGAGCTCGCCGAGCGATTGGAGCTGAGCCGGAGTTCTTTCTACCGAAAGCTCAAGGCAGTTGCGAACATGACGCCGCAGGAATTTATCAAAAACTACAAGATGAAGCGAGCAGGTCAGCTTTTACTGGATACAGATTTGAGCGTGATCGAAATTGTGAATGAAGTAGGGTATTCGGAAACGAGATACTTTGGGAAACTCTTTAAAGGGCACTTTGGATGTTCGCCTTCAGAGTATCGTACACGAAATGCATCTGGTATGGAGAACTAGGCAGGCTTTTCTGGGTTCATCGGCAAACGCGGTGGAAGAGAGCCCAACCGTTGGAGTCCGGGCTTTAGGCGGCAACCGCTAAGCAGCGGAAACACCAACAGTTCGCCTAAATCAGAAATCCACTGAAATTGGTGATGAACCTTTAATCGAGAGGTGCGGTGAGTTCGACGACAATTGGGTAGTGATCAGATATTTCGCCTAGTTCATCTGAGGTCAGGATTGTTCCTGATCTCGAGAAATTGGCTAGGGAGTTGTCGGCGAAAACAAAGTCGATTCGTTGTCGTTTGGATTCGACCTCGGACATCGTTTTTGCCCACCGGGGCATGATTTTGGGCGAAGGGTGGGAGTACTTTGCATGTTTGTCATGTTTATGGACAAGATCGACAAAGCCTTTGGATTCGAAGGCCTTGACCACTTCATATATGGGTTCGACGCTATCCCTTCCTGCAAGGTATTCTGCATCTTTCTCCGAGTTCGTATTGAAATCACCCATCACGACTACGCTTTCTCCTTGGTTTAGGAGGGAACGAGCTTTTTTTAGGATGATGTCTGCTTCGTGATCTTTATGCGGCCAGAAGTGTACGACGAAGAAGTGGATACCGTTTGATTTGCAATGCAAGTAGCCATGGTGAAATCCTTCGACCCGTCGCTCGATCACTTCGATAGGCTTTTTTGAGGTGAGTCCGACAGGGAATCCCTTTTGCTTTAGAATCGCTGAGTAGTTGTGACCCCATTTCTTGGATATGCTTCGTAATGATTCTGAAGTGAGTCCGTTGAGTTCCTGAAGGCCAACGATGTCAGGTTCTTGAGTTGTCAGCCAATGTGCCCCTTGCTCGATCGATTCTCTGTGGTTGAAGCCATATTGGACATTCCAATTAACGACTTTCAGGCTTTTGTGGTCCTTTGCTTCGCTCAACGCTAGGTTCGCAAAAAGTGAGACTAGTAATGTAGATACCAAGATCGGAAAATGAGTGGTGGGGAGTTTCATATCTTTGGTGCTGGTTTCAAACAGACGTTGTGCCTGATTGTGGTGTTCATAGGCCTTTTGCTTTTTTGAGCCAATGAGATTTTGGATACGTTAAAGGGCAGCGGTTCCCCGCTGCCCTTGTTGCCTTTTTGCTACAACTTAGTTCTAGGTCTCAATTTTCTAGAACTTGAAAGAATTGGAGAGGAATACCTGGAACGGTGGATCGAAGCGAACACGTGCTGCGGAGCCGTCTGGCTGTACGCTAACTGTGGTTACTTCGTCGCTATCAAGATTTGTCAAGTTCTTGAAGTTAAGGGTCATGCTCCAATTAACCTTATCGTTGAAGAGCTTGCGCTTGTAACCCATATGAGCATCGAGCGAGAAGATCGCATCGCTGTAGTAGGGGTTGTCGATATCAAGCAAGACCGCTGGTGTGAGGCCCTCTCCCGTGTCGACTGGCGTTTCGATCAAGGGATACCCCAAGGCCGCTTCGTCTTGCCAGCGTGTCGCGGCCCCGATGGAGAATCCTTTTAGCTTACCATCGGTGAAGCTATAGTTGGTGACGAAGTTGAAACGCCATTCTCTGACTTCGTTGCGGGGTAGCCCTTCTTGTCCCTTCGTCGCGTAGTAATCCACCAGACGGTTGGTGACTCTGCCTTCTATTGAGTTGCCGGAAACTGTTTGGCCTTCTGAAGGAACAGGAGTAGGTCCTGCTGGGCCGACTAGGCTGAGAGAGCCGTGGTCCTCGAGAAACGGTAACCATTCTTCTTCTAGCATGGCGGTTAGGTTTGGCGCAATGTTGTCGAGGCGAGTCTCTTGTCTCGCGGCGCTGAAGATCATGCGCCAGTTTTTGGTGGGGTTGTAGGTGATCTTCGCTTCAAAGCCCTTTGCTCGGATATCTTGTGTATCGGTGATCCCTTGTAGCCAAAGATTGCTGACGGAACCATCAGGATTGACGGTCAAACGACCGGCTTCCTCTTTCGCTTGCCAGTACCCTGTTTGCAGTAGGTCGTACATGTCATCTCGGGCGTCTCCAGCGGCAGCGAAATTTGGATACAAGCGCTCGATCGCTTGTTCAATTGTTTCGTCTTCGCCGAGTTCGATCTCGTCGAGTATTGTCTGGTCGATCGCTCCATCCGAATCCGCGTCGAGGAAGAAAAGCTGCTCATTCGCCTCTGAATACACCTTGAACATGTTGGTGATGTTCTGATTGAACAGTGCGTTCAAACTGCTCGTTTCGCCAATCATAGCGGACTCGTACCAGTTAAAACGGGCATTGAGTTTACGATCGAAGAGGGAGAGCCTTACGCCGTAGTCTTTGCTGTACCCTTCGGGGGGTGCAATGGACGTGCCGTATTGGTCGGAGCGGCTGGTGTCTGGAACGAAATTATCCGACTGGTTGTAGTGGAAACTTACGTCAGAGTTTTCACCGAACGGGTTGAACCTGCTAGGAAGGTGTAGGACGACTCCGCCGCCAAATACTCCGTCATTTGAAGGGCTCTTCTCGATTTCAGTGAACATGCCGTTTTCAGGAATGAATGCTTCTGGTGATACATCCGGCAGTTCGTCAGGCCCAGACTTTGGTGGTGATGTGTTCAGCCAATTGTCGATGTAGTCTTCACGATAACCGAGGTTAAGAACGAGATGTTTGTCGAAAAAGAAAGACTGACTGTTTAGTGCGTATGAGCGTGCTTCGGTGCGTCGTACGAGTGAGCCGCCTCGCGGAGAGCCGGAGATGTATTTTGAAACGAGTGTCGCTTCCTGCCACGATTCGTCGCCTTCGGCCTTCGTTTTTGCTCCAACGTTCCAGTAGTTGATTGGCATGGAGAATCCGTCGGGAAGGTTTATCAGGGCGTTTGCTTGTTGAAACTCGAAGTCTCCGATCGAGAAGTCTGAGTTCGTATCCCAAGCTGCGGCAGGGATTGGATCGCCGAGGTAGATGATGCTAGGCAACATACGCTTGTTCGATCCAAGCGTTGGGGCTCCAAGGTGAAGTCCGGGATCGAAACCTTCGCCGAAACTGTTTCGGCTGAGCAAAAACTTGCTGGCTTCTTCCTGATAGTCGTCGACGAGGAAACTGACCGTGTGATTTCCGAGCCATTTGGTCCAGTTGTCGTTCTGTTCCAGGTCGATCTTTACGAAACTGGTGAGACGGATGGTATCCTTCTCGTTGTGTTCCGGCTTGCGACCTGTCTCGCCCTTAGAGACGAACATTGGACGCCCGAAATTTGGGTTAGGAGTCAATTGTGGGTTCCCGTCGTCGTTAAGTATGTATTCACCATTTGAATCCAGGTAGGGAATGTTGAGGGTCTCATTGATGTCGATGGTGACGAGACCGCTGTTTTCATTCATACCAGCGATATTGTCCTTGTCCATTGTCTGCTTGTCGTAAGCGAGTTCGAAACCGGCTCTCCCATCCCAGAGCAGTTTTTCGAAGGCGAAATTGTAGGCATCGAAGTCCCGGGTGTAGAAGTCACCTTCGCCGCCTAGGAGGTATTTGCTAAAGTCGAATGTATCCAGATTTGTGAAACCTTGATTCCTCCAGCCTTTGCGACCAAGCCGGGCGTTTTGATAGGTGAGCATAACGGGCGCGCCGTTGGTGGTGCCATCGGGATCCCAGAATGGATCTCCGGGTGTTTTGATCTGCCCGTTCTTTTTCTTTTTTGCCCGAAGGTAATAGCTCTTAACGATGTTTGGCTGATAGGCGAAGCTCGGCATGTTGCCGTTGACGCCGTCGTAGACAAAGGCGTAGCCATTGGCCGTGCCGGTCATGCCTATCTGATCGGAACCTGCGAGCACTCCTTTCTCGTTGCCGTACTCCTGCATGTTTTCGAGAACATTCATGGAGAGGCGGTTGTTAAGGAAAGTGTCGAGCGAGTGCTGCGGTAGGACGGTGTCAGGGGCGTTGCCTATTATTTCACCTGTTTCGAAGTTTGCTCTCAGAACCGTTTTGCTGTCTCCAAAAGGTTGGTACGTTATGGCCGCAAATAAACGATCATCGTCCTTGAAGGTTGGGCGTTGACGGTATTCGGTACGGTTGACAAGGCTGGCCACGCGGACTGCGAGCTTGTTTTCAAGGACGACTCGGTTGAAGTTTACGCTGGCGCGCCACGAAGGATTTTCGCCACCCGAACCTATGCGGAACTTGACTTCGTTGTCGTTGTTGAAGGTCGCACGTTTTGTAGTGCTATTTACAAGACCGGCTGGCGATCCTAGGCCAAAGAGGAAGGAGTTCGATCCACGATTAATATCGATACGACCCGTGATATAGGAATCGAAGGGAATATCTGTCTTGAAGTAATCCCGAGTACGATCTGCAGATCCGATACCGCGAATACGGCTGGTAGCGTCAGGGTTCCTACGAGCGGAGTCGGTGTTGAAACCGCCTTCGATATCTGACTCGGCACCTGTGAAATTTCCCAGAATACCACCCACTTCGGTGTTGGTCGTGTATTGGAGAAGTTCCTCGATGTCAGTGATTCCCAAGTCGTCCATGAACTCTTGGGTAACTGCTTCAACAGAGGAGCCTGTGTTCTTGAGTTCTTGGGATAAGCGTCCTCCTGCGAGTGAACTAGAGGAGTAGTATCCTTGGTCTTCGGAGCCATCTACCGTAAACGGAGAGAGCTCGAAAATTTCGTCTTCCTCGTCGCTTTGCGCTTGGGCAAGCGCAAAGGGTGAGGCCGAGAGGAAAGCGCAAAGCAGATGAGATGCCTTTCGGTCGATTCGTCGATGAATGTACATAGTCGGTATTTTTTGACCTGGGTTGTAGTCGTTCAGCTTTGACCGGTTAGCAGGAGTCCAAGCGAGTCCGACGGGACGGGGAATTGGGGGCTAGTTGCTTGTCTGGTCGAAGCGGGGTATTTGTAGGTGCTTTGTCCTCAAGGTTGGGTGTGTTTCAGGAAATCTGATGTTTAGTGGCTTTTTTTGAGGTACGTGCGTTCGAGTGTGTTTAGCGCCTGCTTGGGCGCTAACTTGTTTCAAGCTTTGTGCTGAGGAGAAGAGCTGATCGGATATGTATCCATTTAACGCTTAACATATTGGATCTTGCATTAGGCTGCCTGGTGGCCCGTTAGAGGTCTATTTTTACCTGGGGTTTGACCGAGTTAGTAGCTCGGTTAAAGTTGTGGGCGATTTGTGAGCTTAATGATCAAGTATCCCAGAGTCCTCATTGTAGTGCTGCTTTCCTTTTGGGGAAGTTCGCTCATGGCTCAGTTGACCTTCAATCATCTCGAAACCGATATCGGGATCGCGTTGATTCGCGACATGCATCGAGATCGTGATGGAAATCTCTGGATTGCGACGCGAGGTGGCGGTGCGATGAAATTTGATGGATACGCGATCAAGCAATATCAGAACGAAGAGGAGAATCCCGGTTCGCTGTCGGACAATTTCGTGACAGAGATTCATCGGGACCTCGAAGGCAATATTTGGATAGGAACCCGCAGGGGGGTGAACCGTTACGACGAAGAGACCGACTCGTTTGAGCATTACTACGTAGGCTCAAAAGAAGGAAGCTCAACGAGTGGTGAGTTCATAGTAAGGATTTCCGAAAATAAATCGGAAGGTCTCTTGGTCCTGACCCATCGTCAGTTGAGCTATTATGATTCTAACACTGATACGTTCCGATCTATCTCTCCCGAAGTTAATGAAAACGAATCCGTTTTTTTTACAGATTTCCAATATCGTGACACTTCCCGGCTTTGGTTGTTGACGAGTCAGAATGACATTTGGGAGGTAGATCTGAGGACTGACTCGGTAAAGAAGACGCCTCTTTTCGATCATCAGACGAGTTCGGAAAAAATCTTCTTTAAAGACAGTTTTGGGACCTTGTGGATCGCTAGTCAAAGGTATGGTCTTTATGAGTTCTTCCCTGATTCGTTGAGTGTCCGGTCTTTCCCTACAGCGCAGGATGGAACGGGACCGAATGGTACCAATATTGCGGATCTTCTCGAGTACCCTAGGGGGACTCTGATGGTTGCCGTCGATCAAGGGGGACTAAACCTCATGGATCTTGAGACTCGTCGCTTTAGTTACCAGTCGAAGGCTTTGAAAACAGGGAGAGGACTCTCTTCCGACGGAGTGCTTTCACTCTACGCCGATGAAGAAGGAATTCTCTGGCTGGGAACCTCGCGAAGCGGAGTAGACTTCTTCAACCCGAAGATGTCGCGTTTTCGGACGTATCGCAGTGATCCCTATCTCCCTATGAACTCCCTGGCGGACAACGTCGTTGGATGCGTGTACGAAGGTCTGTCTGGCCGAATATTTATAGGCACTGACGGCGGCGGAGTTAGTGTCTATGACCCTCGGAAAGACACTTTCCAGAATATAAAGGTCGATCCGGAGGATCGGAATTACTTACCGACCAAAACGATTCGGAAGATCGACCAGAAAACCGACGGAAGCATCTGGGTAGCTACTTGGGATAAGGGGATTTGTGCCCTGATCGAGGAAGAGGGAGAGTTTCTTGTGGATACTGCGCAAACTGAGAAACTCTCAAGGTTTCAGAATACCACGATCTGGGATATGGAAATCGATGAAAAGGACCGTATTTGGATAGCGGCTACATCGAACCATGTCTATCTCGTTGATCGGAATTTGGATCAGGTTCGATCTTTCTCTGAACCGAGGAAACAACAGCTTCCGCATTCTCCCATTGTCTATGAACTGTCAGGAGAGATCTTTATGACAGGGCTGTATGGGTTGTATAAGTACAATGAGGAAATAGAGGATTTTGAATTGTTCATTGAGCTGGAGCGACCAAGTACGGTCGTGCAAGACCCGAATTCGAAAGGCTATTTCGTCGGGTCCTTCTTTCACGGGGTAGGGAAGTATAATGAGGACGGAGAGCTTTTGAAGGAATATAAGACAGAAGCAGGTCTCCCTGATAACCTTGTGCGATCGATCCAGGTTACCGACGACGACGAATTATGGGTTGGGACGGAAGAGGGATTATGCCGTATCATGCTCGGCAGCGGAATTTCGTTCACTTACTATGAGAAGGATGGCTTGCAAGGTAACCAGTACTTTATTGATGCCTCTTGTAAGGCCCGGGATGGCACGCTCTATTTCGGCGGGACGAATGGATTGAGCGCCTTTGACCCGAAAGACCTTGTTCCCAATCCTGTGCTACCGAATGTTCGAATTGATCGAATTTCTCTTTCCGGTCAGGAGTTGAGGCATGTAGGGGAAAATCGGCTCATTTCCAAGCATCCGCAGGCTTTGGACCAATTGAATTTGGATTGGGAACAAAACTTTCTAAGTTTCGGTTTCACTGGAATCTCAATGACGTACCCGTTTCAGAACAAGTATGCCTATATGTTGGAGGGGTTCGATGATGTCTGGAACTATACTGATGCGTACCAAAGGAATGCAACCTACACTAATCTCGATCCAGGGACTTACATCTTCAGGGTGAAAGCTTCCAATAATGATGAGGTTTGGAATGAAAAGGAGGCTCGTATCAGGATTGAGATTACGCCGCCTTTTTGGATGCGTGTTTGGTTTTATGTTCTCGTAGTGGGACTACTTCTTGTCTGTATCTATGGTGTCTTCCGCTACCGTGAACGGCGCTTGAGACGTGATCGGGAGAAGCTTTCAGTGCTCGTGACAGAGAAAACGGCGGAGCTACAAGCATATCAAGATCACCTGGAAGATCTCGTTGAGAATCGTACGAGTGAGCTCTCTACTGCGAAAGACAGGGCGGAGGAATCGGACCGTTTGAAATCTCAATTTCTTGCGAACCTCTCGCATGAAATTCGAACGCCGCTCAACGCGGTGATTGGGTTTTCTAGCTTGTTGCAAGAAAAGGACCTAGATGAATCCTCAAGAGATGGATACATCGAGGTTATCGGAGAGAACTCGTTCCAATTGCTTCATCTGATAGAGGATATCTTGGATTTCTCTATCCTATCTGCGAATCAAATGAAGATCTCTTCGAGTGGCTTTTCGCTAAACGAGTTCTGTGATCAGCTTTATCGAACGCATCGGCTAAAGTTTGAGGCGAAATCGATTGCTTTTGACTATCGAAACTCATTGAAGTCCGAAAATGTGACGATTGTTTCAGACAGGACTCGCATCAAGCAGGTTGTCGACAACCTGTTGAGCAATGCCTGCAAGTTTACTGATCACGGGAAAGTTGAGCTTTCGATTGGTCGTAAAGAAGATATGCTGGTTTTTTCTGTAAAGGATAGTGGGCACGGCATACCAGCAGATGAGGTCGACATCATTTTCGAACGGTTTGTCAAATTGAAGGAAGACGAGAGCGCCGCACGTAGGGGCGTAGGTCTTGGTCTGGCCATTTCCAAGCAACTTGCTGAGCTGATGGGAGGTTTTCTTGAAGTGGAATCTGAATACGGCGTTGGGTCGGTTTTCTCTTTTTCGACCCCTTTGGAATACGACAGACCTGTAGGTACGTTCATGCCGGAGCCTGTAGATATCTTTAGCTCAAGGCAGGCTGATCTCGCAGGAACAGATATCCTCGTGATAGAGGACGAACGTAATAACTACCTCTATATCGAAGCAGCCCTGAAACGTATCGGCATACGGACTACGTGGGCGTCTAGTGGGGAAAAAGGAATTGAGATACTCGGTTCTGAAAACTCGTTTGGTCTGGTCTTGCTTGATATCAAAATGCCAGGGATGGATGGCTTTCAGGCATTGGAGATTATTCGGAAGCAGAATCCGGAAATCAATGTTGTCGCCCAAACGGCCTATGCGAGAGAGGATGATAAAAGGCGCATTCGCAACGCTGGCTTTGATGGCTATCTTTCAAAGCCGATCGACCAGAAAAAGCTCGTGGCTATGATTCAAGCGAGTATGGGCTGAGAGAGGGGGAGGTGAAGTTTTCCTGACTTTTCCGCCCGAAGGTTAGCAGCGAAGAGGTTTATTTGTCTTTGCCCTTTTTCTTCTTTTTCTTGGGAGCGGAGAGCTTTTTGTCAGCGGCTCGCCAATCAACGTACATTCTTCGTGTCCGGTCATCCATCGCTTCTAGCTTATCCTGCCAGCTAAGTGAGCGGTCGTAGATCTTTGCGAAGAGCGGGTAGTTGCCGGTTTCGACTGATTCTGCTTTCCATTTTTCTAGAGAGGAATCGTAGCGTTTCCGCATCTGGTCGAGGGCGTTCTTGAACTCGGGATTGTCTGCTTGATTTCGCATTTCTAGTCGATCCGTAGTCAAGTGGTACAGTTCCTCGTGCGATTCCATTCCTTCTGAAAACGGCCAGTTGATATATTTGTAGTTTTCTGTCACTACAGCCAGTGAGTGGGTGGGCGCATTGCCCCAGGCTTGGATTAAGAGAATGGAATCATGTACACTTCCATTGGGATCATCGAGCAAGGGGAGTAGGCTTTTGCCATCCATGTTCGAGGGGACGGGGAGTCCAGCGAGTTCAAAAATGGTGGGTGCCATGTCGATGTTTCCTGTCACGCTATTAACTCGGTGTCTTTGTCCAGCATTAGGGTGGCGGGGGTCGTAAATGAACATGGGCGAGCGGCTTGGCTCTTCGTAGGGCAGTACTTTTCCGCCCATGCCGTGAGCTCCTAGACTGTATCCATTGTCGGTTAGGAAGAGAACTACCGTTTCGCGTTCGATGCCTTGTCTCTCAAGCTCGTCCGCGATCATACCGACGGCATAGTCGATTCCATAGATGAGCTGATTGTACTTCCGCATTGTCTTCTGGTAGTTTTGAGGCTCGAAGTCATTTATATGCAGGTACTGGCGACCGCTTTTGGCTTGTTCGGGAATGTGGGCTGCTCCGTTCTTGTCGTAGTTGTCCGGTTGGGCCCAGACCGTGTCGGCATAGATTTCGTCGAACATGGGATCCGGCGACATCGGCCCATGAGGCGCTTTGAAGCTGACGGAAAGAAGAAATGGCTTATCCTTCTTTGCTGCGTTCTTGATGAAGTCTTGCGATACGGCCCCAACGGCGCGCGTGACATGTGGATACTTCTCTGCGTATTGGGCTACGAATTCGTTCTCGGCAGTTTCGTATTTCCCTTGGGCAGGCCAGCCGTACCATTCATCGAAGGAGTCAATAGGGAGGGCGTCGTTGTCGTGGTAGCTCGAGTTGCTTGCTTCCTCACGCACTGCGAATCCGAACTTGCCGACGAAACCGGTGTAGTATCCGTTTTTTCTGAGTACTACTGGATAGGATTTTTCCCACTTGTCGCGGGTGAGCGGGCCATGGCTGAAGTTACAACCTGTTTTGTACTCATACATTCCGGTCATGACCTGCGCTCGACTGGCCATGCAAATTGAAGTGGTAGTGTATCCACTTTCGAAGATGGTTCCCTTGTTTGCGAGCCGATCGATATTTGGCGTTTTGACCTGGGGATTGCCTGAATATCCGACGGAACGGAAGTTTTGGTCGTCGGTGAGAAGGAGGATAATGTTCGGGCGGTCATCCGAGTAGAGGGAGCTTGTGAAGGCGAAGGCGACCAAAAGGATGGCAAAAATAGGGGTATGCTTCATTGTATTAGAAATTAAATTACTTCTTTTTGTTTTTTTTGCTCTCTAGCCAATTGCCTAAAGGCGTGTAATTCGGGTCATCGTAGTCTCCTCCTTGAAAACTTGATTTTGCTGATCGCATGAAACGGCGTGCGTTGAGCTTGATGCTTTTGAGGAGTTCCGGGTTTTGAGCGGCGATATTGGTGGTTTCGAAACGATCGTTTCTTATGTTGTATAGCTCGTCGGATGCGTTGACCCTTTCGTCTTTCATCTGAGTGATGAGTTTGTACTCGTTGCCAATCCAAGCGAGCTTACCCTTGGAAAGAAAGGGGAATTCTGTAGGGCGTTTGCTCGTTTCCTGCTTAAGGATTGGAAGCAAACTCGCCCCGTCGAGTGGGCGTTGGTCGGGGCGTTCGATCGAAAGGTAATCGACCAGTGTCGGGAGGTAGTCGAGACTGGAGCAAGGCGTTTCAATCAGCGAATCAGGTTCGATGAGACCTGGCCAAACCATGAAGGCTGGAACGCATCCGCCACCTGAATACAGACTGCGCTTTCGGCCTCGGAGCCCTCCCGTCTCTCCGGGACCTTCTTTGTGCTCGGGGCCGTTGTCGGAGCTGAAGGCGATGATCGTGTTTTGGGAGATCCCGAGTTTGCCGAGTTCCTCAACGAGGCGGCCGATTTGGTCGTCAAACGCAGTGATGGTTCCGTAATAGTGTTTGGCTTTGCCCTCCGCCTCGGGATAGAGGGCTTGGTATTCAGTTCCGGCGACTACCTTTTCATGTGGCGTGTGTGGCCAGATTACGGCAAGGAAGGGCGTTTTCTGTTCGCTATTTTTTTGTATGAAGGGAATCGCTCGGTCCATTATGATGCGTGTATCGTCTCCCAGAAGATTTTCGGTGACACGCTTCCCGTTGTGGAAATAGGGATTGCCGGTGGTGGCGGCGTTACCGGCTTTGGGTCCATAGGGATCCCAGGTCGGGACGGAGTGGTGGGTGACGAAGTGCTCGTCATAGGAAAACCATTGAGGAAGGGCGAAGTGAGTGTCGGTACCATCTCCTCCACCTTTTCCTCTGTATTCAGGATTGGGTACACCGAGATGCCATTTCCCAAAATGCCCGGTGGCGTATCCTTTGGATTTGAGAGCTTCGGGTATCGTGTATTCTTGACGGGCAAGACGACCTACGTTCGCGCTCCAGATTCCGTGGCGATAGGGGCTGCGTCCGGTCATGAATGCTGAACGGGAAGGGGAGCAGACGGAGGCTCCTGAAAAGAAGTTCTCGAAACGAGCTCCTTTGGCGCAAAGGGCATCGAGATGAGGGGTGCGGATCGTAGTGTTGCCGTTGAAACCGACATCTCCCCATCCCATATCATCTACCATGATGAGGATAACGTTAGGAGTCTCTTGGTTTTGAGCGGCGTCAGCAACGGAAAGGCCGATAATGACTAGGACTGCGGATAGAAGACGTCTGAGCAGGGGGTGCATAAGGGGACTATTTGGGGTATGAGGCGTTTTCGGAACGGCCTCCTTGCACTCTGATCTTGTCGCTACTTAGGCAGTTGTTTCAGGCTTGGTGTCATTTTTGAGGAGACCAACTCTCTTCTTTAGATGTAGGGCTAGCGCCATGTCCGCCGTAGCTTGAAAAGCGAAGGCTGGGTTGTCGCTATGCCGCGTTGCAGGGGTGATGCGGCGTGCCGTGAACGGCAGCCCTACACTATCAAGGCAATGACGGTAATAAGGAATGGAATGACGACACTCGAGCGAAGCGAAGACACATAGCCCTCCTGGGAGGAGCGAAGCCCTAACGAAGCGCGAGGCGCTGGACTTCTTCTTCTTCGAGAGCGGCTCCGTAGACCATCAATTCGGCGATCTTGCCGTTTAGGTTTCTGATTTGGTGGATACTGTGGCCGGCGGGTTTACCCCAGTTTCCAATTGATGAAGGACCGAAGCTGTACGGAGTCGATCTTTGTAGAGTTGCTTTGCTGAGTACGCTGCCGTTTAGGTAGTGGACGACTTGTTCCGATTTTGGGTCGATGACAGTGCAAAGGTGTACCCATTGCCCAATACGCTTGAGGTTTACGAATGACTCGGAGAGGTGACCGCTGCGTTCGTTTTCGCTGTAGCGCAAGCCCACTGAGAGCATTCCGTTTTGGCGGAATTGCCAGTGTGGTTCTCCAACCTCCCAGTTGTCGGTCAAGAGAAGGGAGTTATGGCTACGGTCTAGGCCGTCCACCTTTACCCATGCGGCAAGAGTGACGGCGTCATAGTTGCCTGGAAGGTCAATGCGGACTTGGTCGCCCGGGCGTTTGAAGCTAAGGGCCTTCTTGCCAGGCCATGGGCCCTCGCTCCATGTGGCGCCGACGATCGCTCCGTCGAGTTCTTCTTTCTGGGCGGATTTGTTGGGGAGAATTCGATCTTCTTCGCTTTCGGGTTGGAAGTCGTAGTAGGCGATCATGCGATTATCTTGTTGGGCGGATGTGCTGATCGATTTCCATTTCTCGAACAAATTCACCGCCTTCTTAGTATACATGTTTTCAATACGAGTTAGGTCGTTGAATCCAGAGGTCTCGACGGGAATGCTGCGGTGTTGACCTCTTTGATTGAAGCTGAGGGCCAAGCCTGCGGTAATGAGGCGTTTTGAGGCTGGGCTTCGGTTTGCGTCGTAAGCTTCGACTTCCCCGTCAAAAACGTGCAGTTCGGTTTGGCCTGCGCCATCGACGCGTACGCCGAATTCGGTTCCAAGGTCGACGAGGTTGGATTCGGGCGTTTCGATGGTAAAGCCCTGAGCTACCTTTGGAACGCGGGCACGTAGCTTGCCTTCGTGACAGATAAGCCGCATGGAATCGACGAGTTCTAGTTTGGCGGGACCGGCGACCATGACCTGGGCTCCGCTGTAGAACTCGAGCGTGGCGTAACCGGACTCCAGGACGAGCTCGCCTGGCGAAACAGTGTCGCCACTGTCACGGATTGAGCTATTCTGGTTCAAGCTTCCCACGAGTTTGGATACGACCGCAATTCCTTGGTCGGTGGTGGCTTCCACTTTTGACAGAACGTCTTCGCGTATTTCTTCGGTAGGCGTCAGAGTGAAGACGAATTGTAGCAGCAGCGCAATGGCGGCTGCCATTGATGCGACCGCAATTGCCCATGGGAGGCGAGAGGGGTGATTAGAGCGATCCGTTTCGTCGCTTAGCTGTACAACTTTGCTTATGAAGTCATCGGCGCTCTCTTCTGCATCTACGGCGGCCTCGACTCGGTAGGAGAAGGTGCTGCTGGCCCGGGTTGGGTTCTCGTATTGGGAGATTCGCTCCGACATCTCGAGCTGCTCGCGTAGCTCTTTTGAGTAGTCTTGGTTTTCCTTAACCAGATTGGCGAGTTCGGAAATCTCAGTTGCGTCGATCTCGTCGTCCAGCAGGAGGCCTAGCAGCTCCTTGAAGCGTTTGTCTGTTTGCGGATCAGGCATTTTGAATTCTTTTTTGGATGCAGCCTTTGAGTTGGCGGCGTATGCGCATGAGCGTAAGTCGGACCGCGGTGGCGGTCATGTTGTATTGGTCTGCGAGAAAGGAGGAGTTCCATTCGTCCGCATAGCGGCCGGAGATGAGTAATCTGCTTTTTTCGGGGAGGCCCTCAAGGCAGTCTCTCAGGGCGCTGAAATCGACATCTTCGTATTGACCATCGCTGGCGTCGCACTCCGATTCGGCGAGCAGGTGTTCGGTCAAATCCTCGTGGAGGATGCGTTGTCGGCGTGCTGACTTGCGGATCTCGTTGCGAGTAAGGTTGCGGGCGATCCCCCGGAGCCATTTGCCGAAATCTTCGTCCTGGTTGAAGCGGTCGAGTTCCTTGAATGCTATGAGAAAGGTCTCTTGGGCGAGGTCGTCTACCGAGTCGGGGTGCACGCCAATGACCCTGAGGAAACTTCTCAGAGAGGCCTGATGTTCGGTGACAAATTTCGCGAATGCGGAGCGTTTCTTTTTGGGGTCTGTGCGCATTAACTCTTGATTGTCGCCAGTCTCCATGGTGTTTCGCTCTTTTTTTTGGAAAAATTAGAACGCTTCTTTTGGGGGCGATGAAGGAGAGGACGCTGCTCAACTAATTGATGCAAATAGTGAAACGCTTTGTGGCCTGGTGGCAAGGTGTTGTGAACGATCACTATGAGTCAGATATCCCGTGCCCCAAACGTTGACTGTGCGTTTCCACAGATCGCATTTCGCCTAATCACTGTTGTCGCAGTTGTTTGTCTTTTAGCTGGTGAGTTGCTAGCAAACGGGGCGTTTAAGGCTGATTGGAGTTCGCTCCGCAAGGCTGAGCCGCCACAGTGGTGGGATGAGGGGAAGTTCGGGATCTTCATTCATTGGGGACCGTACAGTGTCGCTGGCTACAAGCACCGGAACCGCGGCTATGCCGAAGCGATCACTTCCGACCTCTACAAGAAGCCGGAGAACTACGTCGAGTTTATGACAGACAAGTTTGGCGCGGCTCCGCCTGAGTTTGGATACAAGGATATGGTGCCTTTGTTTAGGGCGGAGAAGTGGGATCCAGAGGAGTGGGCTGCTTTGTTTAAGGAGTCGGGCGCCAAGTATGTCATTCCAACGGGAGAGCACCACGATGGCTATGTCTTGTGGGATTCCGATTTAACGCCCTGGGCTGCTACGAAGAAGGGACCGATGCGTGACTTGATTGGCGATTTGGCGGAAGCGGTTCGTGCCGAGGGCTTGCGCTTTGGGATCTCCTACCATCGTGAGCGTCATCCTAATCGCTTTACTCCGGAGCCGGTTGTGCACGCGAAACCGCACGATCAGATCGCGGAGGAAATCTCGCGTATGCCGGAGGCTGCATCGCTGTACGGGCCGTTTGAATACGATGATGCTTTTATCGAGGACTACGTCGCTCGCTGGAAAGAAGCGGAACGGAAGTATCAGCCGGATTTCATGTGGATCGACGATGTGCCGATTTTGCGTGATACTTCCGGTAGTCCGCAGGTCAAGAAGTTCGAGGATGCGTTTAAGGGAATGATTGCCGACTACTTGAACGCTGCAAAAACGTGGGGAAAGGACGTTTACTTCAACAACAAAGGAAAGACCGAGAACTGGCCGTTGGGAGTTGGCTGTCGTGAGGCGGACAATCTGCAAATGGAAACAATTGGCCCTCGATGGCAAAACCCAGCGACTCTTGGAACTTCCTATGCCTATATGGCGGCTGAAGAAGAGCAGGAACTTTACAAGACTTCTACTGAGCTCGTTCGACTTCTTTGCGATGTTGTCAGCAAAAACGGCAACTTGCTGCTGAACATCGGTCCACGTGCGGATGGCACGATTCCCGAGGGGATGCAACGTCGATTAAGGGACATGGGACGTTGGCTAGATGTTAATGGAGAGGCGATCTACGCGTCTCGCCCGTGGGGTGTTTACGGTGAGTCGCAGGGCGAGCTCATCGAAGAAGAAGGGGTGCACTATTCCAAGCATAGCATGCGCGTTCGCGAGAAAGAGTTTCGTTATACAGCCAAAGAAGATGCAGTCTATGCGATCGCCTTTCATGAGGAAGAAAAACGCTATGTGCTGAAGTCCTTTTCTGGGTACGAGGAGAAAATCAAATCTGTATCACTCCTTGGGAGCGATAAGCAGGTAAACTGGGCTCTTACCCAGAAGGGGCTAAGAATTTCAGTGCCAGGAGGTTTCGATTTCGAGCACGCTGCTGTATTCAAAATTTCAAGATAGCATTTTCCAATTATTTTTAGTTTCGATATGAAGACAATTATTAGTTCACTCAGGGTCGCCGCTGCGTTTGCGCTTTGTGCAAGCGTGCATGCGGAGAAAATCTACTATGTTTCGCCTAGTGGCTCCGATAGTGGAAGCGGCGCGATTGACTCTCCGTTCGCTAGTTTGACGCAAGCGAGGGATCAGATCCGTTCTTTGTCGGCTGTTGAGAGACGTCAGAATATCCGTGTGGTTCTACGCGGAGGTCGTCATTCCTTGAGGGAAACCTTTGTCCTAGAGGTGCAGGACGGCGCGCCGTTGGGGTTGAATGTTTCTTACGAAGCCTTTCCGGGGGAGGTCCCTGTTTTGGATTCAGGCGTGGAGATCACCGGCTGGAAAAAGGCGAAAGTCTATCCCGAGGGCACTCCTGACGTAGCGAAAGGCAATTTGTATGTCGCGGATATTCCTGAAGGCGTAGAGCGCTTCTATTCTCTCTGGGACGAGGAAGACATCATCGATCGTGCCCGTGCGAAGTTCCGAACGGATCCGAAACTGCCTATGGCGCGAGGTGGCGTCAGAACACGTTGGGAAGAACGTGACCTTCTGCGGATTAAGGAAGGCCCCTTTAGAAACTGGGAGAATATCGGAGATATCGAAATCTACAAGATGCCAACCCGTAACTGGGTGGCGAACTTCCTCCAGCTCGAGTCTGTAGACCTTGAAAGTAAGCTGGCTAGAACAAGCGTGGAGGGGACTTACAAGCTCAGCGATAATCCCCCCCGCAAACGTGCTAACCACGATGTGGAGAAGGAAATGGTTGAGGGGATCGGCGATCTTTGCAATGTCCCGGAAGGCCTCACTCGCCCTGGTACTTGGATCGCGAATACGGTAGAGGGAAAAGTCTATCTTTGGCCCGAGAGCAAAACTCAATTGGAGCAACGAATCGTAGCTCCTACCTTGGCCGAGTACATTCGTATCGATGGAGAAAACGATGAGTGGGGCGACAATGACGTTCCGGTTCGTGGAGTGACAATTAAGGGGCTGACCTTTAAGCACGGTAAACGTCTCGTATTGCGAAAGGATAGCCGTGGCATCCAGCATGATTGGGAAATGTTCGATGAAGGGAACGCGTTCGTGCGTTTACGTGGAGCGGAAAATTGTGAGGTTACGGATTGCTCCTTCTTGAATAGTGCGGGTACCGGAATCCGTCTCGATCTCTATGCTCAGAATAACCGTATTGAAGGAAATCTGTTGGATAACCTTGGATACACCGGAATCTTGCTCTGCGGATACGGTCCGGGCACTAAGGATGTTAATCATCACAACATCGTTACGAACAACGAGATTTCTCGGGTAGGGCGTTTGTGGTTCCACGCCCTCTCGATCTTCGTTTTCCAGAGTGGTCACAATACCATTAGCCATAACTACATTCACGATACGATGTACGATGCGATTGTAGTGTCTGGGGTTCGTCCAAGGTTCTTTGGATACCGGTTCAAGGATTTTCCTGATTTCCCGACTGCGTATCCAAACCTTCGTGAGATCATGCGTATCATGCGTTGGGACGAAATCGGCGGAAAGCCAGCCACTTTCAAAGGCTGCCTCGATTACGCTCACAGTCGTGGAAACATCATCGAGTACAATGAAGTGGAAGCGGTCATGGGCGAAGGCGGCGACGGAAACGCTCTCTATCTCTCGGGAACGATGGGTAACACCTTCCGTTACAATTTGGTCCATTCAACCGCTGCGGGGCCTGGTATCTTCCGGAATGACGACGAGCAGTATGAGTCTCAGTTTTATGGAAATATTCTTATTGGTATGCAAGGTGGCCCGTACGCAGGCGTGAACTTGAAACATGAGAATTCGTTCGAGAACAATATGGTTCTTAATTGGGGTTCTAGCGCTGTGGGGAAGGTTACTTCTTTGGATCCGGAACACGAGAAAGGCAGTCGCGGAACGAGTTTGAACCGAAACATCTTCATGCACCCTGACGACAATACTCTCTTTATTGGAAAAATCGATGTGCACTACGGCGATGGAAATGTGTATTACGCTGCTGGAGACGAGGAGGGGACAGCGAAATGGCTGAAGCGGCGTCAGGAGACTGGAAATGATGAAGCCAGTCTTGCTGCAGACCCGATGTTCGTTGATCTCGAGAATTTCAACTTTCGCCTCAAGAAAGGTTCTCCTGCCTTGCGAAACGGTTTCGAGCAAATCCCGTTCGAGTCGATTGGTCTCTTAAGCAAGCCCGCAGTGGAGCGTTTGCGCGAGGAAGGTAAAACGTTTAGCGATCTGCTTGGGCGAAATGACTCCTAGGAGGAAGTTTTGTATGAAGTTTAGAAATACGGTCCTAGCTTTCGTATGCTTGGGAATTGGGTTTGCGAACGCCTTTTCAAAGCAGCAGAAGCCGAACATCTTGTTCGTCATGTCGGATGACCACACGGCTCAGGCGATTGGAGCTTATGGGAGCCGCTTGGCAGGGCTGAACCCAACTCCCAACATCGACCGCCTGGCACGCGAAGGCATGGTCTTTGAAAACGCGTTTTGCAACAACTCGATTTGCACGCCGAGCCGGGCCAGTATCATGACCGGCCAGTATTCTCATACCAATGGGATCACTTCGCTCAACCAGCCTTTGTCCAAGGAACGTCAATACTTGGCCTTAGAAATGAAGAAGGCAGGGTACCAAACGGCGGTGATTGGAAAATGGCACCTTGTCGCGCGCCCGGACGCTTTCGATTACTACAAGGTACTGCAAGGGCAGGGCGATTATTTCGATCCCGTATTCTACGAGACGGGCGCGAAGGAAACGGTAAAGAAAGAGTATTCTCGGAACGGTCGTAGCTTTACGAAAAGCTATAAGGGTGCCGTGCAGATGAGTGGCCATTCCACGGATTGCGTGGCGGACTCTGCATTGGAGTGGTTTAAGGAGAAGCGCGACCCGAACCAGCCATTCTTTCTAAAGCTACATTTCAAAGCTCCGCATGATGATTTCGAATTCGCTCCTCGCTACGCCGACTACTTGGAGGATATCACGATCCCTGAGCCGGACAACTTGCGCGAGCGTGGGGATGGTTCCTTGGCCACTCGTGGAATCGATGGCGAGCTCGAACGCTATATTGGGAGCTCTGTTGCAGACCGTCACCCGCATCGTGGTTGGCTGATGTTTCTCGAAGAGGAAGACGTTACGGATGATCTATTGGGTGTTGCCTACCAGGAGTACTTGAAGCGCTATCTGCGCTGCGTAAAGGGCGTGGATGATAATCTCGGGCGCGTCCTCGCCTACATGGAGCAGGAAGGCTTGATGGATAACACGATCATCATCTACACGGGAGACCAAGGGTTCTTCCTGGGAGAGCATGACTACATCGACAAGCGTTGGGCTTACGAGGAGTCGATGCGTATGCCTCTGATCGTGCGGTATCCGGAGACCATCGATCCCGGTACGAACGACGCCCTGGTTCAAAATATCGATTTTCCGGTGACCATGCTGGATTACGCAGGATTGGAAGAGCCCGATTACATGGAGGGCAAATCCTTCCGCGAGATTCTTGAAACCGGTGAAGAGCCGGAGGACTGGCGAGAAGCCGTTTACTACCAATACTGGATGCACATGTCAGCGCACTTCAATCCAGGTCATATAGCCATGCGCACGAAACGTTTTAAGCTGATTCTTTTCCATGGAGTGGACCAAGTTGAGAATGGAAAAAAGGAATGGTCGCGTATTCAAACTCCTGCCGCGTGGGAGCTTTACGATCTAAAGAACGATCCCGAAGAGATGAATAATCTGTACGATAACCCTGAATACGAATATGTACTTGCTGGTTTGAAGCGTCAATTTCTCAAACTACGCCAAGAAATTGGGGTGACGAACTCGGAGGTTGCGGCGATTGTAAACAGGACCGTTAACGAATACTGGGATTACGACGAAGAAGATCGGGCGCGAGCCGAAACGGTCGCGAAGGAAACAGCGGATCGCTACCGTACTTTGAAGTCGAATCGAGCCAATGCCGTTGGTGTCGGTAGCATGAAATAGGGAACCTTTTTGGGGGGCTAGTCGAAACATGGAAATCGCCATTGCTTTAAAGTGGGGAGATATGCGCCGAATCGGAGTACTTTGTGCCAGCCTGATGGCTGGTTTCGCATGGGGTGCAGAATACTACCTTAGCCCAAACGGCATCGACGAGAATGAAGGGACTTCGCTTGAGACTCCACTCGCGACTTTTCGGGAAGCGTTCGGACGTATGGATCCAGGGGATACATTGTATCTTCTAGAAGGAACCTATGAGGAAGAGTTTCAGCTGAGCAACTTTGGCGGTTCGAGTGATCCTGAGACTACGATTCAGGCCTATGAAGGAGCAGAGGTCGTATTCAGTGGATTCGAAGAGCTGGACGAGCTTAAGGCTGAGGGAGCTAGCTGGATCTCTCATGAGGGTAACATCTTTAAGATCCAGTTGGCTGAACCTATTTTGCAATTGTTTGTAGATGGTGAGCAAATGATTCCAGCACGCTGGCCAAACGCCCGTTGGGACGATGGAAGCTGGTGGAAGCGTGACGAAACGATGGCTCATGGAGGAGTTCAGAGCGTGAATGGCAGCCAGTATGATCTTCCGATGAATGGCAACAGCCTCGCTTCCTTGGACTTCGATCTCGCTGGCGCGACCGCAGTCATGAATGTCGGGAGTTGGAAAACGTATGCCCGTACGATTGAGAGCCATACTGCCGGTCAGGAATTTTTCACGTATCCGAAAATAAACAACACCTACAAAACGAAAACGAAAACGCATCGTTATTGGGTTGAGGGTGTTCTCCGGCTTTTAGATTCGGAGCTCGAGTGGTTTCTAGAT
This sequence comes from Pelagicoccus mobilis, assembly GCF_016595505.1. GTDB lineage: Bacteria > Verrucomicrobiota > Verrucomicrobiia > Opitutales > Opitutaceae > Pelagicoccus > Pelagicoccus mobilis. Next base: position 31,849 of record NZ_JAENIL010000006.1, on the reverse strand, counting down.
ACTGATGAGAACACGCTCTACCTATGGGGGCCGAATGGTGAGATCCCAGGAGGACGGATTTATGGGAAAACGCGCACTTATGCGTTAGATCTCAGTAATGCGAAGAACCTGCGTATCCAAGGAATTCGATTTGAAGGCGTGACGCTTCGGGGGAGTAACTGTGACGGCTTGGTTTTGGAAGATTGCTCGTTTTGGTATCCGACCTTCAACCGTCGGATGCTTGGCGATATGGGGAGTATTCCAATAACAGAGTTTAGCGGGACGGATGATGCCTCGATCATCAACTGCCGTTTTGAGCATGTGGAAGGCAGCGCCCTGGATTTGGCTGGTAACAGAAACCTGATCGATAACTGCTATTTCTACGATATCGACTGGAGTTGTGCGAATATTCCGGGGCTGGGCGTTACCTTGAGGCTCAGCGGTAGCAACAACACAATACGGTATACGACTATTCGCAAAACGAGTGCATCTAGCACCATCGATCTTTCTAACGCCTCTGTCGTTGAATACTGTGATATCTCTGAAACCGGCTTTCTCCAGAATGACGGTACTACGGTACAGGTCACTAAACTCGCCCAGGCGGACGCTGTTATTCGCTATAACTGGGACCACGATACGATTAAAAAAGGTATCCGATTTGATACTACGAACAATGGGACGTTCGGTTACGACGGTGATGTTTATCGGAATGTAGCTTTTCGTACAGGTGCTCAAGGCATCCATCTCAAGGGGGATCGGCATCGGATGGTCAACAACACGTCCTTCGGAAACCTCTCCAACGACATTGTGATGAACTACGATTTCGCTGATGAAAACATAAATAGCGAGACGCTAAACAATGCTGGAGATCAGGTCAGTGGAGATCGTAACAATCCGAAGGCTCTTCCTGGTAGAGTGGAGGGGAATTGGTCTGGCGAGGAAGAGGAAGCGAATCTGACTGGTCAGTTTCGGGATTTCTCAAACTATGATTTTAGGCCAAAGCAGGGATCCGGTCTGATTGATGCAGGTGTAGAAGTGCCCGGGATCACGGATGGCTACTTCGGTGATGCTCCAGATGCGGGAGCCTATGAATTTGGGGATCCGCATTATTGGATTCCTGGATACAAAGAGAGAAAAGCTTCTTTTCCGATTCCGGCCAATAAGGCGACGGAAGTATATCTAGGTTCAGCTTTGATTTGGAAAGAAGCTTACAAGGCGATACGTCATCGCTTGTACCTTGGAAACGATGTGCAGAATCTGAAGCTAATCGGGGAGTATGAAACTGGCAACATCTTCGAACCGGGGGGACTCGATGCGGGGCAGGCGTACTTTTGGCGCGTGGACGCCGTGCTGAATGACGGTTCGCTTGTCGAAGGCGATGTTTGGACTTTCACTACTAAGGACTCGGAGGGTGAACCACTGGCCGAAGCGTATCGCGCTTGGCTGTTAGAGCACTTCTCCGAGAGTGAGATCGCATTGGAATCGGTGGCGGAGAGGGGGAGCGATCCGGATTTAGATAGCATGAATAATTACGAGGAGTTTTTGGCAGGTACCTCTCCGGTAAACGAAGATTCCCGATTGAGAGTCTCCATTGATGCAAGATTTCATGAAGGGAAAGCACGTCTGTTGTTTTCTCCTATCCTTATGAAAAGAGAGTATGCCCTGTCCCACAGTTCCGACTTGATTGTTTGGGAAGGAAGGAGGCTTCTCGAATCTGAGAAGACGAGTGGTTATGTGGATACGGAATGGGATGCCCACAATGCCTCACGCTTCTATCAGCTCATCGTTTCGCCTTAAGAATAGGAAAAAAGAGCTCTATCCCCGTTTTTCATGAACCTGACCTCAATTGCATCTCAATAATCCCAATAAACAATGATCCCTCCCATGTCTCTAGGCGCAGCAGTTCGATCGATCGTTTCCCTCGTCGGTCTCTACTTCGTAGTTGCGAATCCATTGCTCGCGGCGAAGAAGCGTCCGAACATTCTCTTTATCATGTCGGACGACCATACTTGGCAGGCGGTTGGTAGTTATGGGAGCCGTTTGAAGGAGTATGCTCCGACCCGGAACATCGATCGCCTCGCAAATGAAGGCATGCTTTTCAAAAACGTCTTTTGCACGAACTCGATTTGTACGCCGAGTCGGGCCTCTATCTTGAGCGGTCAGTACAGCCACAAGAACGGTTTGATGACTCTCGTGGATACATGGAACCGAGACCACCAGCCCAATATGGCGGTGGAGTTTCAGAATGCGGGTTACCAGACCGCGATCATCGGTAAGTGGCATCTTCATTCGGAGCCGATCGGCTTCGACTACTACAAGGTGTTGCCAGGGCAAGGCCTGTATTTCGATCCGCTTTTGAAAGAAAAGGGGAAGCCTTGGCAGGACCATAACGATGGTGGTGAGCCGTTTAAAGGGCACTCCAGCGATGTCATTGCTGATGAAACGCTGAAGTGGCTAGATTCGCAGCGAGACGTTGAAAAGCCCTTCTTCTTGATGTGTCATTTCAAAGCCCCGCATGGTCTATGGGAGTATGCTCCACGTTTTGCTGATATGTACGAAGGGGTTCATATCCCAGAGCCGCACAGCTTGTTCGAAGACAAGAGCGACCGTTCGGATGGTTCGCGAGACTTTGGTAGTACGGTTTCGCCTACTAATAAGGTTCGCAATCGGGTGGAACGCATGCAGGGCGAATTTTGGCCTAATGGTTCCCTGGATATCCGAGGCATGGATACGATCGAGCAGACGAAGGCAGCGTACCAACGTTACCTAAAGGACTATCTACGGTGCGTAGCCGGAGTGGATGAGAACGTGGGGAGAGTTTTGGATTATCTGAAAGAGGAAGGTTTGTACGATGATACGCTGATCGTTTATACCGGAGACCAGGGAATGATGCTCGGAGAGCATGACCATGTCGACAAGCGCTGGGCGTTCGAGGAATCCTTGAGAATGCCGTTCATTGTTCGTTACCCGGGGATGGTGGAAGCGAATAGCATCAACAAGGACATCATCAACAACGTGGATTTCGCTCCCACCCTTTTGGATTTTGCGGGCGTTGAGATTCCTGGCGAAATGCAAGGGCGCTCTTTCTTGAAGGGCCTGAAAGGGAAGACGCCTAAAGGCTGGCGTCAGTCGACCTACTATCGCTACTGGATGCATCGGGCCCATCATGATATTCCAGCCCATTACGCGATTCGCACCGAGCGCTTTAAGCTTATTTTCTACTACGGATTAGCTCTGCATCCAAGAATGGATGAGATCTGGGCTCATGGGCCTGGCGAAGAAATCAATGAGCAGAACCTCCATCAGGTCTCCTCCTGGGGCGCGACTCGCCCAGAGGCGACACCCGCTCGATTAGAGCTCTTCGATTTGGAGAAAGATCCGTACGAACAAAACAATGTGTATGGAGACCCCGCCTACGAAAAGGTTGTCGAAGAGTTGAAAGCCCAGTTGTTGGAACTGAAGGTGCATGTAGGAGACCTGGACGAGGCTTATCCAGAATTGCTAGAGCGAAGAAACTCAGTATGGTGATTCTTTAGAGACGAAATTTTGATTGTGGAGATTAGATGCTCATGAAGTTTTTTCATTTCGTATTTTCCGTTCTTTGCGCCTGCTCGTTGGCGAACGCAAAAGCTGAATCAGCTTTTCCCGCCCGTTTGCCAGAGGAGAAACCGCAGGATAGGGCCCTAAGCTCCGCTATGCATCGTTTTTACGATGAATGGGAGGGAAAGGAGGACTACAGCAAAGAGCTGTATACGGCTTTCAAATACACCAAGCTCGAAGGCTTCGAGGACATACCGAACTTTTCCCGACGCGATCCGACGAAAGTAATCCGAATCGACGGGGTCTACCATGTCTGGTACACGGGGCGAAAGACTGAACACGCTCCTGTTGGAGCGAAGGCGACTGATACGATTCCCGCTACTGATTGGGATTTGGCTGACATCTGGCACGCTACGAGCAAGGACGGGTATGTGTGGGAAGAGCAGGGGGTTGCGGTGAGTCGCCCACCAGAGGGGGTCTACGGACACCGGACAATTTGCACTCCGGACATACTCATTTGGGAAGGGAGGTACTACTTGTACTTTCAAGCGTACAAGGACTTCTCGTACCCTTGGGGGCAGATCTATTGTCCAGTGAGCGTTGCTCACTCGGATTCTCCCTATGGCCCTTGGACCTTTGTGGAAGAACCTGTCGTCTGGCCGGGGGAGAAAGAGGACTGGGATAACGTAAAGATCAACGACCCGTATCCAATTGTTTACCAAGACAAGATCTACCTCTACTACAAAGGGGCACCCGTTGAACGAGGTCACGAATTCATCAAACGTATGCAAGGAGTGGTTACGGCGGAGAGCCCCCTCGGGCCTTTTTTGAAATCGCCGCTAAATCCCATATTCAATTCCGGGCATGAAACGGCTCTCTTTCCTTATCGTGAGGGAGTGGCGGCTATTGTCAGTTTGGATGGTCCCGAGAAAAATACGATCCAGTGGTCGCCCGATGGTGAGAATTTCAAGATTGTCTCGCATGTCATGACGCCCCCCATTGCTCCAGGGGCCTTTGTGCCAGACGCCTTTGTGGGAAATGGAGATGGGCGTGGGATTACATGGGGCCTGTGTCATATCAATCCTGATGGAGGAGGGGCGACCAGTGAATCAATTCTAGCCCGATTTGATTGCGATCTGAGTCTAGACGCGGATCGGGAATACTTCAAACGGAGCAATCTTCGCTTTGGTGAAGATACTTACTTCAACAATCCGTTTGTGGTCGGAGCGAAGCTAAAAAAGCAAATCGCTCGGGATCAGAAGAAAGTCGATACCGATACTCTGGAAAGATCGCAGTAGGAACACTTTGTCTTTCTTTTTGGTTGGGGATTGGGGCTAAGTTAACCCTTTAGCAACGAAGGCAGTCACGATTTCTACGAATTGTGCTATTTTTTTGAAACACTTTGGCATTTCGCGACAAGTCGTTTTTGAGGATCTGGTATTGGGTCGGTTCACATTGAGAGTTAGGTGTGAAATTTGACCCGTTGCCACATCTCTTTTACTTGTATCCCTATACCCCTTGCTGCTTCGCCCGCTGTCCCGCCGATTTTCCCTATGTACCCATATTGAACACCCGTAGCTCTCGAACGAGCTTTGAAGTGCTCAAACCCGTTACCTCAACCTATATGAAAAAAGATAAACTACCTACCCTTGCAAGAGGGGGTGCAACGCTGATGCTATGCGGAGCTTTCCCTCTTTTCTGCTCGCCGTTTCTATCTGCTCAGGACGCGGACGAAGATGAAGAAATTTTCGAACTTTCACCTTTCACCATCGATGGTTCAGAGGATGAGGGGTATCGAGCGACCAGCACTTTGGCCGGTTCGCGACTTCGTACGGATTTGAAGGATGTTGGTTCCGCAATTTCTGTCGTCACCAAGGAACTGCTGGAAGACCTCGGAGCAGTGGACAATGAAACTCTTTTGTCCTATACCACCAGCACTGAGGTCGGAGGAGCCGAGAGCATTTTTACCGGAACTGGCAACGGTACAGCCATTAATGAACGAGGCAACTTCACGAGCCCGAACAGCAATACTCGTGTTCGTGGTCTCGCGAGGGCGGACAATACTCGCGATTACTTCCTGACTGATGTCTCTTGGGACAATTATGTCGTTGATCGCGTTGATATGCAGCGTGGTCCCAATGCGATCCTGTTCGGTCTCGGAAGCCCCGCAGGTATTGTAAATGCAACTACGCACGAAGCCACGTTTACCGATAGCAACAAAGCGGAGCTTCGATTCGGAAGTTACGGTAGTGCCCGTATGATGTTGCGAAGTAATCGTGTGATTTTGGAAGACGAATTGGCGATCAAGTTCGCTTTATTGGGGGACCGTCAGAAGTTTCGCCAAAATCCCGCATTCGATAACGACGAGCGCTTTTTCTTGGCTGCTAAGTACGTGCCGAGTTTCTTGAAAGGAGATTCCACTGATTTTTCCATCAAGGCGAACTTTGAGCGCGGCAGTATTGAGAGCAATCGCCCACGTACCCTCACGCCCCAGGATAACATCACGCCTTTCTTCCGCAGTGTGAAGGACTCCGATGGAGAATTCAACCAGCTTGGGGGAATAGGCGGACGGCTTTTCGATCCCTTCGATGTGCGCAATGCCAACAAGGGGGTAGGATATGGCCAAACTCAGCCGGTTATAACCGTAGACGGTGATGAAGTGCCCAATCCTGACTATATCCCTGGCTTGGGGAATTTCAGCGGAGCTCAAGGGCCTGCGTGGATTTGGGACTCTGCAGGCGCGACATCTCCTTATGCGGTCCGAACCCTGGGCGTAAACCGTCGCGGAGGGATAGGCCCTGACGGTACCCTCGATGGAGGGCTCGGGATCGATTTCGGTAACTATGTGACTATCGAGGATTATGATGACTATGCAGTTTCGGCTGAACTGCCCGCGTCCGAGCTCGGTCAATATAAGCGCCGCCATTTGCAGGACCGAACGGTATTTGATTTCTTCAACAATCTAATCGACGGTCCGAACAAGCAGGAATGGTCCGATTGGGATGTGTTCAACGCCCGTATTTCTCATACGTTCCTCAATGGTAGCCTTGGCTACGAGTTGTCGTTCTTCGACCAAGAGTACAGCGCCGGACGGACCGGAATTCTGGGTTGGAACGATTCGATCTATGTCGACCTGAATTCCACTCTCATGGACGGCAGCCCGAATCCGAACGCAGGGCGTCCTTATGTCGGTGACGTTATGATTGGCGCAAACAACATCACAACCCGGGATCGTGATGCGGCTCGTGCGACAGCCTATTTTAAGCACGACTTCCTGGCTAACAATGAAGGTTGGGTTTCGCGCTTGTTGGGTAAGCATATCTTTACTGGTCTCGCATCGGAGAGTAGCCAAGAGGTTGATAACCGTACCTTCCACCGCTACCGTATGGATCCTACATGGGTTGACTATCAGACGAAGGGAAAAGGTGTTGCGGACCTCGATCTGCAAAACTCACATAACCTCGTATCCACGATCCACTACATTGGAGATTCTCTTGTAGGGAAGAGCTCTGCCTCCGGTTTGAATCTCTCAGCGATTCAAGCAGTGCAGTTGCCGTCGACTGCTCCGATTTACACCTTCGACTCTCAATGGAACGCTCCTGGTATTGATCCAGCGGCTGATTGGATTGACCCACGTACCGGCAATACTTCAACGCAATCTGAGAACCCGGCCAACTATGTTGGCTGGACCTTCCGCGATCACGTGCTCACGGACTCGCTAAACGATCCGATCGCGATGGCGAACAATACCTCCAATGGGAATCTCTCCCGCAACGAGATCACATCCGAAGCTTTGATCTGGCAGGGGTATTTCTGGGATGGGGCGATTGTTGGCACCTATGGCTGGCGCGAGGACGAATTGAAAACCTGGAACAAGACGGCTCCGACCAATAAGTTCGCTCCTGAGTCGAATCCAAATTTGAATACGAAGATCGCGAATGTTGATCCGGATATCTATAATCTCGATTTCGATCCGAACGAAGAAGGCGGGCAATCGCATTCATACAGCGTGGCCGGTCACTTGAACGAGTTGCTCGGTTCTCCAGACTGGATGCCGTTGAATGTAAGCCTGTATTACAACGAGTCGGAAAACTTCCAGCCAGGCGCGGGACGCAATGACATGTTCGGTCTTCCGATCGCAGCGCCTTCCGGAAGCACGCGTGATAAGAGCATCCTCGTTTCGACAAAGGACAATAATTACTCCCTTAAAGTAACCAGGTACAAGACAACGGTGAATGACGCTAGTTCGGCCTATTTGGCCAATACTTGGATCATGGGTAACATTGTCGCTCTTGGCGAAACATGGTCCAATGTTTTCAACTACAACTTAAAGCGTAATCATTGGAACAAAAGCGACGTGGTCACCAATGGGGCACATCCTTGGTACTACAACATGAAGAACCCTGACGGTGTCTTCGACCAAGAGTATGAGGATTTGGTAGTGGCAGACTGGCGGGCTTTCCGTGATGAGTTGATCACTACTTTCCCAACCTTCGCTGATGCTTGGAATCTCACAGGACTCGGTCAAGGTGGCGAGAACATCAGGTTCACCCAGAAGAATCCTACTGGCTTGAACTTCACAGAGGACGCGACTTCCATCGGAACGGAGTACGAGTTTACGGCTCGTCCGACCGAATCGCTTCGTTTGACAATGAACGCTTCAAAGATCGAAGCCTTCCGAAACAACGTGGGAGGCCAGCAGGTGATCCAATTCGTAGAGATGGTGGACCACTGGTTAGCTACATCTGAAATTGGTAATCTTCGTCTCTACGGTGGGGGTGGTAAGAACAATATCCGGAAGCAGTGGAACAAGTTCCGCGCTCCTTATTCGCTCACCAAATTGCTTGAAGGTACAGCGTCTCCTGAGCTGCGTACTTGGCACTTCAACGCTGTGGGTCGCTACGAGTTCAAGGACGGTCGCTTCAAGGGCCTTGCCCTCGGTGGCGGGGTACGATGGGCGGACGACGTTATCCTTGGTTACGACCTGACCGAGGACGAAAACGGTGATCCTGTTTACCACTTGGCAAACCCACATGTCGGTCCTGACGACACGAAGGTCGATTTCATGGCCAGCTACAGCACCAAGATTGGTAACGGCGTTAAGTGGCGTATCCAACTGAATGTGCGAGACCTTCTTGCGGATAAGGATCTGATTCCGCTCTCCACGCAGCCAGACGGTTCTTATGCAGCCGTACGTATCCCAGGATCCACTACTTGGCAGCTAACCAATTCATTCGATTTCTAGTATAGGTTGAACTGTAACGGTACAGCCCTTTCAGGGCGAACAATGGAGGAGCTGCCGCGGAGACGTGGCAGCTCTTTGTGTTGGAAATTAAATTTGAACCATACCGAATGGGGAAACAGCAGAACGAAGCGCAACAACGTATAGAATCGGAAAGGATGAACGTAGGTCTATGGGAAAAATAGTGAATGTGATAGTGGTCATGATTCTTACCTTTTCTGGGGTAAGTACGCTGGCAAATGAAGCTTCTGTATTTCCGGGGGTGATGCCCGAGGAGAAACCTACTGGGTTTCCGATTAGCGCGGCGGTGGAACGCCTCTACGATCAGTGGAATCCGCATGAGGATCGCGGCAACGAGTTGTACAGTAATTTCAAATACTCGAAGTTGGAGGGCTTCGTGGACAAGGGCAGCACCTCGCGACGTGACCCGACTAAGGTATTGAAGATCGACGGAACCTATTACGTCTGGTACACGCGTCGTCAGACCGAATTGCCTCCTGCTGGACCGCAGTTGGCCACGGATACGCGCCCCTCCTTCGATTGGGATTTGGCGGAAATCTGGTACGCGACCAGTAAGGACGGTTTTACTTGGGAAGAGCAGGGTGTTGCGATAGAGCGTCCCGCGAAACCGGGCTATGGTTGGCGCTCTGTATCCACTCCAGACGTACTTGTATGGGAAGGGAAGTACTACCTCTACTACCAAGGCTTCAATGAGATCCCTGGGTTGCAGGGGGATCGTGCGGCAGCCACGGTTGCTGAAGCGGATTCACCTCATGGCCCTTGGAAGGCGCTGGGCAAGGTTGTCGTTGATTTTGGCAAGCCGGGCGAATGGGACAGCAACGCGATCCACGACCCGTACCCATTGGTATTCAATGGAAAGATCCACCTCTACTACAAAGGTTCCCCTGGGAAGGGGGGAGCGGACGGGACGCTGGTGCGAGCCCAGGGGGTGGCTATCGCTGAGCATCCGTTAGGACCATTTGTGAAGTCGCCGCTGAATCCGGTGCTGAACTCCGGGCACGAGACCTGTCTCTTTCCTTGGAAGGACGGGATCGCGGCTCTGGTGAGTCTTGACGGGCCAGAGAAGAATACGGTCCAATTCGCTCCGGATGGAGTGAACTTCGAGATGATGTCGATTGTGCAAGTGCCGCCGCTCGCTCCCGGACCTTTTGTATCAGACGCCTTCGCGGACAATGGCGACGGACAAGGCATTACTTGGGGGCTTTGCCACATGAGCCCCCATGGGACGGGCGCGACCAACGAGAACAAGCTCGCTCGCTTCGATTGCGATCTGAGTCGCAAAGTCGATCGCCCCGAGTTCAAGCGCAACAACCTGCGATTTTCCGAAGAGACCTATTTTCAGAAGGGAATCGGGCTGACTAAGGGACAGAGAGCGAGAATTCTGAAAGAACAAGCCAATCTCGATTCTCATACACAATAGGAGTGTCTTAGTATGAAGAGCAAACTTCGTTCAAACGGTAATTCTTGGATACTGCCAGGCAGCTCGCTCCCATTTGTTAGTACTAGAATCGCTGCAAGGCTGAGGGGAGCCCTACTACTGTTGGGAGGTCTCATGCTTGCGATTGGAAACGTTAAAGGTGAACCCGAAACGAAGAGAAGCTCAGCGATGGAGCGATTCGAGGTCGATGATAGCCAGAACGAGTTTTATACATTGTTCCGCTATACTCCCGTTGAGGGGCTTGCATATGAGGAAGGGGTAGGGCGTCGTGATCCGAGTAACATTATCAAGGTCGGCGAGTTTTACTATGTTTGGTACACGAGGATTTCTGGTTCGAAACCGACGCAGAAGTGGCGGGATGCCCCCGAAACCTCGAGGGCGTACCGCTGGGATTTAGCTGAGATTTGGTATGCTAAGTCGCAAGATGGATTCGTTTGGGAAGAAAAGGGATTGGCTGTTGGTCGTGGCGTTAGAGGGGCCTTCGACGATCGAAGTGTATTCACTTGCAACATACTGATAGCGGAAGGCCGGTATTACTTATGTTATCAGGCTCAGTGCTTTCCCTTTCCTGAGTCGGATCAGCCAAATGTCATCGGCATGGCGAGAGCCGATTCTCCGGATGGTCCGTGGGAGAAACTGTCCGAACCTATTTTGAGGCCAAGCCCTCCACATCCTGAGCGCAAGGCGGGGGAGAAATGGCACGACGGACCCCTCGGGGCTTGGGATAGCTGGAAGGTGCACGATCCGGGGATTACTGTCTACAAAGGTAAGTATTGGTTGTATTACAAAGGGCAGCAATCTGGGCGCTGGCCCTTTGATTCCAAACTCGGTGTTGCGATAGCGGACAAGCCAGAGGGACCCTATATCAAGCATCCGTTGAACCCGTTGACCAATAGCGGGCACGAGGTTTGGGCTTGGCCGTATAGGGAGGGGATAGCGTTGATGTGTGATTGGGCGGGGCCTGAAAAGAACACCATCCAGTATGCTTCAGATGGGCTGAACTTCGAAGTGGTCGCCTCGGTAGAGGACATTCCCCCAGCAGGCGGATCCTACATCGAGGACAAGTTTTGGGATACAGGTGATGGTAAGGGGTTCACTTGGGGGCTCGCCTATGTGCGGGACGATTGGGATTGGTTGGTTCGCTACGACTGCGATCTGCACCGAGAAAAAGCGAAAACGGCCTTGGTGCCGTATCGCTATCGACACTACGGTCAGGTGAGGGCTGTCCTCGACGATCCGGCGAAGTTTAAAGATTCTCGGAGGAGAAAGAAAGCAATCGAAGGGGCGAAACAGTCATTTCAGGTGGAGAATAAGCAATAGAGATGTGGTTTGGTCGCTGATTGATTCGAGGGATCTGAATCCCTGATTTAGTCCGGATTCCGAAACACTTTGAGACAAGGGGACAAGGACAGATGACAAAGATAATTGTGAACCGAGTTTTGGCGACAGTCCTAACGCTTGCTGCTTCGACCCCAATGGCAGCGAGCTACGAAGAGAATTGGGAGTCGTTAGCGGCTCACAACGAATCTCCTGAGTGGTTTCGCGACGCGAAGTTTGGCATCTATTTCCATTGGGGGCCTTACTCGGTGCCTGCTTTCGGAAACGAGCACTACCCGCGGACCATGTATGGTACGGTCAACGGTAAGCGCCCTGTGGAAAACAAGCAGAAGCGCAACTACAACCTAGGCGTTGGCTTTCAGACCTTTCGCGAGCACTATTTCCACCTGGAGAAGTACGGTGAACCGAAGGACGTAGAGTACCATGATCTGTTCCCTGAGTTTCGGGCGGAGAATTTCAACGCGGAAGAATGGGCGGATCTTTTCTACTTGGCGGGCGCTCAATTCGCGGGACCTGTGGCTGAGCATCACGATGGTTACTCGATGTGGGATTCCGCACTAACGCCGTGGGATACGGTCGATACGGGACCTAAGCGCGATATCGTGGGCGAAATATCCAAAGCTATCCGCAAGCGCGGTATGAAGCTCGTCACGACCTTTCACCATGCCAAGATGGGGCAGGCAGCGGAAGGTAGTTCCGTGAAAGACCAAAGGCGCTGGCACTACTACGGCCGCCAGAAGTATTTCGAGCGTGTAGCTCCTGGGCACGTTGATGATCCGGAAGTCAGCAAGCTCTACGGCACGATGCCGTGGGAGGATTTTTTGGTGATGTGGAATGGCAAGCTCGAGGAAGTGATCGATGCGTACCAGCCGGACATCATCTGGTTCGATTCGTGGCTGGATCGGATTCCGGCGGAAAATCGTCAGAAGTTCGCGGCCTATTACCTCAATGCTGCTGATGATTGGGGCAAGGAAGTGGTCATCACCTACAAGCAAGAGGACATGCCGCAGAATCTCGGGGTGGTCGATTTCGAGAAGGGGCGCATGGACGACCTGACCGACTATACTTGGCTAACCGATGATACGATCAGCGCCGGCACGTGGACGACCACTGGTAGCTGGTCCTACACGGAGGAACTGATCATCAAGTCGAGCTCGGAGCTCGTTCATACTTTGATCGATATCGTGAGCAAAAACGGGAACTTGTTGCTCAACATCTCGCCTCGAGCGGATGGCACGATTCCCGAGGCTCAAAAGGAGTCGCTGCTCGGTGTCGGCAAATGGCTGCGAGCGAACGGCGAAGCGATATACGGAACGCGTCCCTTCAAAGTCTACGGCGAAGGCCCAAAGCGCATGGCTAGCAGCGGCCACTTCGTGCAGATGACCGGATCCTACAATGAGGAGAACATCCGCTTCACGACCAAGGATGATGCTATCTACGCCATCCAGATGGGCTGGGCGGGAAGCAAGAAGGAAGTGCTCATCAAATCGGTTATTCCGGAAAACCTCGAGGGTCGAACCGTGGCCAATGTCTCGGTGGTAGACTCGCCGGAAACCATTTCATGGGAGCAGGCGGATGAAGGCCTTCTGGTCACGACTCCATTTAAAGCGTCGAACAAGATCGCGATCTGTTTCAAAATAGAGACGGAGTAGGATCCGATTGTTTACAAAATTTCTGATACCCCAACAACAAATGAAAAAACTCGTTTCAATCACACTCTCCTCATTGCTATTATCGGCGAGCCTGTATGCAGGCGATCGATACGAACCGACTTGGGAATCTTTGGATTCGCGAGAAACGCCAGAGTGGTTTCGCGACGCGAAGTTTGGTATTTTCATTCACTGGGGCCTGTACTCCGTTCCGGCTTGGGCTCCGCGAGGAACCTATTCTGAATGGTATTGGCATGCCAAGGACGGGGACCAAACCGGCAAGCACCAGGCCGCGGTGGGCCGTGCTGCAGCGATCAACGAGTTTCACGATCGTGTGTACGGGCCGGACTTTGAGTACTCGGACTTTCGCCCGATGTTTAACTGCGAGATGTTCGAGCCGGAAGAGTGGGCCAAGGTCTTCAAGCAAAGCCACGCGAAGTATGTGGTTCTGACGGCGAAGCACCACGACGGCTACTGCCTATGGCCAAGTGAAGAAGCCTCCGAGAGTTTTGGCATGGCTTGGAATTCGGTGGACTCAGGGCCAAAGCGCGACTTGGTCGGCGATTTGACCCAAGCGGTTCGCGACGAGGATATAAAAATGGGCCTCTACTATTCGATTTGGGATTGGTTCAATCCGTATTGGCCAGAGGAAGACCAACCGACTACTAAGCAGAAACGTCCCGGCAACGATGTAACCCGCAAGAAGTACATCCACGAGGTCATGTATCCACAGTTCAAGGAAATCGTGGACGACTATCAACCAGCAGTTATCTTTTCAGACGGAGACTGGTGGATGGATGATGAGAAGTGGGAGACGAAACCGCTCTTGGCTTGGCTGTTCAATAACGCGCCTAACAAGGACGAGGTGGTGATCAACGACCGTTGGGGAAAAGTTCGCGGAGAGCATGGCGGGTATTTTACTACTGAATACGGTTCTGGATTTGAAGACCCAAGTATCCTCTGGGAAGAGAACCGTGGTATCGGGAAGTCCTTTGGATACAATCGTGAAGAAACCTACGATGATTACAATTCCGAGCAGCTCTTGATATTCATGCTGGTGGATATCGTTTCCAGAGGAGGGAATTTCTTGCTCGATATCGGTCCCACTGCGGACGGACGTATTCCCGTAATCATGGAAACCCGTTTACGCGAGATGGGTGCATGGCTGGATGTGAATGCGGAAGCGATTTTCGAAACGCGTCGCTGGAAGCGCGACTGCCAATGGAGCGAAGGAGAAATGAAAGAATACACCAAGCACGACCACCACCATGGAAACCCGATCTTCGAAATGACGATAAACCCGGCTCCTGGTCAGGCGGTCAAGCAAGTCTATTTCACAAGTAAGGAAGACTCTGTTTACGCGATTACCCCGGGCTGGCCTGAAGGAGACGAGTTGATTCTCCGGGACTTGAAAGTGGGATCAGCGAGCGAAGTTACGCTGCTCGGATCGGAAAAAGAAGTGTCCTGGTCTGCGGATGACGATGACCTACGAATTTCGTTGAAGGACTTTAGCATAAACGACCTCCCGCAAGTGGGGCAGATGTATGTGTTCAAGATTACTAAGGTGGAAGGCTAGACTGCGTTCTTTCTCTCGTTCGACTGTCTCCCAATGAAAATCTGGATACCCCTTGTTCTCGTCTGCTTGGCACCCGTTTTCACTGCGGCTTCCTCTCTAAAGGGAAGCCGCCCAAACATCATCTTAGTGATGACGGATGACCAGGGCATGGGGGATCTCTCCTGTCTTGGAAACCCGCTTCTGGAAACGCCAAACATCGACCGTTTTTACGAGCAGTCGACCCGCTTTCGGGAAATGCATGTCAGTCCCACCTGCGCCCCGACACGGGCGGCTATGATGAGCGGCCGTCATGAGTTTCGTAATGGAGTGACGCATACGATCAAGGAGCGTGATCTGATGGCGCTTTCGACCACGACCTTCCCGCAGCTCTTGCTTGAAGCCGGATATGAAACCGGAATCTTCGGAAAGTGGCATCTCGGAGATGAGGACGAGTACCAACCTTACAACCGAGGCTTTTCGGAGGTATTCATCCATGGAGCGGGTGGCATTGGTCAGAACTTTGAGGGAAGTTGTGCGGATTTTCCGCCCAACAGTCAGAAGTTGCCGGGTTGCTATTTCGATAACGTGATTTTGCATAACGACACTATCGTTCAAACGAAGGGATTTTGTACGGATGTCTTTTTTGAGGCAGCCCTTGGCTGGATGAAGCAGCAGTATGAGGCTGATCAGCCTTTCTTTGCCTACATCTCGCCCAATGCTCCGCACGGTCCCATGTATGCTCCCGATGAGTACAAAAAGAAGTGGCTCGATGCTGGTTGGGAAGAGAAAATCGCCGGTCGCTACGGGATGATCGAGAACATCGATTACAATTTTGGGCTCATGGCAGCAAAGCTCGACGAGTGGGATGCCTGGGATAATACATTGGTCATCTTCATGACTGACAATGGTCAGGCTGCGTCCGGCGGAAAACGAAACGGCAAACGCGAGAAAATGTACCGCGCCGGTTTTAAAACAGGAAAGGGGACTCCTTTCGAAGGTGGTACGCATGTCCCTTGCTTTTGGCGTTGGGATGGCGTTCTGGGCGCAGGAGAGGATGTCGGCGCCTTGGTCGCTCACATCGATTTCTTCAAGACCTTTTGTGATCTGGCGGGAGTCCAGATTCCCGACGGTATTCAGGAAATGGATGGTCGCACGATGTTGCCGCTTCTGGAAGATCCGAACGCGGCTTGGGAAGATCGCCACCTTTTCATCCACAAAGGGCGTTGGGAGAAGGGGGCGAATCCTGAGGGTAGCAAATTTTCCGATTGCGCTGTTCGGACTCAGCGTTGGCGTTTCGTCAACAATAGCTTGCTCTACGATATTGCGAACGATCCTTATGAAGATCATGATGTGGCCGCTCAGTATCCCGAAGTTGTGGAGCAACTACGCAAGGCTTACGATCAATGGTGGTCTGAGACCGTTCCCTTGATGGTGAATGAGGACAGGCCTTACGCGAAGGAACAACCGCAGGTCGTCCGCTACAACAAGCAGAAGGAAGAACGCGGGATCCCCGATTGGGTACCCCCGGAGCTTTAGTAGCTATTTTTCAAACCACAGTATCCTATGATTTCCCATTTTCGTTTATTTTGCATTATCGGCGTAGCTGCGTGTCAGGCCCTCGCGTTTGCGGTGGTAGATGAGAAGAAGCCGAACATCATCTTCATCATATCCGATGATCAGACCTATGAGTCGGTGAACGCGCATGGCTTTAAAGAATTGAAAACGCCTAGCCTAGATCGACTAGCTACAAACGGAGTTACCTTTACCCAAGCTTACAACATGGGGGCTTGGCAGGGGGCGGTTTGCGTCTCGTCCCGTACGATGCTGCAAACGGGGCAGTTTCTTTGGAAGACAAAGCAGGCTGATAAAAATCTGCAGACGATTGCTCAGAAGGAGCAACGTCTTTGGCCGCAGCTCTTAAAGCAAGCGGGCTACGAAACTTATATGACAGGCAAATGGCATGTGCACGTGCCAGTAGAGGATGTTTTCAACCACGTGGTGAATCTCCGACCGGGAATGCCAAAGCAAACACCCGAAGGATACAATCGTCCAATCGAGGGCGAGCTCGACGAGTGGTCCCCTTATGCGACGCAATTCGGTGGCAACTGGGCCGGTGGAAAGCACTGGAGTGAGGTCCTCGCCGATGATGCGGAGAACTACATCAATCAAGCCAGCAAGAAGGATAAGCCCTTCTTTATGTACCTAGCCTTCAGTGCTCCGCACGATCCGAGACAGGCACCTAAACGTTTCGTGGACATGTATCCACTGGAAGACGTACAAGTACCAGCGAGTTTCTTGCCCGAGTACCCATACAAACAGGAGATCGATTGTTACGAGATCCCATTGATGAAGAAAGGTAAAGTCGTGGGAACAAAGCTCGCTCGTGACGAGAGTCTAGCCCCTTGGCCACGTACCGAGTTTGCCGTCAGAACGCATCGCCAAGAGTATTACGCAATGATTACTCACATGGATGAGCAGATTGGCCGCATCCTCGATGCTCTCGAAAATTCAGGAGAAGCTGACAATACGTATGTTATCTTTACTTCTGACCATGGATTGGCGTGTGGTGAACATGGTCTCCTCGGCAAGCAGAACATGTACGAGCACAGCATGCGGGTGCCTTTCATCGTGACAGGACCGGAGGTACCTGCAGGGGAGCAACGTGACGCTCCAATCTATTTGCAGGACGCGGTGACTACTACCCTTGAGCTAGCGGGAGCGGAGATTCCAGATGAAGTAGACTTCAAGAGTCTTGTGCCAGCGATCCGTGACGCATCCGCTGACGCTCCCTACGATCGCATTTACGGCGCGTTCAAAGAAGACAAGCAGCGCATGATCCGCATTGGGGACTATAAGTTGATCCTGTATCCAGAAGCTGGTGTTGTTCGTCTCTTTAATTTAAAGGATGATCCTGATGAGATTCGCGACCTTGCAGGTGATCCTAGCCAATGGGCCCGCATTCGCGAGATGTTCATCTCTTTGCAGGAGCTGCAGGTTGAATACGGAGACAAACTCGATTTGTCGAAGAGCTATCCTGATTTGACTCTACGATAGGGCGGAGCTGAGCGTGGGGGCTCACTGAAACAGCGTTCAGTCTCGCGACAAGGTTTCTGAGTGAAATCGCCCCTTACCCTGATTTTTTTAGCATTTATCGTACTGCTTAGTCCCGCCCTGGCGAAACGGCCGAATGTTATCGTTATCATGACGGATGATCAGGGTAACAATATTGGCTATCAAGGTAATCCCTATGTGAATACGCCGCATATCGACAAGCTAGCGTCGGAAGGGGTGAGCCTGAGCAACTTTCATCAGATGCCGATGTGTACCGCTTCGCGGGCGGGGCTGATGTCTGGGCAATACGCAGAGCACACGGGCGCATGGCGTACTAGCTTGGGGCGCACTATGATGCGTGGCGATGTTTACACCATTGCGGAAGCCTTCCGTGACAACGGCTACGCAACCGGACACTACGGTAAGTGGCACTTAGGCGACAATTGGCCGATGGCACCGCAGGACCAAGGCTTCGAGGATGTGGTGGGGCTGCGTTGCGGAGCGGCGGGACAGATTGCGGACTATTGGGGGAACGACTATTTCGACGATACCTACTATCGTAACGGAAAGCCGGAACAGTTCGAAGGCTACTGCACGGATATCTTCTTCAACGAAACCATGCGTTTTATCCGCGAGAAGAAGGACGAGCCGTTTTTTATCTACCTGGCCCCGAACATCACTCATCTGCCGTTGAACGTCGCCGAAAAATACTCGCAGCGACATATCGACAACGGCGTTAACGAGAAGCTCGCGATCCTCTACGGCATGATCGACAACCTCGACGAAAACATGGGGCGTCTGATGGATTGTCTCAAGGAAACGGGAGTCGATGAGAATACGATCATACTCATGACTACGGATGATGGCGTGCAGGGGGCGGCGGTTTCACAGACGCCAGATTATTGGAACATGGGTTTGCGTGGAAGAAAAGGTTCGCAGGAGGAAGGCGGGCATCGGGTCTTTTCTTATTTGCGTTGGCCGGGCGGAAAGATCGGGAAAGCGGGATCGAAAAACGACACGCTTATCTCAGTGCAGGACGTCTACCCGACACTGCTGGATCTCTGCGGTTTGCCAGCGCCCAAAGAGGTCTCCTTTTCCGGCCGCTCGTTCAAACCTTATCTAGCAAAACCGCTCGACCCTGAGGACGACGAACGCGCCATCTTTTTCTATTATTTCAACCCCAAGAATCTGGATCAGCGAGAGAATCAGACCTGCGTGATCTGGAAGAACTGGCGTTTGATTGCAAGTGAGCAACTTTACGACATATCCAAAGATTGGGGACAGAGACACGATGTCGCCGCGGAGTTTCCGGAGATTGTGGAGCATCTGCAGGAAAAGTTCGATGCTTATCACGCAGTAGGAAGGCGACTCGTACAGGAACCAGTGCGATTTGTCCTTGGTGACGATCGAGCGCCGATAGTGGATTTGACCAGTCAGGACGTCTATTGGCTTAAGGATGTATCCGGAGCTCAGGCTTTCGGTCAGAAGGATGCGGAGAGACTCAAACAGGCATATGGACCCTACAAGGTGAGAATTGCTCGCGATGGGAAATATACCTTCAAACTTTCACGCTATCCACTCTATACCGGCAAAACGCTCGGAGAGGGGCATCGGTCAGTGGGTAGCTTCGCCATCGAGAAAATTCGCCTATCCATAGCTGGGCAGACTGTTGAAAAGGTAGTGACCGCTGAGCATACCCATGCGAGCTTTACGTTGGAGCTGAAAGCGGGGGATGCGGACTTGGAAACGGCATTGATTGGGGAAGGCAAAGATGGTGTGGCCTACTTTGTGAGAGTGGAGTTCGAAGATTTGTGATTATGTGGAAATTTATTGTTCTACTAGCAGCGACGGTAAGTACGGCCTTTGCCTTTGGGAGTGAGAAACCCAATATCGTCTACATCTTAGCTGATGATATGGGACCGGGCGATGTGGTAGCCTATAATCAGGACTGCAAATTTCCGACTCCCAACTTGGATCGGCTCGCTATGGAGGGTATGAAGTTTATGGATGCGCATACCAATTCAAGCGTTTGCACGCCGACCCGCTATGGCATTCTCACAGGACGCTATGCTTGGCGGACGTATTTGAAAAGTGGGGTCGAACATGGCCATAGCATGCATATGATAGACCCAGAACGGGAAACCGTTGCTTCGCTGCTGAAGAAACACGGTTATGCCACCGCTTGTGTTGGCAAGTGGCATCTAGGTATGGATTGGACCAGTACGGACGGTAAGAGTATACGGGAGACTGCTCCATTAAATGTCGACTTCTCGGCTCCTTTGACAAATGGCCCCTTGGATCTTGGTTTCGACTATTTCTTTGGCATCTCCGCCTCCTTAAACATGGACCCGCATGCTTATATCGAAGGACGTGAGATACTGGGGACGCTTGAGTTTCTTAAGGATAAGGCCGAGGTGAAGAAGCGCGGCTTTACGGGAGCGAAACCTGGTTGGGCAGCCAAGGAGTTTGTGCAGAGCCAGGTGTTACCGGACTTTACAAGGAAGACTTGCGAATGGATCAAAGAGAAGGCTTCGGCGGAACAGCCGTTTTTTGTTTATATGCCGCTCAACTCCCCGCATTCGCCGATCGTGCCGAGCAGCGCGTTTGCAGGGAAGAGTGGGCTAAGTCCGCACGGAGATTTCTGCATGGAGACGGATTGGGCGGTTGGTGAAGTGCTTCGCACTCTTGAGGAAGCGGGCGTGGCTGAAAACACGATCGTGATCTTTACTGCCGACAATGGGACCTCCCCGGCGGCGAAGCTCGCCCCAATGCAGGAACGGGGGCATTTCTCCAGCTGGATTTATCGCGGCCTTAAGGGAACGACTTGGGAAGGTGGACATCGGGTGCCGTTTCTGGTCCGTTGGCCAAAGGGGATTGCGAAAGGGAGCGTATCGAAAGATTTGATTTGCACCACTGATTTGATCGCAACCTGTGCCGATCTGTTGGATACGAATCTTGCAGATAATGTAGGCGAAGACAGCGTGAGCTTTCTGCCCGCGTTGCAGGGTAAACGGATTCCAAATGTGGAAACCCGTGGCGTTGTGCATCACTCCGATAGTGGAGCGTTTGCGATACGACGAGGGAAGTGGAAACTGTTGCTCGACAATCGGGGTGGTTCCCGACGTGCGAACCCGAAGGATAAGCCTGTAGTTAACGCGGCGGATTTGCTGCTCTTCGACTTGGATGATGACCCGGGTGAAACGAGAAACGTGTCCCGAGAATATCCAGAAATCGTCGAAAGCTTAAAGAAGTTACTAGCTGAATACATCAACAGAGGGCGCAGCACCCCAGGGGCTCCTCAGAAGAACGATCCTTTGCCGAGAAACAAGGAGTGGAGGCAGGTCGACATTTTAGAGGAGTATCTCGATTAGCGTTGGATGGATGGGGTGTGGAAGCGAGGATCAGTGATCAAAGATCCTTCAGGAATTGTGATGGGGACTTTTGGTACTGTTTTTTGAAGCAAGAGCCGAAGTAGCTTAGGTCGTCCCAGCCGACTTGGTGCATGACTTCGGTGACGTTGAATTTTCCTGTACGTAGGAGCGTTGCCGCTTTCCGCATCTGTATCGATTTTATGAATTCGGTAGGGGTTTGGCCGGTGAGGGCTTTGATCTTCCGGTAGAGCGTCATGCGGCTCATGTTCAAGGAATCGGCTAGATCCTCGATAACCACCTTTTGTACGAGGGAAATTTCTTCAATCAGATCGACGACTTGTTTTATGAAACGATCGGTAGCGGATTCTTCGACCTTCTCTTCGATTTCAGTGGGAGCGGTGTGGTCGAGGTTGGATATCTTTTGCTGGAGTTTCTCTTGGAGGAGTCGGCGATTTTCCAGGATGGAGCTGAGGTATTGTTTGAGGATCGGGATGCGTACGGGCTTGTTGAGGAAGTGCTGGGCTCCGGATTGAAGGCCTTTCAGCTCGTGGTGGTCGGACTCGAGAGCGGTGAGGAATACGAAGGGGATGTGGCTGGTGGTAACGTCGTTTCGCACGAGGCGGCAGAAATCCCAGCCGTTTGTGTCGGGCATCAATACGTCGGATACGATGACGTCGGGGACGTGTTCGCGGGCTTTCTCGTAGCCTTGCGCTCCGTCGCTGGCTTCGATGACCGAGAAGATTTCTCCAAGTTCTCTTGAGATGAAATTCCGGATGTCGGAGTCGTCTTCGACGAGGAGAATTAGGTCACGCTTGTCGTCGTTTTGTTGCTGTACTGGTAATGGTGCAGCTTGGACTTGTGCTCGTTTGGGCGGCCTTTCTTGTAGGGGAAGTGTGACTACGAAACGGGTGCCTTTTCGTTTTGTGTTTTCGTCTCCGTCTGCGTTCGAGACTTCGATGGTGCCATGCATGGCATCGATTAGCGTTTTGGTGAGGGCTAGCCCGAGTCCACTGCCTGGAGTCTTCTCGCTGAAGTTACGGGCTCGGTAGAAAGGTTCGAAAATGAGAGCTTGTTGGTGGGGCGGAATACCGTATCCATTATCCTGGACGATGAGTTCAACCTTGGTGGTTTCGGTGCTCTTGAGGGAGACGACGATGGAGCCGTGATCGGGGGTGTACTTGATCGCGTTGACAAGAAGATTGTCTAGGACGGTTTCGAGTTTGCTGGTATCGATCCAGGCTTCGAGTGATTGGGCTTCGCCTTTGAATTCGAGAGACTGCTGTTTGTCGTTAGCCGAAGGGCGGTTCATTTCGATTTCAGAGTGAACAAAGGAGACCAAGTCGGTGTGGGCCCAGGCTTCCTGATGCTTGCCGAGTTCCGATTTTCTGAGGTCGAGTATCTGATTCACGAGGCGAAGGATCTTGCCTGCGTTTCGCTTTACGACCTTCAAGTCTTCTTGTTCGGAAGAGTCATCGGTTTTTCCGAGCAATCGATCGACGTGACCAAAGATGACGGTGAGTGGATTGCGTAGCTCGTGGGTGATGTTAGCGAAGAGCTCGACTCGGTAGTCTTCCAGCTCGATGAGGTGGCGAATGCGTTGGCGGACCAAAGTGAAGCCAAAGGTGATCAAGAGAAGAGCAACAAGAACGCAGGAGGCGATGAACCATGGAGTCTGCCAGATCGGGGGGATTACGTTAATTATGGCGACTGCTGGAGTGGGATCGATGTTTCCATCGATGTCGCGGGCCCTCACTTCTATGTGATGCTCACCGGTATTCAGATTACGGATAAGGGCGTTTGATTGTTTTTGGAATGGAGTCCAGTCGTCTGAGTCAATTCGGTAGGAGAATTCTAAATCGGATTGTTGAGTGATGGAGAACGGGTCGAAGCCTTCCCAGCCGACGAAAGAGTCAGATCCCTTTAGGATACGTTCTTGATGCTGTACGAGCCTGGTCTCTGGGGGCGTGGAGTTGGGAGTGTAACGTCGAGTGATAAAGTCGTAGCGGCTACTAGTGTCGTAGCTCAAGTCACCGGTGCTGCGGTAGAACCAGTTGCGCGGAAGATTATTGATCCAGACATCTCCCTGTTTGCTTACCTTTATGGTGCCGGCTTCCCGCTCGATCGAGAAGCTGTCGGGCAGTGCTCGGTTCGTCCAACTTCGTCCATCGTAGCGGGAGATTCCGCTGTTGGTCGCGGTCCAGAGCGTGTTTCTGGTTGAGTCGTGGGCGAGGCTCGAGATGTAGTTGTTGAGTAAGCCGTTCTCGCGGCTGTGAAGGATTTGTTTGTCTCCTTGGAGTTGGTAGAGACCGTGTCCCCAGAATGCTACCCATAGCTCTCGGGCGGGATTTGTAGCGATGGAGGAGGGAGTTGGGTTTCGCCGCCCTGGAAGTTCGGGGTAAAGGTATTGGGCGTTGGTTTGCTGGTTGGTTGAGAGATCGAATTCGACGAGTCCGCGTCCTCCGATGACAATTTTTCCCGAATCGGCTTCCGCGATTCTTCGAGTCAGAAAACGAAGGTCGTCTTGCGGTGGAATGTGTCGAGCTGAGTAGCTCCCGGCTTTTTTTCTGAATACGATGAGACCGCCTTCCCATTGCTCTTGTCCCAGCTCAGCGAAGGCGCCGTTGCCGAATACTATGTTGCCGTTTTCGAGTTCGAGAGACGCCTCGTGGGAAATGAAACGGCTGAATTTCGGAAAGGTCTCGCGAGTCCATTTTCCATTGGCGAGATAGCTGACCGCGGCGATTCGCTGGTGGCTGCCGGAAGCCCATATCGTTCCGTCGGAGGAACAGAAGATGGCGTTTGGCATGTCGATTACCTCTCCAACGTGTTTGGCCCATTGTTGGGTTTGAGGGGCGAAGGTGACGATCTCGCTGTCGACCGATATGAACCACTGCTTGCCGTTGTTGTCCTCGCACTGGAAACTGAGCCCGTAGTGACTTTGCCAGGTGTCGTCGGAAGCGTCGATTTCTATCAAGGGGCCGGTTTCGCTGCCTGTTATAATTCGGTCTGGCCCGCGTCGGAACGCGAATTGGAAGGTGAGTGGTATGGGGAACTCAGGAGCCTTCAGGACATCCCAATTGCCCTTATGGCGTACGGCGAGAGAGAAGCCAGACTGGATGAGCAGGCTCCCGTCTGCGGTGTCGGACATCCAGAACTGTTGGTTGCTGCCGTTGATTGGCGTAAGATCGAGCTCCGCCCAACTGTCGGATTCTGGAATGTAACGTCTTGCGGGATCCCGGTTTTTGGTCATCGCCCAGATCTCGCCCTGAAGCGTTTTGTGTAGGACCGTGCGGTTGTTTGGGTCGTCAGAGAGTTGGTAGTGGCCCCATTGCGACTTTGGGGCGATTCCGTCTTCGGTAATGGGGCAACGATAGATCTTCCCGGTGAGATGTTCGGCGAACCAAAGCTGATTGTTGTCATCGGTTGCGACACTCATGATGAAGCCATTCGCTCCTTCGACAGGCCGGATTTGCTCGTTTTCGATTTGGTAAAGACCAATTGGGGTGCCGACGAGGATAGTGCCTGATTTCGTTTGGGCGAAGGCGTTTGATTTGGCGAATGCGAGCCCTTCGTAGGGCAGGATCTCTGTGAATGTACCTTCTTTTAATGTGCGAAGTCCTTGGATCGTGGATACGTAGAGGACATCGTTCGCTGCGAACATTGAAAGCGGGAAGGCGGGGCCAAGTTCTTGAGGGTAGTGGTACTCAATCGGTTCGCCCCCGTCGTAGAAGTAGACTCGATCGACTCCAGCAAACCAGAGGGAACCGTTTTCTCCGTTGCATCCCGTTAGAATTACTTTGCCTTCGAACGGTTCGAGCGATCGCCACCTCCAGTTTTCTGTGATCGGAGATACTGTTTTCGGCTCGAACTCGACAGTTTGTTCAGCCGCGGTCGATTCGAATCCTGCTACGACCGCGAATAGGAAGCCGAATAGGGATGTGAGGCCGCGAACCGTCCGGAGTTTGAGAAGTCGCGGTGAACGGGACGGTGAACTGGAGTTCGTTTTTTGAGGGGTGTTCTTCAATGGGGAGTGTCGCTTTTTTAAAGGGAGCGGAATCGCTCGAGCGTCCGGCTAAATATTATGGCATGCGGGGGCTCATCTTCAAACGGGATTGGCAAAATGAACTACCCAATGTGTGTGCGAAAGAGGGCAGAGCGTTTGAGTTTTCCTCATCAGAGCGGTCCGTTTTGGGGGCGTCAATCCGCCAATTCGCTGTTGTGAGAGGTGTGTAACAATTTGTTGCGAACCTAGTAACAGCCTCTCTTTTAAGGTTGAATTCAACTTATTTGGAAGCGGGGAGTGATCCTCTTTGTGAGGGGTGTAAGTGTCTTATGGACAAGGGGAAAGGATGTGGGAGAGTTTTAATATCTTAATGTTACAGGGTTCCTATCGCCTGAAAGGGAATCCGAGGTATAAGTTTTCCCATCGATTGCTGCTAGTCAGATCCGTTCCCCAAATCTAACCCCCATAAGACACATTCGACTGCGTCGCGACAATTCTACTGTGATGAACCTGATTGATAAGCTTGTCGACGGACTGCTGATGCGAGGCTCCGGCCGTCGCGAGGTGGATAAGCTGAACAAGCGGCTGAAGGTCTTCTCAGGGCTACATGTGGCGCTTACGAGCCTCGTGCTCGCGGGGGTGGTTCTTGTGGGGATCCTTGTCTGGAAGGCCGCTTGATGTGGATGGCTTGGTGTATGCCAAATTACGATACGAAAAATTTACGACAGAATACGAATTTATGAAAACGATCCCCAAAACGTTATTACTCCTGGCTATGAGCTCGACCCTAGCCCACGGCATGGAGCTTTATGTTTCTCCGTCGGCGGATGCTCCGGGTGATGGAAGCAAACGGAACCCTTACTCAAGTGTTGCCGAGGCGCGTGATCATATTCGTGACCTGGATAGCGAAGAGCGTTTGCAGGATATCACGGTGTTCCTGAGAGGCGGTACTTACGCATTGGATGAGACGATCGTTTTCGATCTCCGTGATAGCGCTCCGGATGGGTATCAGTACTCTTATGTTGCGTATCGAAAGGAAGTACCTGTTTTTTCTTCGGGTGTCGCGGTAGAGGATTGGACAGTTGCTAAAGAGTTCCCAGAGAATTTTCCCGACGAGGCGAAGGGTAAAGTCTATGTGGCGGATTTCCCAGAGTCAGTGGATGCGTTTTATACTTTGTTCAAGGGGTATGAGCGGATAGCTCGTTCGAAGAAGGAGGGCTTTGAGATTCGCCCTTTAAAGCCGCTGCACCCGGTAAAGGATGCTGGTAAGAAGCTGGACCGTTCGCAGGAGTATATCGCTGCTCGCAGCATGAACGTTTACCACAACGAGGACCGTGGGCAATTGACGAAGTTCTATTTCGACGACCCGGACGGGATCTTGAAGGAGTGGGAGAGAATACAAGGGATCGAGATCGGCTTTGCCCCTGTGCCTTGGGGGATGAATATTGTGCCGCTTGAGTCGGTTGATCGCTCGGGGAACGTGGCTTATCTGGAAATCGAGGCGAACGCTCCTCCAGGCGCTAAACTCTCGCACACTAAGCCTTGGGTGGAGAATGCGATCGATTACATTTCCGAAGGGACCTTTGTAACGCTCAACGCAGAGCGGAAAATCTATTATTGGCCGAAGGATGGTAAGCGCCCGGAAGGTGTTGTCGCTCCGCAGTTGCTGGAGCTCGTGAAGGTCGAAGGCGATATCAACTACAACCGGCCGACGGACGTGCCGGTGAAGAACTTGGTTTTCAAGGGAATCACCTTTATGCACGCAGACCGTTATGCGTGGGATGGTGACCACAAGGGCTGGGGCATCCAGCACGACTGGGACAAGTTTGACGAAGCCAATGCGATGCTGCGCTTCCGCGGTGCGGAAGACTGCGAGGTGATCGAGTGTCGCTTTACTAATTCTGGCAATTCCGCAATCCGACTCGACCTGCACTGTCAAGGCATCCGGATAGAGAAGAACCTCATCGACTACGTTGGGCACATGGGGATCTTGCTCTGTGGATACGGTCCGGGTACCAAGGATGTGAACAAGAGGAATGTGATCACCAATAACCTGATACACCGCGTAGGACGCGTCATCAAACACGGTGCAGGAGTATTCGTATGGCAGAGTGGCGAGAACGTGATTTCCCATAACTTGATTCACAACGTGCCACGCAAGGGCATTGGCCTCTGCGGTGTACGTCTGCCGATTTTGACTAAGGACTGGTGCGACTTTGACGAGGCTTCGAAGACAATCCGCTGGGATGAGATCCGTGAGGATTTGGCGAAACGCTTTGATAGCCCTCCAGCATCCTTTGACGAGGAGTGGAAGCGTAAGACGCCTTACTTGCACGCGAGAAAGAATATCGTGGAGTACAACGAAGTGTACCGTGCTCTGGAGGAACTTGGCGATGGCTCGGTGTTGAACGTGTCAGGAGCTGGGGACTACAACGTGGTTCGCAACAACTATGTTCATCGTATCGCCAGCCATGCATCTGGAGTATTGCGTACCGATGACTGGCAACAGCATACGACGTTTACGGGCAATATCATCTACAAGGCGAACATATCCGGCATCGTTCACAAGGGCTACAACCATATCGAGAACAACAAGATCATTGACTGTAGTGTCATGGAGTTCATTCGCTTCGCGTCGTATCCGGATGAAGCTAACAACACTGGTTCTCGAATCAGGAACAACATTTTCTACGAGTCGGGCGACAAGGTTAACCTGTACCGTGAGTCCTATCGCGCTTCAGAGGGAATCTCGCTTCCTCATAACTGCGATACCGACTATAACCTGATGTGGTGTGCGGGGAAGCCTGAAGTCGTGGAAGACCATCTTAAGGTTTGGAGACGCAAGGGGGTTGAGAAAAACAGCCTCGCTGAAGATCCTCTGTTCGTTGGAATGGAGGATGAGGGGTTCCGTTTAGACAAGGCGTCACCAGCATTCGATCTCGGGTTCGAGGAAATCGATTTCGAGCGTATTGGTTTAACGGATGCGTATCCGAAGCGGTACTTGGAATTGGATGTGCCTGATGATGGCAGCGACGAAGATTTTCACCGTAATCGGGGGAAAAAGGTAAGCATCTACGATTTTTGGTGAGTCGAGTGCGAGCGATAAAAGCTAACTAGGATTTGGAAGCATTGTTTAATTAAGGATTTATATGAAGATTAGAAAAATGATAGGTTTCTCTGCGGCATTCGCTTTTACGCTCATGAGCGTTGAAAGCCTGCAGGCGAAAAAGAAGAAGCACTTTGAAGCGAGTGTCGAATCGTTGCAGTCCTATGAGTGTCCGGATTGGTTTAGGGATGCGAAGTTTGGCATTTACTTGCATTGGGGCGCGTACTCCGTTGCGGAGCAAGGGGAGTGGTATGCGAGGAATCTCTACATCGAAGGTCGACCTGAGTATGACCATCATGTGAAGACCTACGGTCACCCATCGGAATTTGGATACAAGGATTTCATTCCGATGTGGAAGGCGGAGAACTTCGATCCCGATGCCTTGCTCGCTCTCTTCAAGGAAGCCGGCGCCAAGTACTTCACACCTTGTGCGGTGCATCACGATAACTTCGATCTATGGGACTCCAAGTATCAGGAATGGAATTCGGTGAACATGGGGCCTAAGAAGGACCTGATCGGGATGTGGAAGGAAGCCACTCATAAAGCGGGACTTCGCTTTGGAGTGACGACTCACCTTTCCCGTTCTTACAGCTGGCTCAATACCGCGAATCAGGCCGATACGAAAGGACCAAAGAAGGGAGTTCCTTACGATGGCGCAAAAGGCGAGGGGAAGGGCCTGTATCCATCCAACGATGGACAGAGCACGCACCCAAGGGCTCCATTCGATGCTCCCCAGGAATGGCGGGACCTTTGGGTTAAGCGAGTGCAACAGCTCGTCGAAGACTATGAACCGGATCACCTTTACTTTGACTGCGCGGTTCCTTTTCGTGGCAGTGATGCGGGCCAGGCGGGCATGGAAGTCATTTCCCATTTCTACAACAACCGACCGGAAGGAGTCATGTGTATCAAGGAGCGCCCATGGCAGGGACTTTACGCGGACGGCATCGCGACGCTCGACTACGAGCGCGGCAAGGCCAGTTCTATTCTCGATGCACCCTGGCAAACGGATGACTCCATTGGATCTTGGGGCTACAGGGCAGGCTCGCCTTACATGACTCCAGACTTGGTCGTGGATAAGCTCATCGATATCGTATCCAAAAATGGGAACATGCTGCTTAACATTCCTATCAAAGCGGATGGAACCTTGGACGCGGAGGCAACTGCTTTGCTTAAAAACGTCGGCAAGTGGTTTGCAGTTAATGGCGAAGCCATCTATGGAACGCGACCTTGGTACATGTTTGGCGAAGGGCATAACCAGATTGGGCACAAGGATCTCGTTTCTCCGATGACTTCGAAGGATATCAGGTATACGACGAAGGGAGACACGCTGTATGCTCTCGTACTTGATTGGCCAAAGGGGAAGAAGCCGGTCGTTTTGCCGAACTTGGTTGAGATGAATACACGTATCAAAGATATCGTCAGTGTCGAACTGCTCGGCCACGAAGGTGATCTCGAGTGGGAAAAGCATGCTGACGGTTTGACGGTTCACTTCCCAGCCGAGAAACCATGTGATTACGCCTACGCGCTTAAGGTCGAATTTGCCGATTAGCGGGCGGTGTTTCGCTTCCCTAAGGTTTGAGGTGCAAGATGATTTGCTTTTAGCCGCTCCCTAGTGAGGGCTTTTTAGACACAGTCAGGGAAGAAGCGATAAGTTAGGGTATCCGCAGAAGGTTTATCTCTTGGAATTATCTTATGAAACGAATCACTGTATTTGCATTGTTGCTCGGAGCTCTATTGCAAAGTTCCTTGGTGGCAGGGGAATCTCGCTCGAAGGCGCTTGAGGAATGGAGCGCGATGAAGTTCGGGCTGTTCATCCATTGGGGGATTTATTCGATCCCGGCAGGCGTTTGGGATGGCAAGCAGATCGAGAAGTTGGGTGAGCAGATTCAGCGTCATGCGAAGATCCCGCACGACGAGTACGCTGCGCTAGCGGCTCAGTTTAACCCGGTCAATTTTGATGCCGATGAGATCGTGGCATTGGCTAAGAAGGCAGGAATGCGCTACGTCGTCCTTACTGCCAAGCACCATGACGGCTTCTGCATGTTCGAGTCGGA
Source organism: Pelagicoccus mobilis (assembly GCF_016595505.1). GTDB lineage: Bacteria > Verrucomicrobiota > Verrucomicrobiia > Opitutales > Opitutaceae > Pelagicoccus > Pelagicoccus mobilis. The sequence goes on along the minus strand of NZ_JAENIL010000006.1, from coordinate 1,502 downwards.
GCATACGGATTTCGACATCATGGATGCCACACCGTACAAGAAAGACATCCTCAAGCAGCTGGCGGATGCCTGTCGGAAGCATGGGTTGAAGCTCGGAGTCTATTATTCCACACCTGATTGGCGTTTTACGGGACCGTATCCAGAAATCAATCCGCATGACGGAAAGATTTCCGTTTTTGGGAAGGTCTCGAAAGCCAATGAGGATTTTCAGGTGGCGCAGCTAAAGGAACTCATGAGCAACTATGGCGACATTGTAGAATTGTTTTTTGATATGGGTGAGCCTACTCCAGAGCAGAGTAAGCGCTTTGCGGATACGGTTCGGGATCTGCAGCCAAGCTGCATGATCAATGGCCGGGTGATGAACAATCAGGGGGACTTCATAACGATGCCTGACAATCATATGCCGGACGTGCCGCTTACTGAGATTCCTTGGGAGTCGCCAGGAACCTTTTACCACACCTGGGGCTACAAATCTTGGGTGAAAGGCGATCCGTTAGAAAAGCAGGTGCCGGCACAGATCCAAAAACTGGTTACTATTGCTGCTCGTGGTGGAAACTTCCTGCTCAATATTGGACCCATGTCCGATGGCTCGGTTGTGCCTTATGAACGGGACGTTCTGAATGGAATTGCGGAATGGACCGCGAAGTATGGCGAGTCGGTCTTTGGTACCGGTGTGACGCCCTTTGCCAAGTCGCCTTGGGGTGAATGTACCACAGGAGAGGGCAAGCTTTACTTGCATGTATTCGATTGGCCGGAAGGTGGAAAAATCGAAGTGCCAGGTCTTCAAAATCCTGTTACCGCGGTTTATGCTCTATCAAATCCCGATAGGAATCTCCGTTACTCGAAAGGAGTTATCTCGCTGAAAGAAGTTGAGCGGGATCCTAGCGATACGGTGATCGTTGTGGAGTATGAGGAGCCGTTAAGTGTGGAACGGATTCGTTCAGAGCCGAAAGTGAACGGGACCTTGGTGCTGAAGGGCGAGGAGGCTATCCATCATGGCAAGTATGGCCGTGAAAGCTATCGTTCGATTTTGGCGGACTACTATCGGACTTGGGATGTCGGTTCGCTCGCGGCGGGAACGTATGACGTATCGCTTGTGTACAAACTGAAGGCGAAGGAAAAGGATTTTATGCTCGAAGTTGCTGGCGGAGAGCTAAGCTTTTCTCTCAAGGGAAAGGCCGACAAGGTGGAATCGTTCATCATGGACGGGAATGAGGAGATTTCCGAACTCGCCGACGACGCAAGCGGCAAGTGGCAACGAGCGACTATCGGAACGATCAATGTTCTGGAATCCGGAAACGCGACCGTGACGCTTCGCCAAGGCCAAGAGTTCGAGTTCAAAGCGACGCTCGACGAGTTCAAGAAACAGGATACGACTTATCGGTCTATGAAGCTCGACGTCAAAGCCCTCGTTTTCAGTAAAAAGTAGTCGAAGTTTTTGAGTTAGAGGCTGTCCAACTAAGCGAGAATTCCTGAATTGAAATAAGTGGGAGCGTGCTTGT
>NZ_JAENIL010000069.1 GCF_016595505.1 Pelagicoccus mobilis | reverse complement strand
ACGACTCCTCCCCCGCCCACAATGAGCAAGGCCCCAACACCATCACCAAACAAACTCTCAACCAAGAAACCATCACACAAACCCTCACCCCATCAGGCGCCCTTTGTCCAGCCCCCCCTGTAGGGCAGGGCGCCGACCTGCCACCCTCAAAGCGTCATCAGACGCTTCCCATCCCTGTTGGCCCATTGGGCCGACATTCAAATCCAAACATCCGCGGTTCCAAAAAAACCACTAGCCATCAACACTCCCCATCAATTTAATCAGCGGTTCCAAAACAGCCATGTCCGAAAACCAGCCACCAAAGAAAGACCAAGTCTACGCCGACCCCCGGGCCCAAGTCGACGCCTTCGCCTTCGACGAAGGCGTGGCCGACGTCTTCGACGACATGATCCGCCGCTCAGTCCCCGGCTACGGCATGACCCTCTCCCTGCTCGGCATCATCGCCCAACACTACGCCAAACCCGGCACCCGCATCTACGACCTCGGCTGCTCGCTCGGCGCCGGCATCGCCTCCATGGGCTCCAAGCTCGACACCCCCGACATCACCTTCCACGGCATCGACAACTCCCAACCCATGCTCGACCGCTGCCGCCCCAACCTCGCCGACGTCGATAAACGCCACACCGTCGAGCTCCACTGCCAAAACATCCAGGATACCCCCATCGAAAACGCCTCCATCGTCGTCCTCAACTTCACCCTCCAGTTCATCCCCAAGGAAGAGCGACACGAGCTGCTCGCCCGCATCTGCCAAAGCCTCGTTCCCGGCGGCATCCTCGTTCTCTCCGAAAAGATCCTCTTCGACGACCCCCACATCCAAGAAGACCTCACCACCCTGCACCACGACTTCAAACGGGCCAACGGCTACTCCGATCTCGAGATCTCCCAAAAACGCTCCTCCCTCGAAAACGTCCTCGTCCCCGAAACCATCGACGCCCACGAGTCCCGCCTCGCCGCCGCCGGTTTCGCCCGCGACGAAATCTGGCTCCAGTGCTTCAACTTCGCCTCCTTCCTCGCCTTTAAATAAAAGGTAGGGCCCAACCGCCGGGCAGGTCGCCCTACGTCACCCATTCTTCTTGAAGACCTTCGTGCCCCTTGGTGCCCTTCGTGGGCAAAAAAAATCATGTCACCACTATCCACCTACGACGATCTCCACCAGCTCCTCGCCAGCACCGACCTGCACCCCTGGATCGAGCCCCTTCAAAAAACCGTCGAACCCGCCATTCTCCAATCCAACAACGGCCACCTCGACAAATGGCTCAACGCCATCGAAGCCCTTCCCAATGCAGGAGCTGTGGGAGGCTGCTTGTCAGCCGATAACTACTCCCTCACCACCCCCGCCATCCAAATCGGACAACCCCAAGATCTGGATACCGAGCAACAAGCCAGCCTTCCAGACACCCTCCACAACTTCCGCCCCTGGCGCAAAGGCCCCTTCGACTTCTTCGGTACCCATATCGACACCGAGTGGCGCTCCGACCTCAAATGGGACCGCCTCGTCGAAGGCATCTCCCCCCTCGAAGACCGGCTCGTCCTCGATATCGGTTGCGGCTCCGGCTACCACTGCTGGCGCATGGCGGGCGAAGGCGCCAAGCTCGCCCTCGGCACCGATCCCTTCCTGCTCTACGTCATGCAGTACCTCGCCGTCAGAAAATACCTGACCGCGCCCCCCGTCTGGGTTCTCCCCTTCGGCATCGAAGGCCTGCCGCCCGCCATACCCGCCTTCGACACCGTATTCAGCATGGGGATACTCTACCACCGCCGCTCCCCCTTCGACCACCTCTACGAACTCCGCAACTACCTCCGCCCCGGCGGCGAACTCGTGCTCGAAACCATCATCGTCGACGGCCCCCCCGGCTACTCGCTCGTACCCGACCAATACTACGCCAAGATGAAAAACGTCTGGTTCATCCCCACCGTAGACACCTTGGTCCAGTGGGTCACACGTTGCCGCTTCCGCAACATCAAAGTCATCGACGTCTCCACCACCACCTTCGACGAGCAACGCTCCACCGAATGGATGATCTTCGAATCCCTCAAAGACTTCCTCGACCCCAACGACCCCAGCAAAACCATCGAAGGCTATCCCGCCCCCAAACGCGCCGTCATCACCGCCAAAGCCCCCTAGGCCTACCGCAGCAAGCGACCAGCACGCACCAAGGAAAACGGGCCTTGCCACAGCCACATTTTCCCAAGAGCTCGCCGCATCCCTTTCCCATTGACCTGCTCGCCCTTTACACAACTGTAGCTCCCCACACATGGCGCACTCCTTTCACATTATTCCCGACTCTACCGCCTCCGCCGCCCAGCACATGGCATTCGACGCCCTCATGCTGCAACGCTACGAGCCAAGCGACGCCATCCGCTTCCGCCACTACAAGTGGCACCGCGCCGCCTACACCTTCGGCCTCAGCCAACGCTACTCCTACATCACTTCCGAGGTCCACGACCTCAGCGCCGAAATCGTGCGCCGCCCCACCGGAGGCGGCCTCGTCGACCACACCAACGACTGGACCTACACCCTCGTCATCCCCTCCAGCCACCCCTTTTCCAAAGGCCAGCCGGTCGATAGCTACCGCGACGTGCACCAATGCATGATCGACGCCTTCGCCGAGCAAGGGCTCGAGACCGAGTTCAATCTCACCCCCCCCGAACAAACCACCCCGTCGGTTTGCTTCAACAAGGCAGAACTCTACGACGTCATCCTCAAGAACCTTCCCAGCAAGATCGCCGGAGCCGCCCAAAAGCGTTCCAAAAACGGCTACATGCTCCAAGGCTCCATCTGGAAACCGCTCGCCAGCAAGCTAAGCTGGGGCAAATTCTACAACGACTTCACCCTCAAGCTCGCCCAGCTCCTAGAGGCCGAGATCGAATACGTCGACTCCCCATCGTGGCGCCCCGAAGAAGAAATGGCCCTTTCCGACCAATTCGATTCGGAAGAGTGGAACCAACGCCGCTAAGCGAGGAAACCTCCAAGCGGCCCTACTTCACCTCAAATACCAGCAGCGGCCCCTCGTTCATCGAGACAAGCAGCTCCCCCTTCCCGTCGCGATCGAGATCCGCCCAAGCCAGTCGCCTCGGATACCCATACGTCTCCAAGCCGCTCTTAAACGGTAGCTGCTCCTTGAATACGCCTTCGCCATCATTCAAGAGCAAGGTCACGTGCCCCCTCAAGAAACGCTCCGCCCAAAGCTTCGGCGGATGCATCTCATGCACGAGGATCAGGTCCTCATCCCCGTCCCCATCCACATCCTCAGCGAGACAATCGATCACGATCCCACTCTGAGCCCAATTCGGTAAAGCCAACTTCTCGAAGCGACCGGGCTCCTTTTGCAACAAAAGCACGCTGCGCGTTTCGGTCATATCGTAGGCTCGAAACTTCGACAAAAGCTCAGCAGTGAAAATCGCCTCCGCATCCTTCTCCGCGAAATCAGCGATATTCTCCGTTGTCTTTTCCATCAGTCCCGGAAGCTGGATGTCATGCACCTCTCGATTCTCCATCGGCAAGACGCGACCGCCCTTCACATAGGTTTCGATGTAGATGTTCTCCATGAACGGATTGTCCGGAGCAAACAAGCGCACCGGCTCCTCCACAGTCGCCTCGTACTTCGTATTCAGGCCAAAATTACCGAGAACCAGATCCGCTCTCCCATCCCCATCGAAATCTCCGCTAGCGACCGAGCGCCAAACACCCAACAACGCTTCCCGCTCAAAAAACGAGTCCACCCTAACAAGCCCAGACTCGCCACCCAGCCAGATATTAGGAGCGCCCCAAAGCACCGTTTGCACCACATCCTCTCGCCCGTCCCCATCAATATCCACCGACAAAAGATCGCTCGTATTCCCGGAACGACGAAACGCCTCAGCGAAGGAACTCTCCTCATCTAGCACATATCCCTTCTCGTCGCGCCTCCACACCAAATTGTCCTCGTATTTAGGATACATCCCCTTCACCGAGCCTCCAGCGACCAGCAAATCCATGTCCCCATCCGCATCAAAATCAAACGCAAGACTCGCCCCGGAAGAGACCGGATCAGGCCGAAACGAGCGTCCTACTCGCTCAAACTCCCCCGCACCCTCATTGAGATAGAGCCGGTCCTCGTAATAATCGTCGCCCGCATCGAGCTCGATCCCCCCGGAGGACACGAACAGGTCCAAGTCTCCATCCCCCTCGTAGTCGAACACGCTCAGACTCTTGTCCTCGCTATCAAAATCGTCGTCAAAATCATCAAGATCCAGCCACTCCAGCGCTTCGCCTTCACGATTCAAAAACAAGCGAGTCCCCTGCCCAGTCGCTCCTCCCATCAACACGTCCTCCCAGCCATCGCCGTCCACGTCAGCCACAGCGAGTTCCGGTCCATCACGGATCTCGACCGCAGGTATCAACAGCTGCATCGGATACATCTGAAAGTGCTCTTCCTCGCTCAAAACCTCCTCCGGCAACTCGATCTCAGACCTCACAAAAAACGTCTCGCCCCCACCAGCTGGAGCATCGCCAGACGCACTTTCGCGAATCGTATAACGTCGCCCGACCTCTAGCCCTTCAACAACCTGATAAACGCCGCTCGGCCACTCGATTTCCAACTTCCTTATCTCACCCCGATCGCCCAGGCCAAAATGCACCACGGGCTCGTCATTCGAAAGGTATCCACGAGTCAACGACACCTCACGCCCCATGACTTCGCTTCCAACATGCAACCTAAGCTTCGCCCCCACTCCACCGCGGTTGCTCTCCGCACCTTCCAGCTCGATCAACAGCCTTCCCCCACTCGGGCTGTTATTTCGATAAAGCGTCAGGTTCGACTCCATGTTGCTAAGAACCATATCCAAATCCCCATCCCCATCAAAATCCGCGTAAGCCGACGCAAAACTGACCCCGACCATATCGAGCCCCCACTGCGAACTTACGTCCTCAAACGAAAAGTCGCCAAGATTCCGATACGCCAGGTTCTGCTCGTCGTACTGAGGGCTATTCTTGAAATAGCCCATTCTCTGCCACCCCGTCTTCGCCTTCTTCGATTGAATGCCAATGTCCCCATCGTGAAACGCCCGCGCCATGCCATTCGCGAAATACGCATCCAACCAGCCGTCGTTGTCGAAGTCCGCAAAACGCGTCGCCCAAGTCCAGTCCGTAGCATCCAGCCCGGTCAGGTAGCCCACCTCCGCGAACTGGTTCGGCCCGATCTTAAGCGAAACCATGTTCTTCATGTACTGAGGGACCGTGTCCGTGCTCGCCCACAGCACCTTGGTTGAAATCGACCCGATCGTACGATGGTGCTTCACATGATCGTGAGTCGCCATCTCGGAAACCATGAAGTCCATGTGCCCATCGTTATTGAAATCCCCAAGATCCGCCCCCATCGCCGAATAAGGAGCCGCCACGATCACCTCATTGATCATATCCGAAAAAGTCCCGTCGCGATTATTCCGATACAACTTGTCCGCAGGCTCGAAATCATTCGCCACGTAAATGTCGGGCCAGCCGTCTTCGTCATAGTCCCACCAAATCGCCGAATGCCCTTGGCCCGCCCCAGAGATCCCCGCTTGCTCCGTCACATCCACAAACCGTCCGTCCCGATTCTCCAGCAACATGTCCGGCATGCCCTCCGGAATCCCAGACCGCTGCAAAAAATTGCTCTGCAAATAGAGATCGAGGTCCCCATCCCGGTCATAGTCGGCAAACGAAGGAGCGTTCGACCCCGTATCGATCGCCAAGCCCCACGCCGCCGCCGCCTCCGTGAAATTGCCCCGCCCGTCGTTCAGATACAGCTCGTTGGCAAATCCCGTGTAGGTAACGTAGATGTCCAAATCCCCATCATTGTCGATATCGAGCATGCTGCTGCCCGCGCCAATCCCCTCCTTGCCAAACAAACCCTTCTCCGCCGTGACATCCTCAAACCGAAAGCCGCCCCGGTTCAGGAACAAGGCATTGGGAGAGTCCTTTCCCACCGCGAAAATGTCAGGCAACCCATCCCCGTCCACGTCGCCCAACGACAACCCGCTCCCAAAGGTCCCCAGAAAATACTGATGCCAAAGCTTGGTCCAACGCTGCGGGTGATCGTAACGATTCTCAAACACGATGCCCGACGCCTCCGGCTCCACCTTCTCGAACAAGGTACCCCCGCCAGCCTCGCTCGGCTCCTCCAGCTCGACCCAGTCCTGCCCAAAGCACGGCGAGCCTCCAGACAACAAAACGATTGAACAAAAAAGGGCATTCAAGGGGCGACTCATCATGGCTAGCACACAACATTTCGACTCTCGGCGACCGCGTCAGCGAAAAAAACATACAAGGTTTTCGAAGCAGAGGCTCGACTCTCGGAGCTAAACGGAGACTTTTAGGTCTCACCTCCCCTCTGATCCGACCATTTATGTCTTCCGACGAAACGAATTCCTGGAAATCCAAGCTTGAGGACTCCCTCGGACGCTCCTTCACCTCTAGCGAGCGCCAGCAACTGCAAGCCCTCAGCGATCTCGCCGAGGAGTTCGAATGGCGCGAAGCGCTCTACGCCAAAGACCTAGAACCCTTCGATCCAGAAATAAAGCTCAAGGTCCCGGATCCGGGCAAATCCATCAGCGACGGCATCTGGATCAACAAGCCGGAAACCGAACTGGAACTGCTCCAGTACATCGCCTTCCTCCTACAACGTTTCGACGCCCCCACCCCCGCCTTCCTCGGCCCCGTCATCGACACCACCAACATCGAGCAGGAACTCATCCGCCGAGCCCGCGTCAAAGAAACCCAACTCTGGAAAAACCGCCTCGGAAACCTCTCCCAACGCAAATACGTCACCCCAGTCTCCACACTTGAGATACGCCTTAAACTCTACGGCAAAACCCTCAAGTGGGAAGGACGCCAGTCGGAAAGCGAACCCTTCGAGAACATCACCGCCAAAGACTTCGGCCAATGGCTCTCCAAAGACTTCGGCTTCCTCGAACGCTTCGCTCCCCAAAGCCTCACCCTCTGCGCCCTCTTCCAAGAATACTTCAAAGCGACCAACCGAGCCCGCATCGACCTGGAGAAGCCAGAAGACTGCGCCTTTCTCAACAAGCTCCTGCACCACCCCATCACCAAAGCCCAGATCGTCGGCTCGGACGACCAGCCGTTCAACGTATCCGATCGATCCTTACAGTGGACCGGCATCCAAAACGGCATCGGAGACGATGGATGCTACGTCTTGCAGCTAGAGCTCGAGGACCAGACGCAAGCCCCCTTCCCCCTCACCTACCTGGCAGGCGAGACCCCGCTCTACCTCTGCGGCGACACCCTCTACCACGGACCTCCGCTCCTTCGCCCCAACGAACGGCCAAACAAGCTCTTCACCATCCCCGCTGCCGCCGTCGAATCCCCCGAAGGCCTGCTCTTCCTCAGAAACCAAGGCCTCCCCCTTCCAGCAAACGTGGGAGACGACCTCGTCTGCATCCCCATGCAGGCTCGCCTCTACTGCCAAATCCGGAAAAACGACGACAAATGGGCCAAGAAAACCTACCTCGACTGTCGCCTGTATTCGGTCTCTCCTGACCAGGAGTTTTGGTTCCTGCTCACCAGCGACGGCTGGAAATCGGCCGGCAACCCGGAAGACGAGAGCGAAGCCACCACCCCACCCGATCGCACCCTCTTCGAACAGCCCCCCACCGACTACGTCCCCGAAGTGCTCGAATCCTTCGAGCTCGAGGAGGAAGAGGACGAAGGCATTTGGAGCCGCACCATCGATGCCGGCTTCGCCAAGGAGTTCATCGACTGGATCCAGGAGATTCCAGAAGACATCCAACTCATTCCAGACGACGAGCTCGACACTCTCGTCGACGGACGCCCCGCCGGACGCTACGCCCTCGCCGTATCCACCGACGAAAACTCCGACTGGTTCAACCTGAAGCTGGATCCCCAGTTCATGGATACCAACCTCACCGCAGAGGAACAGCAGCTCGTCATGCGAGCACGCGGCGAATACACCTACCTCCCCGGAAAAGGTTGGAAACGCTTCGAAAACGAAGTCGTCGAAAGCGACCGCAAGCTTCTCGATACCCTAGGCGTCCACTTCGACGACGCAGGCAGCGGCCAGCACGCCCTACACACCTTGCAGCTCGCCGACGCCAAGCTCGAAGAAACCGCCTTCGACGACATGCGGGACGCCATCCGCAAACGCTCGAAAGAACTGACCGCCAAAACCGCCGCCGCGGTGCCCAAAGGCATCAAATCCGAGCTCCGCCCCTACCAGGTCGAAGGTTTCAAGTTTCTCGCCTACCTCGCCCACAACCGCTTCGGAGGAGTCCTCGCCGACGACATGGGTCTGGGTAAAACCCTGCAGACCCTCACCTGGCTCACTTGGCTAAAACTCAACCGCCCCGCGGAAGAACCCTTCGCCTGCCTCGTCGTATGCCCAAAATCAGTCATGCACGTCTGGCACAAGGAAGTCGAAATCCACTCGAATCTGCTCAAGATCGCGATCTTCGATCCAGACGTCCATACCGCCGCCACCTGGCAGCTTGACGAGACCGACATCCTCGTCGCCAACTACTCCCAACTGCGTATTCGCCGCGACCTCTTCCACAACGTCAAGTGGACCGTCTCCATCCTCGACGAAGCCCAGTACATCAAAAACCCGACTTCCCAAACCGCCAAGGCCGCACGCGACCTCAAGTCCGAGTACCGTATCGCTCTCACCGGTACGCCCGTTGAGAACAAAGCGACCGACCTCTGGTCCATTTTCGCCTACGCCATGCCAGGCTTGCTCGGCAGCAAAACGTCATTTACCAAGCACTACAAAGAGAACGACCCGCAAACCCCTTCCCGCCTCGCTACCCGGGTCAACCATTTCATGATCCGCCGCAGCAAGAAGCAGGTAGCGACCGACCTCCCAGATCGCATCGAGGAGTCCCTCGTCTGCCAAATGGAAGGCGAACAACGAGACCTCTATCAAGCCGAACTCAAACTCACCCAACAGAAAGTCCTCGGAATCGACGGCCAGGCCGCCTTCGCCAAAGAGCGATTCAACATCCTCGCTTCCCTGCTTCGCCTGCGCCAGATCTGCTGCCACCCAGCGCTCATCAGCCCCGAATACAAAGAGGTACGCAGCGCCAAGCTCGAAGGCCTCATCGACCTCGTCACCGAACTACAGGACGAAGGTCACAAGGTCCTCGTATTCTCCCAATTCGTCGAAATGCTGAAAATCATCAGCGCCAAGTTCGACGAAATCGGCTGCAAGCACCTCACCCTCACTGGCCAGACCAAGAACCGGGAAGAGCTCGTCGACCAATTCCAGAGCGACGAGTCCATCACCGCCTTCCTACTTTCCCTCCGCGCCGCGGGCTCCGGTCTCAACCTTACAGCCGCCAGTTACGTCGTCCTGTACGATCCCTGGTGGAATCCAGCCGTCGAGGCTCAAGCGATCGACCGAACTCACCGTATCGGCCAGAAGAATACAGTAAACGCGTACCGACTCATCGCCAAAGACTCAGTCGAGCAAAAGATCCAGTCGCTCCAGCTCAAGAAGGAAAGCCTCGCCAACGAAATCGTCCGCGAAGAATCCCTCTCCGACATCCTCGATCTGGAAAACCTCAAACACGTCCTCAGCCAATAAAAGGAGGGCAATGTACCGTCATTGCCACCGTTCGACCTCAATCCTCTTTCAGCTCGCCATACTTCCGTTGGTACAGCTCCGCGTGTAGCTTCCTAGCCGCTGCCACCAAATTTGGATACGGAACGTCCGCCTGAGTGACAAAGCCTACATTGTAGTTTTCACCATCGTGAGCTCGTCCCGTAATCGGCGAATCGATGTATTGGAACCAATGAGCCCCCACTAGGTAAGGGTTATCGATCACGCTCTTCATGTAATCGGTCCACATCCTGGCACGGTCCTTAACATCCGAAGCATGAATGATCCCAGGGTGCGGACAACCTGTATCCGAAGACCCCATATGAAACTCTCCGATCAGGCAGGGCATATCGATCTCCTCCAGAAAGCCCCAATCCGCAGTACCGACATCTTCGCGGTAGTAGTTGACTCCCATTACATCAACGTAGTCGACCGCCGCCTTACGCACTTCACGTGTCATACCCCAAGTGGTCAAACGCGGGCCAAGATACATGTGGTTTGGCAATACGTCCTTCAGAGCTCCCGATACGACTTCGAAGTACTGGCGCGCGTAGCTTTCCATCAACACAGACAAATCCTCGACCATGCCGTCCGAGAGTTGACTGTCCTGAAAGGGAACTCCTTTAGCCAGTTCGCCCCATGAAGCGATCTCCGTGCCCCATGCCTTGTTGAGCTTCGCAATCCCACGGTGCTTTTTCTTGAGCGTTTTCATGAACGCTGCCTTGGCCGGACTCTCAGCTTCCGCCTTTGAAATCGCATCCAGTGCCAACGCATAACGACTGCGAACCGAGTTCTCGTTCCCCCAGCTCATCTCATTGTCAATGAAGACACCTATACACCAAGGACTTCCTAAAACTTCTTCGGCGATCGTTTCCGTAGTGACTCTCGCCCTACGAGCAAACTCGGGGTCGAACGGATCCGGCATCGCCCCCCAATAATCGTTACCCGAGCTAAGTGTCGCATACTCCCCAATGATCCAACCATTGGCAAAGTACGGAAAGCGTTTGGAATGATAGAACTCAGCGGCAGCCCAGTTCCCAAAAGAAGTGAACCCCCAGTCGAGCATTCGATCCAATGTGACATCGCGCCATTTGGCTATAAACGAATTCGGGTAAGTCTCCCCATAACGACGCTCTAGGTTTGCCTGGTAAAAGCTAAAGGTCTGCCCGTGTGGAACCGGCCCATGGTGAGTTTTTCGGCGATAGCTATAGTGCTTCGCGAGCTTGTCATCATAGTCTGGCAACCAAGTGAAGAGGTTACGTCGCATCTCGTTGGATACAAAATCGTCTTCTTTGATCTCACGCGGTACCGCTACGATTCCTTGCGAATCCTCTGGAGTCACATCCTCCGGGTCTATGTAGCGCACCGAATCATCCCGATAATCGACCCCGGTAAAAGTCGAGGTATTGGCCATGCGCACATTTGCGATTCCCGAAGAGAAGAAGAGGTAGCCTTCAGGGTCTACGATAGCCCATTTGCCTCCAACTTTCTCGGTACGGAAGAATCCGGTGCCCTCAAGTTTCGGCCCTTCTTTCCAGCCCCCCCAGATACTCCTATCCTTCATGGGAGCAGATACTGCCAACGCTCGAAGCTCCGCATCGGCCAACTCCTTCATGTGCTCCTCGCTCTGCACTTTGTGCTCAAAATCTACCGACGCATTTTGACCAAAGGCATCGACGAACCCAAGCAAGGCATTTGGATCACGCTCCGGGCTGGAGACAAAACGAATGTTGTCGAGGATGAGGCTCTTGTCGAAAAGGTTGTTACGTACAAAAAAGCGGACCTGCTTTACCGAGGTGAAATCACCCTTCCGCTTGAAGCCCATCGAAACCATCTTGGTCGCATCGATATTCATCGTAGGTGGATCATCTCGCATGCCGAAGTCTTCAGAAACACCTTCGCCCACGAGCTCAAAGTAGTAGCTGCCGGAACTCTTAGCCGGAATACTCACCGCGCGATTCCATCCAGCTCCGCTTCCCGCTCGCAGCGAAACCTGCAAGTTAATGGAACGGTCACCGGGATTCGTCGCTTCAAATTGCATGTGATAGGCCCCAAGCCCCTTACAATTCCAGACCTCGTCTGTCTTGAACTCCACAACCGATGTCTTCTTGTCGGCTTTGAAATCGACACGCAGCGCCTTCTTTCCATCCGTCACTCCCTTTCCGGATACGACCCGTGCATCCGCGTCGATCGCTCGAAAGACAGGCTCTCCTTCGCGGCCTTCAAATGAGCTGAGCTCAACCAATCCGCTGGCATTTGCGGAGCTTACAATCCCCAACAATACCGAGCCTCCCAAGACAGCATAATTAAATTTCCGTAGATTCATAGTAACAATGTGTATAAAATTTTTGGCTACACAATTAACACGAACACAAGTAAGTGTAGGGCTGCCGCTTGCGGCATGCCGCATCTACCCTGCAATGCGGCGTGGCGACAAGCACCAGCCCTACAAAACAGAAAGTTGTCCCAATCGTACCCACCCCTTTAAGTAGATTTCAGATTGCCCCTCTACCTGGGAAGAGGTTCGCCTTCCGGACTCAGAAACGCCCCTGTGTCCTCCAACGACAGATCCGCGATCGTGGCTGTCATCTGAGCGACCCCTTCTGCAGGACTTAGCGGAGCAGCTTCGCCGCCCATCTGCGTTCGTACCCAGCCGGGGCTAAGAGACACCACTGTGATCCCTCGCTCTCGCAGATGCGCAGCCAAACGGTGGGTGAGCATATTCAAACCCGCCTTGCTGATAGCGTAGGCATCATACGGCCCCTTGTTGTCTCCATTGTAACTCATCGACGCCCAACCCGTAGAAAGCTGAATCAATTTCGACCCTTCTTTCAGCAGCGGAGCAAGAGCCTGAGCCAAAAGGGCCGGCCCGATTGTGTTTACCTCCAGGTTGAGTTCCAGAGAGCGGCGGCTCCATTCGCCAAAGGGTTCATTGTCCGAGACCCCCGCATTGCTGATGAGCAAGTCCAAGGCGACACCACACTCAGCCAATCTGCGGTAAAAGCTCTCAATTGATGAATCAGAGCCCAAGTCTAACTCCTCAATCTGTAAAGAATCAGTATACGTTTCCATCAATGCGTTCAGATCTCTCGCTTCATCGGGCTTGCGACACGTCGCGATCACATCGCACCCTTGAGTAAGGTAGTGCCTAACAAACTCTAAACCGATCCCTCGGTTCGCTCCTGTAACGAGAATTTTTGGGCAGGGGGAAATCATAAGATTGCATTTCGTATACAATTTTCAAATAAGGTCAAACACCTCCGAACTTCATCGATTAAGTGCAAAAAGAAAGGACGGCGTCCCCACCGTCCCATTCTTGAACTTGCGCCTTACTTACCCTTGATCCGCTCGAGCTGCTTCTTGCTGAGCCCTTGACGATAGTAGACGTCTTTTTTGTGATTCACGCGGTGCTCCTTCATCTCGGGATCATCGAGATCCAAGCTTAAGTCGCAGTCAAAACGCACCAGGATTGAGTGACTCTGCCCCTTGCCTCCTTGATGAATGAAGTGCGCCAGGCCCCAAGTCACTCCACGCCCATACTTGGTATTGGTGAACGCGTCCGGCACATAGGGAGCCGCTGCGTAAGGCATCAATTCAGTGATGGAAGCGATCTCGAAGTTCACGCCATCCTCGGAGTACTGAATCGTGTTATGCTCCGGACCATCCTTGTAAACGAGAGCTGCAATGCCTTCCTTGAATGGGAAGAGAGAGGTCTCATGCCCTGAAGTAATCACCGGGTTAAGCGGGTGCTTCTTAAACGGACCGAGTGGATTTTCTGCAATCGCTAGACCTTGCATGCGAACCTTGTGCGGATTCCTTCCGAAGTCAGACTTATAGTAGAGATAGATTTTCCCGTCGCGAACCAGTGGATACGGATCATGGATCGAGTACTGATCCCACTCTCCTTCTCCTCCATTCGGAATCACGATCTTGTTGTAGGGAGTCCAAGGTCCATCTGGGGAATCAGCCCAAGAAACAGCAACCGGACAATCGTCGCCACGCATGCCACTCGCTTCCATGAATCCTTGATAGTAGAGGTAGTATTTACCTTCCCAAACCAGGATATCAGTCGTCGTCACCGAGCGCCAACCGACAATCGGTTTCTCCGGGCGCGTGATGGCAACACCTTGCTCTTCCCACTCGAAACCATCCTCTGAGGTTGCGTACCAGATCTCTGACAAATCCCAGTCTGCCGAAGGAATTTTGTCAGTTGCCTTGCGGGCATTTCTCATACCGATCGGAGGCACTACGGTATGTCTTTTGGTATACCAAACATAGTATTTACCTTCGTGATACAAAATCTTGGAGGGATCACGTCGAGAAACAGTTCCATCCCCATTACTGTAATCAAACCCCTTGAGTTCAGTGTACTTGAACTGACTAAAAAGCTCGTTGTGCTCAGGCTGGGCAGCCGGATAGGAATCATAGATACGATGCATCGCGGTGCTCATTTCGCGATCCGGCTTTTCAAGGGGCATCTCGTAAGGAAACCCACCTTGGTTTCCGTTAGCAAAACCGGTTGCAGCCAAACCAACTGCGGCAATTGCAATTAAAGTAATTTTACTTTTCATCGTATTCAGTTCTTGGAGTTTAAATTGATTTTGACCGAAGACTTGGCCTTCGATTCAGCAAGACAGACAGCGTCACCTTTCTGATTGCATACAATACGCCATCAAAGCGGTGTCAACCGACCGAGCACTTCACCGATTAAGTTGATAAAATCGTCCATCAAATACCAAAGATATCCAATCCCAGCATCGGCTACTCGGCTGAGATGACCCGCATTCTGACAAACTGTGAACGTTCCTCGAAACGAAGCAGTTGCTCAACCTTGGAGAACCCAGCCCCCAAATCCGTCACGGAGTCACTCGCGATTTCCAAAGGCTGCCAACTTCCGGGAGAGAGATCCGGCGATGTCTCCAAAACGTACTGCAACACCGCATCCGCAGTGTTCGCCTGAAGAAACTGAATCCCCAAGTTCTGCCCAACTGACGTTAGCCGAGGACGAACCCCAACCGCCTTCGCGTCCGTTGGATCCCCGCCAAATGCGTATTCCAGCACGTTACTCACGTCATCCCCATCCGGATCAGCATGCATATCAGCATCCGCCCCAACGAGCTGATAACCGGTCACCCAGTCTTGGTAGCTCAATTCTGAAGCCTCATCAGAAAGCAAGGAGATCGAGTCTAGGTTTGTGCCGCCCGAGATAAAGTTAACACGCAAGCGACCTTTGCTCACACTATTCACAGTCACCTTCGTGGAGACCTCCTCGAACACATCCAAGCCGCCAGTATTTGGAATGGCCACGGTCGCTAACGCCTCCCCATCCAAGTCCACGCGAATCGAGCGATTCGCCCGTTTAGCGGACGTCTTCAGTTTCAAGACATAATCGCCCGGCTGCACATCAAGAGTGTACTCAAGCCACTCACCACCCACCGTCGAACCGACCGCAACCTCTTCACTACCGATAGAGAATAGATCAACGTTTTCCTCTCGATATACGCCACCTTCATTCCCGAGCGACAAATCGTGATAGGCAATCCCAGGCCCCCCTTCGTCGAAATCTTCTGCTTCGACCACGATATCAGAACCGGACGGCAGGACCTCGCCAAACGACAACTGTTTCAGACTGGACTCAATAGACGCCCCGGTACGCCACATGAAGCTTCCTTGTTCGATCGCTCCAATATCGGGAGCATCTCCAGCGTAGCCATCTGTAATTCCCTCAATGATACGTCCACTATCTATCGCAGTCGATCCTTCCAACAAAGTGAAATGCCCGCCCAAAGCATTCTCGAAATTGGCATCTTCATCTTCGGGATCGATGAAACCGCTATTCTGAAAATCAAAGCCAGCCTCCAAGTCGCCGAAAACGTCATCCATACTGCTATCGAAGATGTTGTTCCAGTGCTGGGTGCTAATACTTCCTCCCCTATCCCAAACACGGATACGGAAATCACAATTCCACGCCGTATTGTTATAGTAGCGAATTCCTGACTGCTGCGAATCACGAGGGCCGAGGTAACTGAACGCGCCGTCCTTCATGCTGCCAGGAACCTTATCGTTGTTGAAGTTCCAAGCGACATTGTGGTGAGCCGTGTAGTTCGAGGTGTCCTCGATATAAAACGCTACCACGTACTGTTTGTTGAAACCGGCATTCAGCAGGCGGAGCGTACTGCTATCGTGCAGCGTATTATAGGCGATGATCGAGTCCTTGAGATCTTTTCCGACCGACTCGATCGAGCCCGCGTCCTGCCCCATCTTCATGCAGTCGTAAAAGTCGTTATAGCGAATCGTGATCTTCTCGTTCGCATCAGTCCGAATGTGGAATCGTCCCGTCGCGCCAAAGGTATTATACTCGATCACCGTCTCGGCCGCCGATCGGTTGTGGATGCTCGAGGAAAAAATCGAGTACCAGCCATTATCCTTAAAGACGGAGTTCGTAACACGATTTCCACTACCGGAGTTAATATAGAGCAAATGCCCCCATGAATGAGCAAAATAGCAGGAGTCGATTTCGTTACGATCGCCTTCGATGTACACCCCGCCGACAGATCCATAATTGCTCGAGTACCCGGAGGTCTTAATGTACGGCTGAACAAACTCGAAACTGCAGTTCAGCAGGCGGCAATCGTCCGAATTCTGCAAAGTCAATGTGGCCGCATTTACTTCGATTCCATCAAGCACTACGCCGGAGCGGCCATTAATCACAAAGGCCTCCTCGCGAACTTGAGCCTCCACAGAAGCCCCATCAGGAGAGCCGCCACCGGGCTGCCAAAAATAGAGATAACCATCCTCGTGCCACCACTCGCCTTCGCGAGAAAGCGCGTTCAGGTGCAAAATGTAACCAGCTGCTCCGCCGCCCATGAACCACTCGTCATTGCCATTTATCCACTCGTTGGTCAGAGGGGTGCATGTCAGATCCTTGCCCGATGAGCTTAGAATATCACCCATGGTATTGGATCGAATACGCCCGGTGATCCCGCGATACAGCCCTCCCTGCCAATGATTGTCGGGAAAGTCCGCCATATCTGCGAACGTCACCCGTCGCGTATCACCGGTTTCATTGTAAGTCGTGCAAGACATGTATCCAGATTCTACCTCCACCGACATCATTTCGCCCGTCGCATTGTCCGGGTAACGTGCGATTTGCTGGTGTTTTCCTTCGAAGAAGACCTGAGTAAACTCATGTCCGTCCCAGCTCAAAGGAGCTCGGTAGATTTCGCCCGAATATTGAGACCAGTTGGTGACCAAGTCCGCACCACTCACCACAACCTGCTCATTTTGGTAACGCTGGAAGGTCAGGTCATCAGTCGGTACGACCACCCGCTCCCGATAAGTGCCGCCACGAATGAGGCACACATCTCCCGAACTCATTACGCTCGCAGCTTTCCCAATCGTACGGAACGGGCTTTCTAAGCTACCTGAGTTCGCATCATCGCCTTGGAGCGAAACATAGAAGTTCTCCCCCTTAGCAAATTGCATCGCAACGACCGACAAGAGCAGCAGCCCTGTAGATCGACAAGGTTTCGGCAAGATGAGCTTCACTGGCGATGCCTCGCTACGGAGCAAACGGTTTGTAGGACTCGAAACGGACGATGTAGTCCCAACCATCCTTGCGATCAAAAGCGATACCCCACTCCATGGCCGACAAAGGATCGTCGTCGTTTACGATCGAACGCACGATTCCCCCTGCATGAGGCGGTTTACTGCGCCCGCTTATCATCGCCTTGATCTCAAAATTCACGCCATCCTCAGCGTACTGGATCGTTCCCTTTTCAGGACCATCAGAGTTCAGCATAGCGACGATGCCGCCCTTGTACTTCCAAACGCAAATTTCGTGACCGCTGTTAGTGATCGGATTGTATTCCGATTTCACATACGGACCTTCTACATTGTCCGATATCGCAACGCCCCACTTGATCTCACGGCCTCCCATGGTCAGGCGTTCGCCCATCCGCTCCCCTTTGTAGTAAAGGTAGAATTTACCATTGTAGGGGACGATACAGGGATCGTGTACCTTATGGCTGTCGAACGAACCGCGAGACTTAACGAGGAAACGGTTGTCTTCTTCGGTGTCCCACTCGCCATCATCTGTCGGCGAAAGAATCGGCTCTGGCAAACGCTTAAACGGGCCTCTTGGCGAGTCAGAGATCGACATACCCACCTGGTTCTTCACGCGATTCGCGTAAGGAGCCTTCACGGTCTGGTAAACGAGATAGTACTTCCCCTCGTACGCCAAAACCTCAGGCGTAAACACCGAACGATCGTCATAGTCGCCGCGAGCCCCTCGTGAAACGGCTACGCCTTCTTCCTTCCAAGTCCACCCATCAGTCGAAGTAGCGTACCAGACCTCGCTCTTATCCCATGGAAACACTTTCTTCTCAGGGTCACCATTTCCAAATCCATGAGAGATGCCGGGCGACTTCGTGTAGTAAACGTAGTAGACCCCATCGACAAGGATCACCGAACTTGGATCACGGCGCGTTACACCTTCTTCAAACACAAGATCCCCCTTGAGATCGTGAGTCTTGAATTCGCAGAAAAAACTGTCGTCCTGAGCATAGTTTCGATCTAAAGCACGCTTCGACGCAGCACTCAGAGTACCGCCCTTGGGAATGGCAAGATACTCGTATACAGAATCAGGATACTCGTCGTAGTTTTTAGTCGTCATCTCTTCTTTTTGGCTGCAACCGATCAAGAACAAGGACGTGAGCAAAATGCTGGCTCGTTTCATAGGAATCTGGGGTGCGGATTAGCTTTCTCCTAGGTAAGTGATGTATGTGTAGTAGACGCCGTAGGCCTTCTTGCCTTCGATGAAATCGTTAGTGAGCAGCGTCTTCCCCTTCTCAAGGTTGAGCGTAAAACTCACCGCTTCGTCCTGTTCACCGATAGGTTTCTCCAGAATCTGGTTCGCGATTTCGATCCGCACCTTTTCAGGGGCGATCGTCTCGTAGGTGAACCAATTCTTTGGGTTCTCGCTGGGAACTCCGAGGATCGGCCCGGAACATTCCTTCGGCCAACGGCGGCACTCGATCAGGTACTTGCCGGGACGATCAATCTCAAGCGAGTGACGGTTGTTCTCACTCTTCAAACCAGCTGCCACTTGCTCGCACTTCCAGAAACCTGGGGCTTCACCAATCGCGTGTTGAATCGTAAGCTTCACTTCACGCTGGGCTTCGTTGCCTATCACGAACGCAGGGAACTCATTGTATTGAGGATTCAACTTCGCCTTAGCCACAAACGCAGCGTTCTGTTTCAGCAGCGATTGCACCAGCTCCGGATACTGAGCGGCGAGGTCCTTCTTCTGGGCAGGATCCTTCTCGATGTCGTAGAGCTTCGTACCGTTCACCAAACGCCATTTGTCCTTCACGATGCAGGTCTGGTTCACATCCATGGGCGGACGCCAATCCTGGCGACTGTGAACGAATATCGTGCGATCCTCCAACTCGCCGCCCTTGCCACGGATTACCGGCGAGAAGTCGATCCCGTCTAGGTCGAGATTCTTTGGCATCTTTAGTCCGCAAAGTTCTGCGAGTGTCGGAATCAAATCAACATGAGCGACGGCATCAGCCACGTCTCTGCCACCGTCAACCTTCCCATCCTTCCAACGAATGAAAAACGGCACCCGGTGCCCACCTTCCAGTCGGCTCCCCTTCTTGCCACTCAGACCCTTGTTGTAACCAAGCTTGAAATCCGGGCTAACACCGTGACCCGAACCATTGTCAGTGAAGTAAACGAGGATCGTATTGTCGGCAAGGTCCGCTTCTCTAAGGTGCGCTTCTAGCTTTCCGAAGTTCTCGTCGATGTTGGTAATCATTCCGTAGAACTCAGCGCTGTGGATCTTCTTACCGACGAGATGCCTGTAGGGCGCTGCGTATTTCTCATCTACATACAGCGGCCCGTGAGGCGCGTTGGTGGGCAAATAGATGAAGAAAGGTTGGTCCTTCGTATCACCGATAAACCTCATCGCCTCATCGAACCAAATATCCGTGCAATAGCCTTCGAACTGCTTCGGCTCATTGTTCACGAAATATGTGTCGTTAAAATAGTTGTTGCCCCAATAATCCGAAAGCTCGCCCACGCCGCCCGACATATGCTGCACCGCGACATCGAAACCGACATCCGTGGGGCGAACCGGGAAGTTATCCCCCAAGTGCCATTTGCCAAAAATCCCAGTTCTGTATCCGTTGTCCTGAAACAATCTCGCCATCGTAAACGGGTTACGGGAAAGAAAGTCGCGCCCTTTGTATGTCGCCCAAGCCCCATTATTGATCGGGTACTGCCCAGTCATCACCGCACCACGAGTCGGCGTGCAGACTGGACTCACGTGGAAGTCCGTCATTCGCACCGCATCCTCGTAGAAACGATCTATGTTTGGCGTATTGATCCAAGGATTTCCTTGGCAGCCCAGATCGCCAATCCCTTGGTCATCCGTGAGGATAAGAATTACATTCGGCTTTTGGCCGGAAAGAGCAGTCGCCGCTAAACTGGTGACCGCGAGCAGGAGGGCAAAAAGCTTCTTCTTCATTTCAAAACCAGGAGAGGGTTTCCACGCGACTGTTTCCAGACTCGGACGATGGTGGGGTGATTCATTGTTAGTTTCGGGGTGATGCAGGACCGCTATCTTGCATATTGTACGCAACATTATCTCAAAAAAAACACCGATGCAGTTAGGCCTGAGTTTCCGAAAACTTGGACTTCCAATCGCAACAGTGTGATTTTCCGTACAAATCTTCCCCAAAGCACCCTCTCTGTACAGCAAGCCCGGCGATTGAATAGTTAAGTATCCCTGTTCAAGAAATTCCGCATGGACATGTTTAAGCAATCGCCTCGAAAAACTTAAAATTTTCCAGACGAGTTGCGGCGTAAGTTACGTCTAAGCGGTGTAGATCGATTCAATACTATCCTGACAATTCGGACACCGCTCAGAACAGTGAACCACTTTTGGACTCTTAATTCGATCCAAACCGCTCCGGTCTTACTCGTAATTGGGCGTTTTCTGAGGCATAACTCAGAAATCAGGAAGACTGAACCTCATTTGAATCGATAACCACCCCCCAACTCCGACCTTCGACGACTTCTCATGAACGCCCTGATCGCACTTCTCGCAATGGCCCTAAATCTCGATCACGCCGAGCTGCAGCAGGAATCAACTGCAGATGGATTCGCAAGTCATCGACTCATCGCCTACGTCTTGTCAGACGAGACGCAGAAGACTTCTATCGAAGAGATGGCCCGAAAGTGGGAATGGGAAATAAGCGACCGGGACATCCTGATGGTGAACCTGGGCGATATAGAGATCGATACCGAACACTCCTTCAAGCTGAGCACCGAGGAGAAGCAACTCTGGAGACAACTCTGGCAACTCGACCTGGAAGAGAGCCGCTTCATCCTCGTAGGAAAGGATGGAGGACCCAAAGCGTTCCAACGTAACGAACTGAGCTGGCAATTGTTCTTCGACTTGATCGACGAAATGCCGCTGCGAAAAGCCGAGATGGAAGCGACCTACCGGGCCGCCCAGAAGGCTCGCAAGGACTCTTAGAGAGTCCCCGCCTTCCAATGCCCAAGCACCGACACTATCGAAGGTTAGTCATCGCGCTTGGGGATCAACTCTCCACCCGCTTGCCGAGTTTGAAGGGCTTCGACAAGTCTCGGGATGCAGTCTGGATGGCAGAGGTATCCGAGGAGTCGGTACACACGTGGAGTAGTAAAACTCGCATCGTCCTCTTCCTCTCGGCCATGCGTCACTTTCGTGACGAACTTCGCCAGAAGGGATACGTTGTCCGCTACAAAGAGTTCAGCGAAGGAAGCCTTTCCACGCTGCTAGAGGATTTTCTGGCGAAGAATGAGGTGGACGAGGTTCACTTAGTCCGCCCAGGCGAACACCGGCTTCTGGTCAACTTGAGCGAAAGCTGCTCAAGCACCCAGACGCCACTTAGACTCCACGAGGATACTTCCTTCTACAGCACGCCGGCGGATTTCGAAGACCACGCTCGAGGACGCAAGCAACTCCGCATGGAGTTCTTCTACCGGGAAATGCGACGCAAACACCAAGTGCTCATGGACGGGAAGAACCCTCGTGGTGGAGAGTGGAACTTCGACTCTCAAAACCGCAAAGCGTTTCCTCGCTCTGGCCCAGAACTTCTCCCACCCAGAAAGCGTTTTCCACCGGACGACACCACCAATGCGGTAATCAAACTGGTGAACGAAAAGCTGCCAAACCATCCTGGAACTTGCGAGGACTTCGACTGGCCAGTCACCAGGGAACAAGGGCTCGCAGCACTGCAGAACTTTATCCAGGACGAGCTAGCAAGATTCGGCAAACACCAGGACGCGATGTGGGCGGGCGAGCCCTTCCTTCATCATTCTCTGATATCCTCTTCTCTGAATCTACATTTGATCGATGCGGATGAAGCCGTATCTGCAGCGGAACACGCTTACAATGAAGGGCTCGCTCCTATCGAGTCCGTGGAGGGCTTCATTCGCCAAATCCTTGGCTGGCGTGAATACGTCCGCGGAATCTACTGGAGCTACATGCCCGAGTACCTCGAGAGAAACGCCTTCGAAGCGGAACTTGATCTTCCTGATTTCTTTTGGACCGGCAACACCGAGTACAACTGCCTTCGCGATACAATCTCTCAAACACTGAAATTTGGATACGCCCACCACATTCAACGACTGATGGTCACCGGACTCTACTGCCTACTCCTGGGCGTACATCCGAAAAAAGTCCACCAATGGTATCTTTCTGTCTACGTAGACGCAGTCGAGTGGGTTGAACTTCCCAACACTCTGGGCATGTCCCAATTTGCAGACGGCAGTGTCATGGCTTCGAAACCCTACGTCGCGACAGGGCAGTACATCAAACGCATGAGCAACTACTGCTCTGGCTGCAGGTTCGACCCGACCAAGCGTACCGGCTCCGATGCTTGCCCGTTCACAACCTTGTATTGGGATTTCCTGACGAAACACCGGGTTAAACTCCACTCCAACCCTAGGATGCGAATGCAGCTTCGCAACCTAGACCGAATCGATACCGCCGAGCTGCAACAGATATCCCTGCAAGCCGCAGCGATCCGCGAACAAAGAGAACTCACCACTTAAATGGCAAATTACGCAATAATCGGCGCTGCTGGAGCGATCGGCAGCGCACTCACCTCTCGCCTGACCGACCAGGGGCACAATGTCTTCGCAGGCGTTCGCGATCTTTCCACCGCAGCGGGGCTTACGGAAAGCCAACAAGTGAAGGCGGCCGAAATTGATGCCACTGACTGGGATGCATACGCTCCGTTCTTCAAAGGGATGGAGGCAGAGTTTGGTTCTATCGACGGGCTCGCCATATGCGTGGGGTCGATCCTGCTCAAGCCGGCTCACCTCACCAAGCAGGCAGACTACCAACAAGTGATCAG
Organism: Pelagicoccus mobilis; assembly: GCF_016595505.1. Lineage (GTDB taxonomy): Bacteria > Verrucomicrobiota > Verrucomicrobiia > Opitutales > Opitutaceae > Pelagicoccus > Pelagicoccus mobilis. The sequence goes on along the minus strand of NZ_JAENIL010000069.1, from coordinate 6,385 downwards.
TTCGAACCTCACACCCTGCTTCGCCGCTCTCCACAGCGTTGCTCGGCGCATGATGAAAACCGGAGGCTCCATCGCGTTTTGCTCTTCCGCAGCGGCACGGCACGGCTACCCCAATCACGAAGCGATTGCCGCTGCCAAAGCGGGAATCATTGGCCTCACCTTATCGGCGGCCGCCACCTATGCGACCTATGGAATAAGGGTAAACTGCGTGGCCCCAGGATTGGTAGACTCCAAGATGGCCCAGCCCATCGTCCAAAACGAACCTTCGCTCAAGGCTTCCCAAAACATGCACGCGCTCGGTCGGATCGGAAATCCCAAGGAGGTCGCAAGCGCCCTTTCCTGGCTGCTCGACCCAGAGCAAACCTGGGTCACTGGTCAAGTCCTAGGAGTCGACGGCGGGCTAGCCACAGTGCACAGCAAACGCGCCTAGCAGGCAGACCAGAAGGAGCATTCGCCGACAGGCGAACCAGCACTAGTTCTCAGGAACAAACCGATCCACTGGACGGATCACGATGTAGTCATGTCCACGTTGCTCGATTCCCACGCAAACGAGTAACGCTTCAACCTCACCTTTATCGTTCACGTAAACCTGAGGCCGCTCGATCCGACTCACCTTCAAGCCCTCTTTGCCTCCAACAGGAATCAGCTCATCCTGAGTCCAAACTGGCTGGTCTGAGTAGAGCTCGTAATCGATCCCATCTTTGGACGTGAAATAGATCACCGATTTCATGGTCCCGGTAACCTTTCCTTCCCAATCCGTGCAGATAACGTTGTACCTATCATTGGCCCACCAGATTGTTGGATCCTCTAATTCTAGATCGTAAGGCAACCGATTCCCCTCGTCCCCAAAAGTCGTATACGGACCGAGCACATCCGCAGCCGCATGGGCTCGCATATAGGCATCCCATCTCCCGTCTTTGGTCGGCTTTGGCTTAAACTTGGAAACCATGTAGGCCCTCCCATCTTCATGAACGTACAAGGCCGGATTGTTAGCTTTCACAATCGGCTCAGCAACGGGCTCCCATGGACCTTCGATCGAGTCTGCAAATGCGAATCCTGTCTGCCAGCGTGGAATCCCCAAATGATAGAGCAGGAACCGGTCTCCCGACCGCGTGATCTTTGGATTATGAATACCTTTCGTCGCCCAAGGATGATCCTTCGGATCGAGCACCACTTCTTGAAACTCATAGGGACCGAATAACGACTTCGAAGTCGCTCGAATGACATGACTCTGCATCCACCCTGACTCGAAAGAGTGGTCATCCGCCTTTGGCCAACGCGAGCAAAAGAGATGGTAAGTCTCTCCTACCTTAATCACGGACGGATCCCAAAGCGCAAAGCCGTCCATCTTAAAGATCGCCGTTTCCGGAACCGGCTTCAGGGCGTCCCTCAAAGGATTGCTGCCACGATACGTGACCTGAGCATCGGCGGGAAGCGTCTTCCCGACATCATAGCCGGCCCAATCCTCAGCCAACAAAGCAGTTTGAAACAATGCGATTAGATAGAGCGATAAACAGGAGTGGAATCTCTTCATGACAGCAGGATATGAGCTCTACCATCGGCAGGCCCATACACTCGCCAGATTGCTCCTTCTGCTCCCGTCGTCAACGCTTACTCAGACTGCTCCATATGCTCAGAGCGTTGCCAAACCCGTACATACTCAATCTCGTAGTCGACTACACCATCGTCCTTCTCGCCTTCTGGGCTATTGCGTTCGAGGTCTTCCTTGGAATCTGGATACCCACGCCATGGAAAAGATTCGGAGTCGAGCCAGAGGTGCATGGCTTTCTCGATCACATACCCCTTCTCGCGACCCTTTTCTTCTTTGGCCCACTTCTCGATATCTTCGCGCGATGCCTCGCTAAACAGTTTCCCATCTATGAAGTAACGGATCCCAGTCTCGGTCCATTCGAAGCCGTAGGTGTGAAAACCATCCGCCACCCGGAAGCCTAAATCCTTCTTCTCCGTGTAAGTGACGTTGTTGCCATTTTCGTGACCAAACTTCGGATCCCAATCATGGATCGTCCACCAAAGCTCCCTGTCGCGATACTCTTGCCCCTCGATGCGGTGGCTCCCGAAGTGCTCGTAGATATCTAGCTCCAGCTCGGTGTTGTTACGCTGACCATTCTCATACTCGTGCCGAGTCATCCAAAGAGCGCTCGATACCTCTGCATCCGCGGCTTTAGAGAGTACCTCGATGTATCCATATTTGAACAGCTTACGATTTATGACGGCGGCCGTGGTGATGTTGGCGTAATCGTACTTAACGTTGTCCAAGCCCGGCTCCGTACTGAAGGGAAAGTCCGGTTCCCAGCGGGTCTCCAGTTTCAACTTCCCATCCTCAAGACGATAGTTACGTCCCGAAAATTGGGCAGGAGCTCGGCCAATCCATACTTCGCGGTCAGGATGATCAGGGTCCTTATAAACGGGTTTTCCATTTTCAAACTTCCCAACGATGAACCAACGATCTTCGTCCAGATCCGCCTCTTCGAACTCATCGCTAACCACTGTATTCAAAATCCAACCGCCCTCATTATTAGGATCGCTCAAAGGGAGAACTGATTGATCTGATTGAGTAACAGAATCGGAGTCGCAACCGACAAGCAGCAGAGAGGCGATCAACCCCGCAAACGAGAAACAATACTTGGTGCAATTATTCATCTTACTTGGTATTAAAATTAGAAAGAGAGAACCGAGTTAACTGAACCGACCGTCTTCTCGAAGGTCTCACCATTGCTGAGCAAAACCGTGACCGAAACCGGCCCCTCATAGTCGCCAAGCCCAAAGTGCACGAAGCGATCAAAGCTTCTCGCATAGGGAGCTCCATCCGATCCGGCACGCTTCACTTGCTTGGCCTTACCTGCTTCAATCGATACGAGAGCCCCAAGAGAACTCGCTTTGCCCTTGGCTGGGGCCCCAAGATCAACGAGAAGGTAATTTCCTTTGGCCAACTTCTGATTCTTAAACAAGTGCCATTTACCGCGCTCGTTACCGAGCAGAACATCGACCTTCCCGTCTTTGTTGTAGTCATAAGCTTCTGCTCCGAACCCAATCGCTCCAAGCTCGGGGGAAACGACTCCATGAGCGCTCGCCTTTTTAAAGGTACCATCGCCTTGATTAAGCCAAAGAACAGACTCATTCTTCGTAACCAGGTTTCCACGACGGATAACGATAAGGTCCTCAAAACCGTTGTTGTCGAAATCCCCGGTGGCGACTCCGTTTGAATGCCCTGGAATTCCAAGACCGACCTTCTCGCTCACATCGACAAATTTCCCGCCTCTATTCTCGAGTAGGACATCAGAGGGTCCGTCTTCTCCCAAAGAAGCCGGCAATCCCTTTACTCCATGCACAACGCCGGTCATCGGCGAACCCGCTTGTGCCACAAAGCGCCATTTTTCGTTCCCCACAAATCCGAGATACAGCCCTTTGTTGTTGAGATGGTCTGGCCATCCCAAGGTGTCACTGTTTACGAAACGAATATCTTTCCCTGAGTGCGTCTCGCCTTCGAACGTGTAGGAGTGTGCCGGCTCGCCTGTGAAGATCTTCATGTTGGGCCAAGGTGATTGGAAATTCTCCAGTCTCATGACATCGCCGATGGCCACATCCTCGAACCAAACATTTTCGCGAACCGCCTTGAATCCCCAAACTTGCGTTTCCGGATCATAAAAGGTCGCCCCTGACTCGATCTCATGGCCTCGCGTCAGAAAGATGTCGAAGTCACCATCGTTATCGTAGTCTATCTCAACAGCTCCGGTTACACCCTGTATTTTACCTTTAAATACAGTTTTTCCGACCTCTACATAGGTCAGATCCCCATTTCCCCGAAATGCTCTAATCGCTCCCTCTCCGTACAAAATCAGATCGTCGGTACCGTCATTATCGAAATCGGTGATCAATACCTTCTGCCCATTTCGTCGAGTGTAAGGTAGTGTCGATTCCAATACCAATCCACCTTCACCGTTGTTCTTGTAGATGTAGTTCTCGCTCGCCCCGTTCTTCTCTCGGGACGGAAAGGCAAAGTTCAACAGATCGAGATCCCCATCATTGTCACCATCGAGTAGCTTGACAGTGCGGCCGCGCATATAGGCCAGCGGCTCATCAAACTCTGGCATGCGCTCGAAGCTGCGATCCTTACCGACCTTATAGATGACTGAGTTACGGGCATTGCTACCCGAGCCACCGCCACGCGAGACGACCAACTCGTACAAACCATCCTGGTCGTAATCACCGATCGTCACACCGTGAGAGTCGCCCATCATCAGATCCCATGGCTTTGCATAACGACCCTTTTCATTCCAAACGATCTGGATCGCGTATCCATGTTCGTTGAGAACCATGTCAACCCAACCGTCCTGATCGAGGTCCGCCACGATTGGAGTCTCCCACTTCCGAAGATTTTTATCCGATGTCGGGAAATCCTTTCCTGCGGTTACGAAACCAGTTGGCACCGAATCAGGCTCAGCCTGTAAACTTGGAATCGAAAGCACGACCGCTAAAGCCGATAGTAATGGAATTTGAATACGCTTCATTTTAACCTAAAGTCTGAAAACTATTCGGAAGTCAGGGCCGTAACTGTTCCTCGACGCCTATCGAGTTCACGCACTCCTTTTGATTTCCGAATTTTCTCCAAATGCGAGGCCAACTCGCCCGCCAACTCTGGATACTGGGCTATCACATTAACTTGCTCACCGGGGTCCTTGCTCAAATCGAACAGACTTTCCTCCTCTGGCCAGAATCCAGTTTGGCCTCTTATTTTCTTTGCCGGGATGTACTTCCAATCTCCGAAACGCAGAGCGATACCTCGTCCTTCCTCAATCGTGTATTCAAGCCCTTTGAGATCCTTTCCCAGAAATGCATCCAGGGTATCCCGACTGTCTTGTGCTTCGTCCTCGGCCAAGTCGATTCTAAGAAGGCGAGAGAAGGAGGCGATGAAATCGATTTGGTTGACCAGCGCATCTGTAGTGGCTGGATCAACACGTTTCGGCCAACTAATCATCAAAGGCACACGAGTAGCACCTTCGTAAATCTCGTACTTACCGCCACGCCACTTCCCTGAGGCATCATGCCCATCTCCTGCATGCGGAGAATACAGCGAAATAATCTCAGTCTGCGAATACGCATCTGCATGATGGGTTGGTCCATTATCGCTGGTAAAGACCAGAATCGTGTTCTCCCGGAGCCCGTACTGCTCCAGCGAATTGACGATCTCCCCTACCGCCCAGTCCAGTTGCACCATTGCATCTCCGCGTGCTCCGAGATTCGTCTGTCCTTGGAAACGCTCGTTGGGAGCGTTCGGGATGTGGATATCTTGTGCTGAGTAAAAAAGGAAGAACGGCTTATCTTTGCTTTCCTCAATAAAATCGATCGCCTTGCCCACAAATACATCCGTGGATGTGTAGTCATCCCACAGAGCGGCCTTTCCTCCGGACATGTATCCGATACGACCAATTCCATTCACCACGCTCTTGTAGAACTTCTCCTTGGGATTCAACTCACGAGCGTTAGGATACTGTGTGCTTCCTGGCATCTGAACCTCCTCCAACGTATCTCCCACATAGATCGGATCTTCAGGATCGTAGTTCTCGACGTAGTGCCCATCCACATACACGCAAGGAACTCTATCATTTGTCGTAGGCAAGATATAGGCTGAGTCGAAGCCCAACTCCAATGGCCCCGGCTTCAACGCTCCATTCCAATCAGGGCCAACGCCCTTTTCCCCGATCCCTAGGTGCCATTTTCCTACGATTCCCGTACGGTAACCCGCTCGCTTCAGCATAGCGGGCAGAGTCAACATGTCGGTTGTTATCAATGACGGTGCGTTCGGGGGAGCAATGGCGACTCCCTTGCGAAACGCATGAACACCGGTAAGCAGGGAATACCTTGAGGGCGTGCAAGTCGCAGCAGAACTGTGGGCATCCGTGAAATTCAATCCCTCTCCCGCAACTTTGTCTAAGTTTGGCGTAAGTATCCTTGGGAGAGAAGTGTTGCCACCATCTTCAACGTTTACGCTAACATCTGCAAAACCGACATCATCTCCATATATTATGACGATGTTTGGGCGTTCATCTCCTTGAGATGCGCTTGAAAGAGCCGCCGTATAAAGCGAAATGACAATAGATAGAGCTAAATGAGCTAAACGAATTGGGGAGAACATTCTAATGAGGGGTGAGCGAGCTCTTGATACAGCGGAACGGAAAGGCCGGTTGATCTACCCAACCAACCAGCCCTCCCGCTACATGCGTGAAAACTAGAGGACACAGAACTCACGAGCGTCCCTAGAAAGAACAAATAATCCTACGCTGGGATTGTAATACAGAAGAGCACCCAAACGATATGCACTTATCCATCTCGAATCTGTAGATTCTGATATTACAAGGTGGGTCGG
>NZ_JAENIL010000068.1 GCF_016595505.1 Pelagicoccus mobilis | reverse complement strand
CCCCCCCCAATTCCAGAGTCTCCCCAACCATGAACGAAAAGTCCCCTTCAGTTCGTACGGAAGCCTATACCGAATGGCTACCGGACCTCTCCTTGCCGATCTCCGTAAACTATGAGGACCCGCAACCAGCCGTCTCGCCGCACCACCATTCCTTCGACGAACTTGTGGTCGTGCTCAGCGGCACCGCTACCCACACGACCAACGACCAAACCTACGTCGTCAAGGCGGGCGATGTGTTTGTGATCAAACGGGGCCGAGTCCATGATTACCAAAAACCAAAGGGCTTTGCCGTGGCAAACGTCATGTTCGACGCCAAGAAACTCGATATGGACCACTGGGACACGCGCGAGCTCCCCGGATACCACGTTCTCTTTTCCCTCGAGCCGGCACTCCGTGACCGGCACCAGTTTCGCAGCCGCCTGACCGTCGAAGGCGCAAAATTCACCCGCATCAGCGAATGGGTTTCAGAGCTCGCCGCCGTTACGTCCGGAAAGGAACCAGGTTATCGCATCGAGGCCCGTGGGCTCTTCATGCTACTGGTAATCATGCTTTCCAAATGCTATTCCGACGCCCCTAAAAGCAATACCGACACCACCGACCTCCTGCGGCTAGGCGATGCCGTTGCCTACATTGAAAGCAACTATCCCGAAAAAATATCCAACGACCACCTCGCCCGATTGGCCCACATGACAGTGCGTACCTTCCAACGCACATTTCTCCAGAGCATGGGTATGACGCCGTCGGAATACATCCTGCAGGTGCGGCTGCGCAACGCCGCCCACCTCTTGAAGGAATCAGATTTCCCCCTCACCCGGATCGCCCTCGAATGCGGCTTTTCCGACAGCAGCTACTTCGGCCGCACCTTCCGCCGCGCCATGGGCGTCACCCCATCGGATTACCGCAAGAAAACGGTCGATCCTTTCGCTTGAGGCGAACTCGCTCCCTACTGCTCACAAAAAGTCAGATTCAATGAGAGGCCTCGCGGCAATGCCCCTAGGTAGGGCGTGACCGCCGGGCACGCCGCGACGCATAGATCCTGCAATGCGGCTCGCCCGGCGGTCGAGCCCTACCAAAACCTTTTCGTAATTGGGTTTACTTGGCCGTAATCGAAACGGCATCCACAAACGCAGTCACATCACCAGAACCCGCCCCAGCGAACTCCAGCGTATAATCCCCCGGCGAAGCCACAGTGAAAGAGTTGGTCCTAACCTCTTCGAACGAGCCATTCGCCGGCGAAAAAGTACCAACCGGAGCGCCATCGAAACGAACCTCAACGGTTTGCATGCCGCCATCACTCGTCCGGTCGGCGATCCAGAAGACCACTTCGTAGTCCCCAGCTTCCAAACTCAAGGACTGCTCAATGGAAGAGGATCCTCCCTGAAGGAACGCCGTCTGAGCGCCCTCAGGCGCAGCTCCAGCTTGCCACCCGCTCGCCTGGAGGCCCGAGCTGGAATTGAAAGTCCAACCATCGGTAAGCGGCCCGTAGGTGAAGGTGGCTTGGACCGGCGTCTCAAAACCGGCATTCGCGACAGGACCGCCAGCAACTGGGTCATCAGCGCCAGATGCCTCTTTTAGCCGATAGAAACGGGGCAATGAAGCACCGGGCTCCACAAAAAGCCCCTCACCCTCTTCATCCAGCCTTACTGAGCCGACATCCGTCCAAACCGTTGGCTGCGCCGACAAATCGCTGGTCGCTTCCACAGCAAACGAACGCCCCGGGCCACCGCCGACTTGCAGCGCCAGATCATTACCCACCATCTTACCTGAAAAGCTGTCGAGATGCCTTTGATCAGCCCCAAACCAGATCCGCTTGACCTTCACCCATCCACCCTCTTCCGGGCTTGGACTCGGCTGGAAGCCCAAGTAGCTCATGGCCCCAGCGTAATTTTCAACGGACGCCAAATCGATCGCATAGGTCCGGAACTCACCATCCCCAATAATATCGAAGGCGATCACATTCCCATCAAAGCTCGGATCATAACTGTCTGACTCATAATTCGTCCAGGCTACCCGCGACTTGCTCTGACTTGTACTGAACGCAGCGTTGATATACAAAACCGGAGCCTCTTCTGCCTGCCACAATCTCGGAGGGCTGGTCGCCCACAATTGGTTCTTCCCAAGATCAAGCTGAATATAGTCGTTAATCGGCCACCCCGCGTCCGTTCCGGTCGAACCCACCGCATTGTAGCGCCAATGCTGTCGATCGTTTTCAAAAGTCCAATCCGGCAGCCCCATCCCCTGCCCCTGCACGACGGCATAGTCGCGGATCTCAGTCAGGTCACCCACAATAAGCGTATAGGTGTATTCGTAGACAATGTCGTGGTCCAGTATCTCCGTATGTAAAGGAGCGATGTAGCCCGTCGGCGAATCGAAGGTCCCGCCCTGACCTTCCTGGCCCGCGAATCCGCCAATAAAAAAATAGTTATCCGGTTTATGGATACCTAGCCCCCAGTCGTTATCATCGACCAATGCCGCCCAATTTTCGGTCGCCAGCCAATAATCCCAAGGAAACCCGCCACCTGTCTTTTTCGGGATCCGAACCACCGCATCGCCCGTGAACGGCTGATCCCCCCGGTAGGTCATCAAACGGTAAAACTCTCCGTTGCTATACACCGCTGGCAACTCCTGATGCCTGGCGTTATACTGGTTTTGATCCGAGCGGTTATTCACCAGTCGAGCCCGCACCTGAGCAGTATTGCCATCCAGCTCTATCCAGCATTCGTAGGTGCATTCGCCGGGCACATTGTCCAAGGGCCACTGCATAGGAATGCATTTCACATAGAGAGTCGTATCGCTCTTCTGAAAATCGACAATAGCCGAGCCGTTCCCATAGTCGTCACCGGCCTGAATCGGATTCCACCCGATATGTTCCCAGTGAGCCGCAGGATCCTTCCCGTTCTCGCTATAAGGAATTGGATACGCGAAGAACGACATCTGGATCTGCCGCCCCCAGTCGTAGTTGTTCACGATATTCTTCTCTGTCTGAGAGTCCGCGATATAAGTGATCGCTCCACCTAAACCCTTATTCACGCCCAGCTTGATCACCCCATTATCGATGTACTCCATCTTGGACTCATCATAGCCGCCCCCCTGTGCTGAAGCCATCGAATCAAGCGACAACATGGCACCAAATGCCCATACACTTCTCATCATTCTTCCGCCAAGCGATAAAATGTCCTGTGCACAAATTATACGATAGAAGCTCTTCAGTATCTCTTTCATGCCGACTAAGCTATCGTTTTATCGCCCAAGCGCTCCACAGATCACACCGTCCATAAACCTATATCCGTGATTGAAAAAATGACAGCAAAGCTAAATCCCATTGACAGTCAACCAGCGACTACAGAGACGACACTTCCTACGTATTGCTGCTCTTCGCTGTCTAAGCTCGTTGATAGTTTAAAAAACTGTGTAATACCACACGCAAAAAGCCTTGATTAAGTGGCGGAGGCTGAGATGCCTTGCGTCACAAAAGGGGCTCATAGATCCTGTCGGGCTTCGCCCGACAGGACCCTAAATCATATAATAATATGCCTACCTTATGTTCTCTTCGCGATGCTTACTGAGCTTCAATATAGAAGTCATCAACATTGATCTTATGGTTTGTTTCGAAGATATCCGTCGCTTCGATCTTCACTTTGAAATCGCTGCGAAAATATTCAGGATTCACAGAGCTCGTGAAGGTTTGATCAAAGAAAATCCACGTTTTATTGGGGCCATTGAGACCGATCTCTTCGATGTCGACGTAGCTGCTACCGTTCCAGAACTGCAGAATGACATTGTCGCTATCGACGAGATTCTGCGGCCTGTACCAAAACTGAACAGTCAACGAAGAATGGGCCGATGTATCTAGATCCGGCGAGATCAAGTCGTTCTTATTGTAGCTACCTCGCACCGAACTCGTCGTAGATTTGTATTTATCTGTTCTGAGCTTCCAGTCCGTATTCCAACCGGTGGTATTGAAGTTCTCGAAGTCGTCATCAAGCAGTACCGTCGGGGCAGATGCAACAACCGTAATTTCCAAGGTCGCAGTATCCGTGCCGCCATTACCGTCGTCTACCTCAACGGTCCACGTATTTAGGCCAACATCGCCAGCGCCCGGTATACCGCTCAAGGCGCCGCCGTTTGTAAGCGTCAACCAGGTCGGGCCACTCAACACCGAGTAGCTCAGCGGGTCGCCATCGGCATCCGTCGCGGAACCTGAGATAGTATCCGAATAGTTCACGCCTTCCGTCGCGTTCGACGTGTTGAACGGATCGTTGGTAAAGACCGGTGCGCTATTCGACACAGACGCCACAATAGAGACGTCATCCACAAACGCAGTCACATCACCCGAAACAACCCCGGCAAATTCCAGCACATAAGTTCCCGATGAACTCACCGTGAAGGAATTGGTCGTCACCCCAGCAAACGAGCCATTCGTGGGCGAATAAGTGCCAATAAGCGTGCCGTCAAAACGAACCTCAACGGTTTGCGTGCCCGCATCACTTGTCCGGTCGGCAATCCAGAAGGCCACCTCGTAGTCCCCAGCATCGATGCTTACCGATTGGGTAATCAACGAGTTCCCGCCCTGCATGAAGGCCGTCTGAGCACCTTCAGGAGCTGCTCCCGCTTGCCATCCACTTGCCTGGATGCCTGAGCTGGAATTAAAGGTCCAACCTTCGGTAAATGGCCCGTAGGTGAAGGTGGTTTGCACTGGCGTCTCAAAACCAGCGTTCGCGAGCGCGACTGAACCGTTCCCATCTACGGTAATCTCCAAGGTCGCTGTATCCGTTCCGCCCTTACCATCGTCTACCTGAACGAGGAAGACGTTCAGACCGACATCGCCAGCCTTCGGCGTACCCGTCGCATTACCATTGCCAACGATGGTAAGCCAATCTGGGCCACTCACTTTGGAATAGATCAACGGGTCGCCGTTCGGATCCGCCGCTGTGCCCGCAAGGCTCCCCACAACTGGAACACCTACTGTCGCATTGGGAGCGGTAATCGGATCGATGAGGAAGTACGGAGGCAGGTTGCCTTGGTCTCCAGCTCGAACCCAGTCGACGGAGGTCACGGCGTTAGTGCCTTGGATGCCGAACACTCGCAATCTATTAATGGTCTTACCGGCCCATTCAGGATCGCCGCCGACGTTAAATACATGCTCCGCGTAGCCGCTACCGCCTGTGTAGGAGGGACCTAAGAGGGTATAAAAACCGCCATCAGTAGTCCACCACCCAAATCTTAAGTTTCCACCCGTGTCCGACTGGAAGCGAATCGTTATGGTGGAAATATCATCTCCGCTAAAACGTACTAAATCCGGTTCGGAAAGCTGAATGTACGTCTCACCGCCGACGGGATTATAGAACTCAAAAGCGCCATTTACATTGTCACGGCCCACGGTACCTCCTTCGAAGTCAAAACCGTCCGCGCCATGGCTACCGAACTCATAGCTTAAATCCGCGGCAGAGTCAGGATCGAGGCCATAGAACTGTTCGTCTAGGTCGGACATGCTGTCGCTGTCGTTGTTGGCGTCGGCATAATCGGGAAGGCCATCACCGTCCGTATCGCGGCTTGGGCCGCCTTCGGCATCATTGCTCCGCCCGTCCAAATCAAGATCGTCCGAACCGTTGTACACATACGCGGCGCTTCCACTACTCCAATCGAAGCTAAACGATTCCTCTCCATCCGCATCGGCGATCACACGAAACCACAGAACGCCATTTCCGTCCAAGAAGTGGCCCGTTGTGGTCGATGCAGGCGACAGGATCTCAGCTACAGAATTGTAGGCGGTTCCGCTCGGGACAACGCCACTAAGGTTACCAATGTGATTAAACTTAACGATGGCGACGTCGCCTGGTTCTGCATCCTCCATTACCCATTCTGCAGGATTGTAGCCCTGAGTACCCATGAATGTAACGCTGTATTCAAAATCCTCATTCACGATAGCCGGGAATGAATGATTATCATTCGTGTCCCCGAGAACGCGAAAGAACATTTCACTTGGCGTTCCGCTCTTTGTGCGGGTGAAAATCATCTCGGGACCGCCTCTATGGTTTCTCGGCTGCGCGATACGAGCGAATTTGTGAGGTACATGCATCACGTTTTCCCCGCCAGCATAGGGCGTCTCATCGCCTATCAGAAACCACTTATGATTGGCGGTCAGCGAGCTATCAGCCAATCCAGTGAGCGTCCCATCACCATCGGATATCACACTAATCCACATTCGGGGATGGGAGAACGAATTCGCGCCGCTCGTCCAGGCGTCACCAAAGTCAAAGTCAGGCAACGCCATAGTCATGTTTATGCCAGGGTGATCCGTCTCAACTACAGAGTGCCCCCAGTTCACGCGTTGTTCCGCCGCACCGACTTCGTCTAAATAGCTCGTATAAGGCAGCGGCGCATTCCAGCCTACAAAATAGCAATCGTCAAAATCCGCAGCGCCATCGTAGAGCCGATGGGCAACACGTCGGAGGTTACTGTTGAGCGGCAATCCAGAACGAGCGACAAAGACGGATTCTTCAACCTTACTAGAGCTGGCAAACATCGTCGCGAATTTGTTATCGACCATGACATTGTCACGAAAGATCAGGTTATCGACCGGATACTCATCGCCATGATCCCCGGTGCCAGTGTAGATGGCAGTGTCGTTCGCGTACCAAAGCGCGTTAGCAAAGACATGATCGCCAGAATCGTTCCAACCTGTGTTTTTAACTATGGCTTGGTTCGCATCAACGCTATCGAATATATCAAAACCATTCATAAAGCTATGGACGATGTTCCCATTGAAACTACCCATAACCTCAGAATCGGCCATGGGAGCACTGTCGTAGTACGCCAGATCCGCTGAAAGCCCAATTCGATTGTTCCTTGGGAAGATATACCAAAAGCCGGTCCCCTCGCCTCCTGCCGCGACGTTAAAGTCCACGGTATTATTGGGATTGGTGATCCAGTACGCTGCTGGCGTTCGGTTCTGCGCTTCGTCATCGGAATTGTCCGAAGGCGTGGTCTCGGTGCCCGGTGCGGGACGTACGCTCAGCGCCACCACATTGTAGGTGATTGTGTTATTCTTCTCGACACCGTCTTCCAGAAAGACGGTGTGCCCGATGGTGTTGTAGAAGAAGTTGTTGCTGACCGTAGTGAAATCCGTGCCGTGAATGGTGACGCCCCGGTTGAAACTGTCATGCACGGCATTGTCACTGAAATACTGGCCGGCACCAGCCCCCTGCACCAAGTGCCAATGAAATGGATACCGTGCGAGGATACCTTCCTGTCCTCCGCGGTGTATTTCCACGCCTTTGATGTAGCCTTCTCCTGAGGGGTGCGTCATCGCACCGTCTTCCATGGGGCCATGGATCATGACGTGAGCTCCAAAACCAGTGCTGACACTGTCCGAGGCACCTTGGATAACGATATTGCGCGTCAGCAAGCCGACTTCCGCACGCAGGTCTGCAGTCCAGCTCCTGTTGTCGCTCAGGCGGGAATATTGCTGTACCGTTCCGCAGTGCCAATAACTCACGTTCGTGGTGAGGTTCACCACCGTTCCCCCACCAGTAACAGAGGCAACGATGAGTTCTTCGGCCTCATTCCAATCATTGGTCGAAGAGACTAACAATATCTCGTCGCCGGGACGCCAGTCCACGGTGTCAGCCACTGTAATGGAGTTGGAACCCGCATCGACGTTCGCATTAAGTACCGTCCACTCGATGCGATCTTCGCCGTGCATACTGATGGTCCCTCCCATGAGAGCCAACAAGGCTCGGGCTCCCATGTCGTGACTTTGTCCACTCATAGTGTGTACGAAGTTTTCCGATACGTCCCCCTTCAGCGTCAATATGAACTCGTTGGTGAATCGGGATGTGTCCGTACCGACCTCGAACAAGGCCGAAGCCCCCATCACGATCAGCGAGTCGCAGGTCAAAGCGAGATCTGCTGGCGCGACGATCAAGGCTCCATTGACCATGATCTCGCCACACTCGACATTCGTGTCCAAAGTGACGACAACGCCCGCTGGAATGGCGATATCTTCCTCACTCCCCGAAGGAGTCACTCCGCCCCAAGTTGAACTATCACTCCAGTTCCCGGATTGAACCGCGGTGGCGCCATAAGCCGTCGAAAAATTGATCCCGAAAAATGAGATGACCAATAGCGAAAGGCAGCGAACAAGCATGCCATTTTTTATTTTTCCGCGAAGCTGCATCCTCAATCCCTTGATGGTAACATTATTCATATTCTAAAGCTGACTCTGATTATATTATATTTTATATAAACCCCTCCCCATTCCATAAGCTGGTCCCAAACCAGCGACTCGTTGTCTTCCACAATGCATTTTCGAAACAGCAGGCGGAAAAGCATCTTCAATCAGTAATTAACATTCCTTCTCTTTTTCTATATTTCTCCTTTCGTACATAGTTCTGATTAAATCGGGTGAATTGGGCTACTCCTCAGCCTAAGCAAGAATTCACCAAACAGAGATATACAGGCAGGTTCGACCGTACCATTGGAGTCATCTCGTTGGTTGCTCGCTTTGCACATTCCAACAAGTCGAGTGAACTGGACCCAGAATCCATCGGACTCTTCCTTCCGAGGGCTAGGTTCCAGCGACGGGGGTAAATCTGTTGCTCGGTTGAGCCAGGGCCAAAGGGGGTACGGCCCTTCCTAGAGGATTGATTTGGCAGCAGAATTGCTGGCGTCGCATCCGCCTAGAAACCACCTCATCTTAGCGAAGCGAAATCAGCCCTCTCTCTAACGTTTCGTCAGTCGAAAGCGAATACTCCGAGCAATGATACAAAAAAAGGGTGGCGACCCAGAAGGTCACCACCCCAATTTAGAATAGTATATTAGAAGTCGAACTTCGCAGAGAGAGCGAAGCTGCGGCCTTCAGGCAGGATCCAACGGCTGTCGAATCGTTGACCGTTCACTTGACGCGATAGAAGCGGATTGAGCGAGTCGGAGTCGAAGGCATTGTCTACATTCAGCTGGAGCTGCATATCCACTCCATCGGAAATAGTGGTCCGGTATTTTACAAACAAGCCCACCCAATGCGTATCATCGTTCCAGTAAGGATTGGTCGCATCCAGAGCGCCGCTACCATCATCCGCATAGGTGTAACCAACAACCGCACGATCTCTCCAACGGTAGCTGCCGCCAACGCTGAACTTCTTGAAGGGGCCTTCCTGGAAATCGTAGCCAGTCACGAAATTCGCTGACAACTCTGGCTGGCGTTGATCCGAGAACCCTTCGAGCGAAGCGATTTCCACAATATGCCGGTCGAATAAATCGAGCTGTTCGGCAATTGTGTTACGATTTCCATCCGCACCCACTGTATCCGTTAGGAAGGGGAGAAATTCCGGATAATCGTCTTCGATAAGATCTCTGATATGGACCGCCCATTTGCGCATCTCGGGAGCGACGTTACTGCTAACGTTCTCCTGCTTGGACAAATTGAAGGTCATACGCCAATTCGGGGTCGGATTCGCGGTGAGGCTCAGCTCCCAACCTTCCGAGGAGAAGTCTTGGGTCGCCTGATAAACGTCCCAGTTGAATTGACCATGCTGGCGCCAGAACTCGAAATCTTCAGGAGCGCCCAGCCCAGCAGCTTGCCGTTCGCTTGTCCAAGCCGCTAGGTCATCAGGAGTAAGCGCGGCATAGTATTGCTCGAGCGCCCAACGAGTCGTGGCGCGTGGCGGGTCGAAAGGTGCAACAGGTCCTACACGGGGACCTCCAGTCGCTTGGTTCAGGAAGTTCGTTTCGAACCAAGCCAAGGAGCCCGTCAACTTCCCATCCATAAGGTGGAACTTGAAACCATAGTCCTTACCTTCGCCGGTCTCATTGCCGATCCCGTTGCCGAAAATGTCTACCTTCTCAGCACTCGCAGGATTGAAGTTGCTGGATTCATTATAGAACACACCCAACCAAGGTATCGGCGTAATTACGATGCCCTTACTATTTGTGCTGCCGCCTGCGCTTACAGCATTTCCGGTTCTCGGGTCGATGCGCTTTACATTGGTGCTCAAACCGGTAGCTGGGTCAAAATTGGCTCCGACGCTCCAGCTATCCAGATCGTCCTCACGCCAGCCGAACGTTGTTACGATTTTCTTATCCCAGAAGAAATTCTGCATCGCGAACATTTCCGTCGTGGTTTCGGAGAATGTATTCGTGCCGAATCTTCCCAGCCAGAAAGGTGCTACGAATGTGGTGTTCGCTTCAGGGAGATCCGAAGCGTTCTCTTCCCAAACACGTGGGTACATACTCGCAAACTCAGGAACCTTGTACTGCCCGTTCTCTATATCGATATAGTTCTTAATGGCGATCCAGCCAGAACCATGTGAAAGGTCCGTTGTCTCCGGAGAGGTCATCGCATTTTTCAGCCAAAACTGCCGATCTACAAATCCCACGTCATTTTCTTCATACATCACTGCAAAATTATGATGCCCGAGGATCGTACCTAGCTTTCCATCAAAGCGATCTCGCAGATCGAGCTCATAGGATAGCATTGCTCTCACCGTCTCGTCATCGTAATTATGATCGAAGATAACAGGCGTGTCATTGAATGTGTAATACTTTCCAACGTTCGGATTAGCCTCAGTTCCCGAGCCTATAGTCCACCACGAGAGCGGGTTAGCCGGATCCACGGTATGAAGCGTCGGTAGAATGTCCAAGTAGACATGATCTCGAGAGCCCATCGAGAAGTCAGGCGTGTTATCCGTATCTTGACGATTGAAGGCCACCTCGAGAAACAGATTCTCTGTAAACTTCTGCTCGAATGTTACGGTTGTATTGGAAAATTCCTGGGTGTTTTTGTTTCCATTCGCCAGTACGTTCGACGTCATCGGCAAGACCGAATCGTCGGTGAACGAAATGCCGCCATTCGTCTCCTGAAAGAATCCAGGCACATTATTTTGCCCGGTGCCCAACGTGTACCACCCTTGATAAGTGTAGCTTTCGTCGACATCACCAGTGGCCATGACGGCCCAAGGGTTACCATTAAGGACAGAGCGGCCCTGAGGGACTTCGCGCATTCCTCTTTCAGCCATAACTTCGTTCAACCTATTACGGAAAACATCCGGATTCGAAAGAAAGTACGGATAAGTCATATTTAGAACGTCATCCGGGATCGGTTGAGAACCCGCGGCGATCCAAGGGGTAATCCCATCCGAGGGAGCCCAAGACCTGACATTGAGACGCTCCGCGTCGCCCCACTCGTGGTGAGCCCTGAGCGTCGTGTTCTCGAATGGCTTGAAGGTCACAGCCCCGTAATAGCGTTCGCTCTTATTGTGCCAGGGATTGCGATGATTGCGGTGGTCATCGTAGACTGTCGCAACCCTCAGCGCCAATTTGTCTTCGAGTAACACCCGATTGAAATTTGCATCGTACCGCGTGCTATCCCAGGTATCGAAGCGCATCCCAATGCTGTTCGAATTTTCCCACGCGGCGCGAGAACTTACCGCATTCGTCACTCCGCCCGGCTCCGCGATTCCGAAAAGAACCGAATTCGGGCCGCGAGAGAACGACATGCGCTCCGTGTTATAGGAGTCAGGCGCTACGCGGGTTTTAAAAAAGTCGCGACTGAAGCCGGTGAGCAAAAAGCCACGTACGCGATAACGAACGCCGAAGATCTGTTCGTTGCCAGTCGGGTCCGCAGTGAGGCCGCCACTCTCAGCCGGAGCGGAGTTCGGCACGTAGTTGAGAACGTCTTCGAAATTATCGACGGCAAGGTCCTCCAGCAATTGCTGCGTCACCTCCGTGACAGAGGCTCCCACATACCGGTTTTCTGTATTTAAGCGAGTGCCCGAAAGCGTATTCGTAGTCTGATAGCCTTCATCATCCGACGCATCGACAGTAAAGGGCGACAATTCGTAAATCTCGTCTTCGTCCGTATCGTCCTGTGCGTAAATGCTTGGCGAACTTGCCAAAGCGAGCGTAAGCAGGCCCTTAAAGAGGCCGTGGGGTAATTTGGGTTTTTCTCTCATTAGTGTTTGATGCTTTGAGTAGCTAGTTAACGTATCTGGCTTACGTTATAGTCAAAGGTACAAGAGAATACTCTCACTTTCACGACAATCGTCCGAACAATTGCGACATGCCTCTAGGCTCACCGTAGAAGGGCCCGCATCCTGGACACTGGCTTCACTTAACCCCCGAGTCATATCCTGCATTCGTCGAACAGATAAGCATGAGCTGAGTAAGACGGACACGCACACCTAAGCTCGTAGACAGCAGAACCAAAGGTCATTGACAGTCAATCCCGAGCGAGCTTCCCACCTCCATTTAAAGACAGGAAGGTAGAGTGCGATCACACTCCACCCTTCTGGCTAATTCGATTGTTTTCGTTGCCGCCCGCTTCTCACCAAAAAAACAAAATTCGACTTCGCGAGTGAACAGACGAAATTTCATTAGCAAAACGACAGCGGCCACAGCGCTCGCCGCCATTCAACCTTTCCACATTTTGAAGGGTCAAATCAGAGGAGCAAACGAACGCCTCAACATCGCCTTCATCGGCGCGGGCGGCAAAGGCCGGCACGCGATCAAGTCGCTCGAGAAAAACCCACTCGTGAATTACGCCGCCTTTGCCGACGTAAATGATTCCCACGCCGCCGAAACCTACAAGGAGCATCCAGAAGTGCCACGCTATCGCGATTTCAGAGTCATGCTGGATAAGCACGACAAAGAGATCGACGCCGTCATCATTTCCACGCCCGACCATATGCACCACTACCCCGCCATGATTTGCATGCAGCGCGGGAAACACGTTTACCTCGAGAAGCCGCTCGCCCATTCCATCCAAGAATGCCGGGAACTCGCCGCCATGGAAAAGGAGACCGGACTGGCCTGCCAAATGGGAAACCAGGGACATTCCAGACAAGGCATCCAACTCCTTCAGAAATGGATAGACGCAGGCATCCTAGGCGATGTGACAGAAGTCGTCGCTTGGAACCCGGGAGGCGGCACTCACAACACGAAACAGCCCAAACCAGAACCAATTCCAAGCACACTTGATTGGGACCTGTGGCTTGGCCCCACTAAGTGCGTTCCCTATAGCAGTATATATTGCCCGGCAACATGGCGTTGGTGGTTCGACTACGGTCACGGCACCTTGGGCGACTGGGCCTGCCACAACATGGATGCCCCCTATCTCGTCTTAGGCCTAGGTCTCCCCTCCTCCGTTCAGGTGCGTACCCAAGGTGCGAATACGATCGGCTTCCCCTCCGAAGCGGAAGTCGTCTACCAATTCCCAATGAAAGGACGCAAAGAGCCGCTCACCTTCAAATGGTATAGCGGTACAGGCTTCGGCCCCCAAAGACCCTCCCTTCTAGAAGCAGGCCGCGACCTAGGGCACAAGAGCGCCGGCGGCACACTCATCTACGGAACCGACGCCACCGTCATGATGAACTCCCACGCTAGCAGTACACGCATCATCCCCGAAACGCGCATGCAAGAACTCGCCCGCTCGCTCCCTCGTGCCGCCAAGCGCAGCAACCATTTCCAAAATTTCATTCTCGCCTGCAAAGGCGAAGAAAAGACGCGCTCAAATTTTGAATACGGAGCCCGACTAACAGAAGTGATGCACTACGGCAACATCGCCACCCATCTCAATCGAGATTTAAAAATCGACACCCAGAAAGGCAAGATCCTCGGCGACTCCAAAGCCACCAAGCTAATGAGCAGCCCCAAAGCTCGCAAAGGCTGGGCAGTTTGAAGTGATAGATAAACCTCTACAAATAGGTTTAAAAGACCACCAAAAAAGTTTCTGTAGCATTCTGCGAACATCCGCGGGCAACACTATCTGATTGCGGCCTTGCGACTCTAAATATTCAGTCTCCCCCTAAAACAACTAGACATCTCGGTACATGGAACCCCGCCTAAAACAGACCTTGGCAACTTTTTGCCTGCTCCTTGCGACGCCTTTAGCCTTTGCCAAACCTAATATTATTTTTCTCCTTGCGGATGACCAGCGCAGCGATGCCCTTGGGTCCTACGGCAACGAGCTAATCCAAACGCCAACCCTCGATAAACTCGCGGAGAATGGCGTCCGTTTTGAAAATTCGTTTTGCGAAGTCCCTATCTGTGCCGCGAGCCGCTCGACTCTTTTCTCGGGACTCACCCAGCGAACCCATGGCTACAACTTTGGACAACCCAAAGTTCCCCAAGAGTATATAGCGACGAGCTACCCCATGATGCTGAAGAATGCGGGTTACCGTATCGGTTTTGCCGGAAAATACGGGATGAGCTTTGCCGGACCAGGACTGAAAGACCAGTTCGACTTCTTCGAAGAAATCGGAAGGAACCCCTATCTAAAACAAATGCCCGACGGAAGCCTTCGCCACGAAACGGACCTATGCATCGACGCCGGTATCAGTTTTATTGATACAATACCAGAAGATAGACCGTTTTGCTTATCCATCAGTTTCAACGCCTCCCATGCCGAGGATAGAGATCATCGTCCCGGCTACCATTTCCAATGGCCCGATTCGGCAGATGGGCTCTACGACGACATCGAAATCCATGCTCCAAAGCTCTCCGATGATAAATATTTCAATGCGCTCCCGAAATTCTTCCAGGACGAAACAGGGCTCAGTTACAAGCGCTACTTCTGGCGCTGGGACACCCCAGAAAAGTATCAGACCAACATCCGTGCCTACTACCGGATGATTACCGGCATCGACAACGCCATCGCTCGACTGCTTGAAACCCTCAAGGCTAAAGGTCTCGATCAAAACACCATCATCGTCTATTCCGCCGACAACGGATTTATGATGGGCGACAGGAAAACCGCCGGGAAATGGAATCACTATGAGCAATCGCTGAGTGTTCCTCTGATTATCTATGATCCAAGGCTTCCCGAGAATAGACGAGGACGTGTGATAACGGAACTCGTTAGCAACGTCGACATAGCGCCGACCTTTGTCGAGATGGCAGGACTAGAGGTTCCTTCCGCTTATCAGGGACTCTCGCTCCTTCCGCTGATAGAAGGAAAATCCGTCACCTGGAGAGAGGATTTTTTCTGCGAACATTTGTTCAGACTCTACAACAACTGGCACGGGGTGCGAAGCGAGAGATACAAGTTCGCGGTCTACTATGACGACGACTACGAAGCCCTCTTCGATCTGAAAAAAGACCCCAACGAGCTCAACAACCTAGCCCAGAATCCCGAATACGCCAACATACGTCGCCAGATGATAAAGCGACTCGAAGAATATAAAACAGCCTACCCCCAAGCTGAAGTGCCCCCCACTCAAACGAAACCGCGACCAAGATAGAAAATTCCTCGCACACGCGCCCCCTCGAAAACGACGTCGAATCTTCCTTGTTCCAGGACAGCCCGTTCGTGCGTACCAGATAGGGTACGGTCAATATAGGGTTCAGCACGATTATATAACTCCGGCAACAAAGCCACGCGATAGTCACAAAACCAGACAGCCTTGACAGTCAACCAGTCCCAACATTGCGAGCTACGCCCACCTCAAATACTCGTCTCGAAACTCCCCATTCATATTTTTCCGTCCCCAAATAACCTGATGAACAAAGCGACACTCTCGTCATCAACTTGGATCAGCTTCAAAAATGAAAAAACGCTTACTCATTGCCCTATCAACTCTGCTAGCCTGTTGCTGCATGTCATTCGCTAACGCAGATAAATCAGACGCACCCAGCCATGGCCTCGTTGGCCTTCGCCCGCTCCCTCGTACGGAGGCCGATTGGAAATCGAACCATGGCGGGAGCTGGCAAAACACGCCCACCTACGAAGCCCAGAAAGGACAATACCCTTTCGTAGCAGAGCACATCGACACCGTAAAGGGCTGGCTCGATGGCGACTTCAAAACCAAGCGAATGTTCTTCGAGCATTATTGGGGTTCCGCTGCCAAACTGGATGACCTCGATCCGAAGAAAAACCAGCTCGTTAAGAAAATAAAAAGATGGGAAGACCAAGGCGGTATCGTCGAGCACATCCTCATCTGCCGCGAATACGATCTTGTCATACATCGTGGATACAAAGATGCGGTCCCCGGCCCCTTCGAGGAGGACACTCGAATCCTGTTCGAAAAAGACATTGACGACATCCGCGCTCTCTTCAGAAACGCTCATCGGCAAGGGCTTCTAAAGCATGACAATTACAAGCTGATCCAGATGGTGCAGCACCCCGATTTTTTCGCAACCGACGAACGCTTCCAACCGATCATGGACAAGGTTGAAGGCATCGCCTACGAATCTCACCAGTTCAACCGACACTGGCCGCGTGAAACCGGCTGGGGAAATCCAGAGAAGATTATCAAAGGAGCGAAATGGACCCTCGCTCAGGATAAAGAATATATCTTCTACTACGGCCCCGTCATCTGGAAAGCCGACAAAGAGAAATACTATGAATTCGTAGAACGCGACTGGCTAATCAAGTTCTGGGAAGAAGGCCTGCCCAAGCATCACCCCAAGATGCACTACTACCTGAACATTTTCCCTCACGGCTCCGGCCGCATGCGCCCCTGCGGCCCCGAAACGGATCCTCATTCCAAACTCGGTTTCACCAAATGGCTGATCGAGGAAATCAAGATGAAGCCGTAGCGAAAATTTAGATTGGTATGAGCGTGCGTGTCACGCGATTCGGATGGGAAAAAGCTGTCCATCAAACGCGTGACAAGCACGCACCCACAATGATTGGACAGTCTCTTAGGTTTCAATTGAATGGAGTGTATCGTTCTCCTCGTCATCGATACCCCAAAAATCACAATGACCTCACCCCATCCCTTTCTCGCGGGCCTACGCCTTGTACTCGTTCTCTTCACAATCCTGGCCTCCAGCGGTCTCGCCCTCAGCGCCGAGGAGCGGCCCAACATTCTCTTCTTCTTCGCAGACGACTGGGGACGCTACGCCAGCCTCTATGCGGACCCGGAGACGCCGGACCGCTGCGAGATGGGAAAGCTTCGATTTACGAAGGTGGGATCCGCGTCCCCTGCATCATCCGCTGGCCCGGAAAAGTAGCGGCGGGGGAAACAAACGACGGACTCATGGCCACCATCGATCTCTTGCCGACCTTTGCCGCATTGGCCGGCGCCAAGGTTCCCGATGACCGTGCCATCGATGGGATCAATCAATTGGAATATATCTTGGGGAACGCCAAGTCGGCTCGCAGCAACTACCTCTACAATCCCGGATCAGCATCGGTGCAGACGAATATCCTCACCGGCAATGCGATTCGCGAGGGAGACTGGAAACTGATTTCCCCATTGACTGTAGGATGGTTTCTCGAAGATGCGGGTACCGGAGATTGGGAGCTCTACAATCTGAAAGAGGATATTGGCGAAACGAAGAACCTAGCGGCTCAGTATCCTGAAAGAGTGGAACGCCTTAAACACTTGCTTCAATCCAGCGAGGCAAAATTCCCAAAACCAAAGATTCCGGCGAAGTGACGCGTGATTCAGAAATAGTCACGCCTCACGTTCAGTTTTTCACGCGAAAGCTTCGCCCATGAAAAAGCTGATTGTTCTGTTGTGTCTACTGGGATCAGTGGGGTGCGCTGCACAAACGCCGAACATTGTAATAATCCTTACCGACGACATGGGCTGGAACGCCTTGTCGATTCCGGCGGACCCGGCAATCCCGGAATCAGGCAGCTCCTATTATCAAACTCCGAATACGGATCGGCTGGCCGAAGGCGGCATACGCTTTTCGAGGGCGTACTCCCCTTCTGCGGTATGCGACCCCACACGCACGAGTATCCAATATGGCATGAGACCAACGGCTCTCGGAAAGTTTGCCACGGTCGCCCCCAAAACACTGCCGCCGGTCTCCGATGCAATGGTCAGTCGTTTGAAAGCGGCCCACCCGCAGTATAAAGCAGCCCATTTCGGCAAGTGGCATCAGCGATCCCGGACTCCCGAACAGATCGGATTCGACCTGAGCGATGGCCAGACCATGAACGACCAGAGCAAGGACCCCATGGACCCGAAAATGACCTTCTCGCTGGCGAGAAAGGCCAACGCGTTTATGGAAAACAACGCCCAAAACGGCACC
Organism: Pelagicoccus mobilis; assembly: GCF_016595505.1. Taxonomy (GTDB): domain Bacteria; phylum Verrucomicrobiota; class Verrucomicrobiia; order Opitutales; family Opitutaceae; genus Pelagicoccus; species Pelagicoccus mobilis. The sequence continues at coordinate 12,327 of NZ_JAENIL010000068.1, read as the reverse complement.
CCGTTTTTCCTGCAGGTTTCGTTCTACGCCAATCACCTGAAATACGAAGCCCTCCCTGAAACCATTGCGAAATACGAAGCACGCTCTGATCAAGCGACCGAACATCACAACTCTCCGCTATGGGCGGCGATGAATGAAGATATGGATACAGCGGTAGGATCGATCCTCGACACCCTCGACAAGCTGGATCTAGCGAAAAACACCTACATCATCTACACAGCAGACAACGGTTATGAGTTTAAGCGAGATAGATTGAAGCCGGTGGCCGAGCGCGATTACTACAAATCGTATCCGTTGCGCAGTCACAAATATGTTCTCAGCGAAGGCGGAATCCGTGTTCCTTTTATCATTAGAGGACCGGGCATTCCCGCTGGCGTTTCATCCCGCACGCCGGTTGTGGGCTGGGATATCCTACCCACGGTGCTAGACATGGCCGGAGCCTCCGACCAAACTCCAGAAGCCGTAGAGGGCGGAAGTTTACTTCCCCTATGCCTCAGTGGCGGAAAGGCCAAAGTGAAAAGATTGGATCCCTTCATGGTTTTCCGCTCCGCCTTGGCAAAAGAAGAAAAAGGAGTTTTTGGTGGTATGCTGGATGTCGCCATCATTCAGGACAGCTACAAGTTCTACCGCGAGCTAGAGTCTGGAAACGAGTACCTGTGGTCGCTTAAGGACGACCTTGGCGAATCGAACAACCTGCTGAAAAAAATGCCCGAGCGTGCAGCACAGCTTCGCAAGAACATGGACGACTACTGCAAACGGGTGGGCTGGGACCAAAAGGAACGAGCCAGCCGTGCCCCTCGAAAAAAGGCCGGAAAGAAAGAGTAGAGTGAAGTATTTGATATATTTTTTGTTTGGGATCCTCACGAATTTCAATTTTTCACTTTCAAGTTTCGCTGCGCAGCAGCCTCTACCCAATTTTGTTGTCATCTTTACCGATGACCAAGGCTATGGGGACCTCAGCTGCTTCGGGGGAACGCATGTGGAAACGCCCCGTATTGACAAAATGGCGACTGAAGGTGCCAAGCTAACCAGCTTCTATGTCGCCGCCCCCGTCTGCACCCCTTCACGGGCCGCATTGATGACCGGCTCCTATCCCAAGCGAATCGATATGGCGACCGGGTCCCGATTCGGCGTCTTGCTCTCCGCGGATTCGAAAGGACTCCATCCCAACGAAATCACCATAGCGGAAACGCTCAAAAGCGTCGGCTATAAAACAGGCATGTTTGGGAAATGGCACCTTGGCGACCAACCAGAACTCCTACCTACGCGCCAAGGTTTCGACGAGCATTTCGGAATCCCCTACAGCCACGACATCCACCCCTACCACCCCAGACAGGATCATTTCCAGTTTCCCGCACTTCCACTTCTGGATGGAGAAACCGTCATTGAAATGGATCCCGATGCAGATTTCTTAACGAAACGCATCACCGAACGAGCGGTCGACTTCATCAAGCGTCACAAAGAGGATCCATTTTTTCTCTACATCCCGCATCCCATTCCCCATACGCCGCTTCACGTTTCGCCACCGCTAATGGAAAGCATTTCCAGTGCCATCAAAAACGAACTGAAAAAGGAAGACGGGAATATCGACTACAAAACCCGCAACAAGTTATTCAAACAGGCGATCGCGGAAATCGATTGGTCCGTAGGGGAAATTTTGGATACGCTGAAAGCGCAAGGCATCGACGAAAACACACTCGTCCTCTTCACCTCCGACAATGGTCCCGCCGTCGGCAATGCGGGACCTCTCAAAGGCAAAAAAGGCAGCACCTTCAAAGGTGGCATGCGCGAAGCCACCGTCGTTCGCTGGCCCGGCAAAATTCCCGCCGGCTCATCGAACAACGAACTGATGACTGCCATGGACTTACACCCCACCTTCGCAAAACTCGCCGGAGCGACCCTACCCTCCGATCGGATCATCGACGGGAAAGACGTCTGGTCCACACTCATCGGCAAGGCGAAGACGCCTCACGACGCCTTCTTCTATCACCGAGGAAACAATCTCCAAGCAGTCCGTTCTAAAGATTGGAAACTGCATCTCAAAGACGGGAAGCCATCGGCCCTCTTTGATCTAAAAACCGACATCGGAGAAAGCGAAGACCTCCTCGCCAATCACCCGAAAATTGCGAACAAGCTAATGGCCTACGTGCGAGAATTCGAAAAAGACCTCGCAGAAAACAGCCGCCCCGCCGCATTCGTCGAAAACCCCAAAGCGCTTAAGCGATAGTCCCTTTCCCTACATGAAAATCCCCCTCACCACGCTTCTACTCCTCGTTATTCATTCCACACTCTTCGCCGCCTCAAAGCCTTTCGAGGGAGTGATAGGCCGCACCGCTGCGGATTCCAAACCGGATCCATTGCTAGAAACAAATGCCCCGGAGGGAGCCCCAAACGTAATCTACATTGTGCTCGATGACACGGGCTTTGGGGATTTGGGCTGTTATGGGTCCATCGTTTCGACGCCTCATATGGACGCCCTCGCGGAGAACGGACTGCAATTCAACAACTTTCACTCGAAGTCGGTATGCTCGCCGACACGGGCCTCATTGCTGACCGGGCGCAATGCCCACACCGTGGGTATGAAGGAGCTTCCGGGCAACGATCAGGGGTATCCGCACACGCGGGGACAGGTGACGGCTGCAGCAGCCAATATCGCTCAAATCCTGCAGCGAAACGGTTACTCGACAATGCTGGCGGGAAAGTGGCATTTGGTGCCGAGAACGCAGTTGAGCGACGCGGCGGATCGGACGCATTGGCCATTGCAGAAAGGCTTTGATCGTTTTCATGGATTCTTGTCCGGTTGGAGCGATCAGTATCGTCCTAATCTGGTAATCGATAACCGCAATGCGACTCCACCCGAAGATCCAATGTATCACTTTTCTGAGGACATAGTGACGCAATCGATCGATCACTTGCGTTCCAATTTGAATAAGCGTCCAGAACGGCCCTTTTTCCTCTACCTCGCTTTCGGCGCGGTTCATTCGCCGATCCAGGTTCCCAAGTCCTATATCGAAAAATATCGAGGAAAATTCGACGAGGGCTGGGATTCGGTGCGCGGGCGACGACTCCGTCGGCAGATCGAACTTGGCATCGTGCCCTCCGATACGGAGTTGCCGCCTCGCAATCCAGAAGACCCCTCATGGGCGGATTTGAGCCAAGTGGAAAAGGAAGTCTTCTCCCGCTTCATGGAAGCCTATGCCGGCTTTTTGGAGCACACTGATGATCAGATCGGCCGTTTGGTTGAATTCCTGAAGTCGCGTAGTGTGATGGAGGATACGCTCATAGTTTTGATCTCCGACAATGGCGGAGCTCCGGAGGCGGGGATCGAAGGTAATTTCGAACACCCTTATAGCGGCACACTGACCGTCGAGCAGATGCATGAACGCTTGGATGATCTCGGATCGCGAAAATCGCAGCCTCAGTATCAGCGCGGCTGGGCGATGGCGTCCAGCGCCCCCTTCAAGTATTATAAACTATGGCCATTCAACGGTGGCGTGCGCACGCCTATGATTGTGTCTTGGCCAAATGAGATACGCAAAACGGGCCTGCGCGAGCAATTCGTGGATGTGATCGATATCACGCCCACAGTTTTGGATTATCTAAATATAGAGACTCCGGAGCATTTCGATGGAGTAAGGCAGATACCACTACAGGGGAAGAGCCTGCGGGGAGTATTCGAAAGTGCCAATGCGCCCGCGCCGCGCGATACGCAGTTTTTCGAGCTCTGGGGGAGTCGCTCGATTTACCATAAAGGCTGGAAGGCTGTCGCTTTTCACAAGGCGGGAACTTCGTTTGAGGAAGATCTTTGGGAGCTCTACTATCAGCCGGAGGATTTCGCAGAGGCGAAGAACCTAGCGAACGACCATCCCGACAAACTCAAGGAGTTACAGGCGTTGTGGTGGAGCGAAGCTGAGAAGAATGGCGCCTTGCCTTTGCTCGAAGCCCAAGGAGGCCGCAAAAGAAGCTACGATCAGATTTTGCGAGCGAACGAGCGTTAGGCCTCCTCAAGGCCCTCGAAGCCAAAGGCATCGCCGACGACACCATCATCGTCTTCACCTCCGACAACGGCGGAAACATGTACAACGAAATCCCGGCAGACGATTACAGTACACCGACCTCAAACCCTTCGCAGCGAGGTAGATCAAGTCATGAAAACCACCGAGACCCCCCGCCTAAAGGACGCCTTCGATCGTTTGCCTTGGGTCGATCCTACAAAACCGTGATCAAGAGACGTCGAAAACACCCCCCACAAATGTTAAGCAAGTGGTAGAGAACGAAATCGACTTTAAGCGGTATTAATCATCCTCAGGTCCCCGCTCAATAGTCAGCAAAGCACTATCGATGAGGTTGAGCGCCGAGTCGAAACTTCCATCCACATAATACAGAGCCCACTCTTTTTTGCCCTCCGCATCATTCTCTTCTTTACGCGGATAACCCACCAGATCCAGAAGTTGATAGCTTCGAGGACTCGCGTTGTCGATATCGACTCCGTAAACGAGCGATGCCTGATCGTCATTTGGCTGGTCGATCTCGATCAGCAAGCGGTAAGGCAAAGATTCTTCCGTCTTGTCAGGCACGATATAATCGGCCGGGTCGAAGGAACTGTTTTGGGTCGCTCCAGAAATGGCATCGACTTCAAGTTCCCCTGCAAGGTCCTTGTCGGAGGCTTCCGCTTCCCGTTTGGCCTCCTCCCAGCCGCTGCGCTTGAAATGCCAATACGGCAAATGACTTGAAGCACCCTCCGGCGCGCGAAGTGTCTTGATATGGTACTGCGAGGCGTTCTCCAGCCAAATGGCGAATTCCGGCGGTTGGTTCCCATCGAAGCTGGGCCCTTTGCGAACGTTCAAATCCATCCGGTAACGCGGGTCGGGAACGTACTGGTAACGCATCCCGACTTCGTTCACTTCAAAGCGATCGAGCGCCGGTCCCATATTGCAGCTCAGCCGAAGAACGCTTCGCACCGGAGCAGGCTGCCAGAGAAAAACCGCCACCCAAATCAAAGTCGCCACCAAGGCCGCCCAGGCCGTTCGGCTTTTTAGATAAGTGGATAACTGTCTGAAATTATTGAATACATGAAACCCGATCAGAGCGACGAAGGCAAAACCGATCAGGGCATGCAATCCAACGATCCGTATGGAAAACGGCAGTACGAAGGCCAGCACGCCGCTCACCGCCAAGACGATGAAGCTAAAGGCGACGAACAAAGAAACCGTGCTGCGCTTGCGACTCATCTAAGTATCAGACCCTGCCTCCTTTGGGCACAATCGCACCATGCTCCTTCAGCTTCGCCCGAATCTGATCGAGCGGCACTTCGCTTGGCGTCAGGCCGGACTTAGCAGCCAAACTCGCAGTGACTGCCGCCGCCTGTCCCATCGCCATGCAGCTGGCCTGAACGCGGGCCGCCGAGTTGGCCAGTCGATCGCTGGATAAGCAGCGTCCTGCGACCATGATATTTTTCGAGCCCTTCGGAATGAGTGCGCCTCTTGGGATGGTTGGTACTTTACCGTGAGGGAGCGGTTGGGGCTTCACCCCGTGCTCGTCGTGCAAATCGATTGGATAAAACGAGTAGCATAGGGCATCGTCGAAAATCCGGCCGGTGGTGTAGTCGCGTACCGTGACGATGCTTTCCCCTTTGATGCGATAGGTTTCGCGGCTGGCGGTTTCGTTCATCATCCGATCAATAGTGGCGTTTTCGCCTCCGGGAACGGTCTTCATGAACTTGAGCATGCGCAGGACGTGTTTCCGGCCAGCCAAGTTGCTTTGGGTTTGCGTAGCCGCGGTGGAGGAGTCAGCGCCGAAGATGTGGTTGCTACCACTCGATCCGCTGAACGGCGCCATCGCTTTGCCTCCCCACGTATCCCCTTTCTGGAGTCTACCGTCTGCGATCGCTTCGTCGTACATCTTTTGGATGAGCGCTTTGTTCTCTTGCACGACCGCTTTGTCGAAGCCCTTGAAGACCACCATTTGCGTTCCGGGCTGACGCACATCGCTCCACATGCGCTCAAAGCCCAGCATGCCCACCACCGAAGCACTGCCTGTGCAATCGATAATTTGGCGACAGCGCAATTGGTACTGTACCCCCTGTCCCACTACAGTGACAAGCCAGCCGTCTGAGGTCTTTTCGATCGTTTGAGGGAACTGATAGTAGGCCACGGAAACGCCCGCTTCCAAACAGGCCTCCTCCGCGAGCAAGGCATAAAGATGTGCATTAACGCGTACTTGGTGCTGAGGATGCTTCTTGGGGACTTTGGAGAAGTCTTGCAGCTTTTTGCCGTCGACCTTGGTTGTCCTCGCGACCAGTTCCCAACCGATCCCGGAAATGTACTGCTTTCCCCAAGCGTGAAAGAGGCCGGGGAAATTGACGCCGCCTGTCGTCGTCGTTCCACCCAGCTGTGAATTGCGTTCGAGCAAAACCGTCTTAGCCCCCATACGCCCCGCTTGAATAGCAGCAACATGACCTGCAGACCCGCCACCTACGACGAGTACATCGACGTCGAGCCTCTCGGGATTTTGCGAATCGGGCGTTGGTAGGTTTTGAGCACTTGCTTTGTGCACCAGGCCGGAAGCGGCGAGGATGGCGGTTCCGGCGACTTGGCCTTTGATGAAATTGCGACGATTCATGATTCTTTATGTATTTAAAATTTAGTTACGATTAAGGAGTCGTATGCGATCGATTTTCAGCTGCTGCTTGGGGACTCGAGAACTGAAGCGCAGCAAATGCAAGCCGGCTTGATCAAAGCGGACCACGCCTGCCGAAACAAGATCGAAAGATTCGGACTGTCGGATCGGCTCGATGTCCATGAGTGGCTTCATCGGGAACCCAGCGTCCGCCTGTTTGGCGTCATCGACAACGGCGGCCGTCGAAAGCGTGCAGGAACCTTCGGCGGCGAGTTCGATGGAGAGGTCGTATTCCCTTGGACGATCAATCTTAATCACGAATTCGATATAGCTGCCTGGCCCCTTGATCAGGGCGGCGCAAACCGCTTTCCCTTCCGAGGCATCCACGCGCTCTTCGGGGTAGTGATAGTTTCCTCTTTGCCCGGAATCCGAGGAAGTTTGATGAGGCAGGTCCTCCGCTTCCAACCAGCCCTCCGCGTCTGGCTCGGCGTGTTTCAAACTCAAATGTTTGCTCAGTTCCTCAATGACAGTTTTGTATTCGGAGTCCTCTGACAAATTGGTAAACTCGTGAGGGTCGCTGTCGAGGTGATAGAGTTCGGTTTCTCCTGTAGCGAAGCGGGTCATGCGGTAGTCATTGCTCAAAACCACGTCGTAGCGAATGCCTTCTTCTTCGCTCGACATCAACACGGGCTTTTCCCAATCGGCCTGCGGGTTCTTCAACAAAGCAACGAGACTGTTGCCATCAAGCGATTGAGGCGGCTCCGGTAGCTCCAGCAAGTCGATCAAAGTCGGAAACAGATCCAACAAGGACACCGCCTTGTCGCAACGCTCCCCTTTAGCCAAGCCCGGACCCGCAATCATCAGATTCACGCGCGCCGAATCATACCAAGGCTTCATCTTGGACCAGCCTTCTTTCTCGCTCAATTGATAGCCATGGTCGCTCCAAAGAACCACATAGCCCTTCTCCGCGTGAGGACTGGCATACCAGGCATCGAGAATGCGCCCCACTTGATCATCGGCGAAACTGACACAGGCCAAGTAGGCCTGAACCTTTTCCCTATCGAAACCCTTCGCCTCAAGCGCCTCATGATAGCCAGGACCAAACTTGGCCGGGTTGCGTGCCATGGTCTTGAAACGCTCGGCGAGATCATCCAAGTCGTCTTCTCGAGTTTCGGGCATGACTAAGTTCTCGAGCGGATGCCGATCAAAGTATTCCTGCGGCACCACCCAGGGCACGTGAGGCCTATAAATGCCCAGAGAAAGAAAGAGCCCCTCCCTATTCGCTTCCAGAGCTTCAACCCCTTTGCTCACCGAAACGTAATCGGGCATTTGATGGGTAGGTACGGAGGCCACGCCCCATCTGCCGGATGGGTTGAGGTCCCGGTAGGTTTCCGGGATCGGCTTCGGCTCTCTGCCGCGGCGCGTGTACTCGTCGAATTCGGCTTCGTCGCGATTGTGAAAGTTCTTTCCGATCCCAATGCTTTTCCATCCGTGGCCGCTTAACAATTTGGGCAGAGTTATGGCATCCGAAATATAGCTACGCCACGGACGGCCCCCATTAGGATTGGACTTCGCTCCTGTGCGTGCCGGGTGCAGTCCCGAGAAGATGGAAGTCCGAGAGGGAAAACAGACCGGTGAAGAACAGATAGCCCGCGTGAAGGTGACACTGCGGGCGGCAAATCGTTCTAGATTCGGTGTGGTCGCCTGAGGATGCCCGCCAAGCACGCTATTCCAGTCATTCCAATCATCGATATTCAGAAAAAGGATACTCGGCCGCGAGTCATCCGAACCGGCATTCGATCCCGAATCCGCTGCAACGGCTATAGCCGACGTACAGAACACGGCGAGCGCAACGAACCAGCCCAATCGCCTCCCCCCTATTCGCATCCACCAAAGCACCACGATTTCAAAAAGTTGCCCATAATCTCAAAATCAACTCCTAAGGGCCGTACAAAACCCTAGCAACTCGACTTAATATTGACAGTCAACATAGAGCACTCTTTTCGCCACTCCCACTTCCCTTAACCTTCCCTGAAAATGTACCCTCTAAAAGCTACATCCTCCTTCCTTCTCATAGTCTTCCTGAGCCTTGCAGGATTCATAACGAGTGGCCTCGGGGCCGAAGAAAGCGACGCCAAGCCAATGAACGTCGTCTTCATCCTCGCCGACGACCTCGGCTGGAGCGACACCGAACTCTACGGAACCACCGAGCTCTACAAAACCCCCAACCTCCTCCGCTTGGCCGAGCTCGGTTGCACCTTCAACCGGGCCTACTCCAACTCCCCTCTCTGCTCGCCCACCCGAGCCAGCATCCTCACCGGCCAAACGCCCGCCCGCCACGGCAGCACCCAACCCCGGCACCACACTAAAACCGTTAGGCTGAAGGCCGAGCTAGCGAAACGTGCCCGCCCCTCCGAAAAAGCCCTTCCCGTGGATACGGTCACGCGACTGGATACCAATCTGCCTACCCTCGGCAAACTCATGAAACAAGCCGGTTACGCCAGCGGACACTTCGGCAAATGGCATCTGGGTCCCGAGCCTTTTAGCCCGCTGGAACACGGCTTCGACATCGACCTACCGCATTGGCCTGGCTCTGGCCCAGCCGGCGGTTTCGTCGCGCCCTGGAAATACAAGAATTTCAAAGCGAACTACGAAGAGGAGCACATCGAGGACCGCATGGCCGAAGAAAGTATCAAATGGATGAATACTCTTTCCAAGGACCAGCCTTTCTTCATGAATTACTGGCAGTTCTCCGTCCACGCCCCCTTCGATGCCAAAAAAGAATTGATCGAACACTACCGGGACAAGATCGACCTCGATAGCGGACAGAAGTCCGCCACCTACGCTGCCATGGTCCACTCGCTCGACGACGCGATCGGCTCCCTGCTCGACGCCCTCGAAGCCAAAGGCATCGCCGACGACACCATCATCATCTTCACATCCGACAACGGCGGTAACATGTACAGCGAAATCCCGGCGGACGATTACAGTGCACCGACCTCAAACGCCCCCTTGCGCGGCGGCAAAGCCTCCATGCGTGAAGGCGGCGTCCGTGTCCCTTGCATTGTCGTCTGGCCCGGAATCACCACCCCCGGAAGCCGCAGCGACGAGTTGATCCAAACCTCGGACTTCTACACCACGCTCCTCAAGGGACAAGGCATCGCCCTGCCAAAGAACCACGTCGTGGACGGCATCGACATCACGCCCGCCCTCAAAGGCGGCGAGCTCGACCGCGACGCGATCTTCACCTACTTCCCCTGCCTCGTCCCCGTCCCCGAATGGCTGCCACCTTCGGTCTCAGTCCACGCGGAAGAGTGGAAATTGGTCCGCGTCTTCTACGGCGGCGAAAACGGTCAACACGATTACAAGCTCTACAATTTGGAAAATGACATAGGCGAAACGACCAACCTCGCCGCCGCCCACCCAGAACGCGTGAAAGACCTCGACCGCATGATCGACAAATACCTCTCCGACTCCAACGCCGTCACTCCCCAGCCCAACCCCAATTTCGACCCCGCCCAATTCGACCCCGCCGCCATCGGCATCCGCCCTGTTAGCAAAAAGAAAAAACGGTAGTAGCGCCAAGCTCGCGCCCACCTCCGTACCAGCATTTATACTACACAAAACTCATTCTACCCCTTCCCCAGCAAACAATGCCCCAATTCCTAAAAACCTCTCTCGCGCTCCTAGCCTCTATCTTCGCGCTATCGTCGATCCTGCACTCTGCGGATAGGCCCAACGTCATCATCATCTTCACAGATGACCACGGCTGGGCAGACCTCAGCATCCAAGGCGTGCTTGAAGATGTGAAGACCCCACACACCGACCAACTCGCCCGCTCCGGCGTTCTCTTCACTTCAGGCTACGTCACCGCCCCCCAATGTCGTCCCTCCCGGGCCGGCTTGATGACGGGACGCTATCAAAACCGTTTCGGTCTCGAGCACAATGGCCACAACGGCTTTCCCTGGAGCGAGTATACCATTGCGGAACGACTCCGAGATGTGGGTTACATCACCGGAATGGCGGGCAAGTGGCATCTCGATGGCTTCGTCGACAGCTTGGGAAAACTGCCCGACGGCAGCGACGCGACCCCGGAGCAAATCAACGGCAAAGGCAGAGAGTTAGCCAAAGCCCATCGCAACAGCCCCAACCCGGGCCAAGTGCACCGCCACGGCTTCCAAGAACACTTCAGCGGATCGATGAACAACTACGTGGCGACGCACTCCGCCAATGGCAAAAAACTCAAAGGCGTCGTCGCCCACAAAGACGAACGCTACCGTCTGGAAGTCCAAGCCGAGTGGTCGGTGAACTTCATCAAACGCCACGCCAAAGGCGAAAAGCCATTCTTCCTCTACACCTCCTTCTACGCCCCGCACGTCCCCCTAGAAGCGCCCGAGAAATACTTGAAACGCTTTCCCGGCAAAATGCCTGAAAGACGTCGCAAGGCCCTCGCCATGCTCTCCGCGGTCGACGACGGCGTCGGCCTGATCCGAAAAACGTTGGAAGAAGAAGGCGTTCTGGAAAACACGATCATCTTCTACATGGGCGACAACGGTGCGCCCCTCAAGATGCACAAGATCGACGCTCCCGGTGGAGGTCCCGGTTGGGATGGTTCCCTCAACGAGCCCTGGATCGGAGAAAAAGGAATGCTCACCGAAGGCGGCATCCGCGTCCCCTTCATCGCCAGTTGGCCTGCCGGCTTCCCGGGCGGTCAAGTGGACGATCGCCCCGTGATCTCTATAGATACCATCGCCACCGCGCTCGTCGCCGGCGGAGCGAAACTCGACGACCGGATCGACGGCGTCGACCTGAGCCCCTACCTCACTGGCAAGAAGCTAAGTCACCCTCACGAAAACCTCTACTGGCGCTGGGCCGGACAATACGCTATCCGCTCCGGCAAATGGAAATACCTAAAAGCCGGCAAACGCGAATATCTCTTCGATCTATCGACCGACGCGCAAGAATCCAAAAATTTAATACAAGCTAATCCGGAAATCGCCGCCACCCTCAAAGGGGACCTCATCAGCTGGTCCGAGGAGCAATACGAACCCGGATTCGATCACCCCGTCGGTTACGCCGGAAACAGATACTTCGATCACTACTTGGATGGGAAACGACAAGCTCCGCCCCAAACGCCCGCAGCCGCTAAACCCGCTAAACCCACCAAACAAAGATCCCTCTTCAAACTCCGCGACACCAACAAGGATGGGTTCGTCACTCTAGCGGAGTTCATCGGCGACCCAGAAGGGAGGAACGTATCCGCACTCACCAAACGATTCCATAACCTCGACAAAAACGGCGACGCCCAACTCGACAGCGGAGAACTTAAGTAGCGCCTAGCCAGCTTTCGCAATGTGTCCAGGCCTCAATCTGCCATGAAATCGCCCCTCAAAAACCTCATGTTCTCGTTGCTGGCCCTCAGCTTGCAATCAGTCACTGGATACGCTGCGAGCCGCCCCGGGAAGACTTTCGAGGTCTTCCAGTTCCCCCAAGACCAGATTCCACGTATCGATGGGAACTTCGACGATTGGGACATCGTCCCCGAATCATTCGCGATCGGACTCGACGAACTCAGCGACACCGTACGCGGCAAAGGAACCGACCTCGACCCAGCCGATTTCAATCTATCAGTCAAAGTCGCCTGGGTGAAGGGCCTCAACCGGCTCTACTTTCTCTACGAAGCCTACGACGACTATTGGGACTTCAAGC
>NZ_JAENIL010000067.1 GCF_016595505.1 Pelagicoccus mobilis | reverse complement strand
GCTGTGCGGTCGCGGGCTGAAGCACCGCGCTACGTTAGGAATTCTCTGCTTTGCATGGAACTTGAATTTGTAACAGATTTTGCGGTCAACCGTTGACCCGGATCTCGGTTGAGAATTGCTGGATTGGGAGCATCTTTAGGTGAAGGTTGCGGAACCTTACTGTTTAATGGATACGGTTAATAGTACGAGAAAAGTGAGCCTGAGAGATGTTGCTCGGGAAGTCGGCGTTTCAGTGTCGGCAGTCTCTCTCGCTTTGCGTGGGAGTCCGAAAGTATCGGAGCAACGTCGAAAGAACATTTGTGAGGCAGCGGAGCGTCTCGGCTATGAGAAGGATGGTCGTATCGCAGAGCTCATGGAGCACCTGCGGGCGAATCGAGTCGATCGGCAGATGTCCAAGTTGGCTGTCATCATTCCAGAAATCGATCAGGTTGGTCTGAAGTCGTATCCGCGTTTGCAGAAGATCATACGCGGCGTCGAGGAGCAGGCTAAGGAGAGTGGCTACGGTACGGATCTCTTTTTTTTGACTGAGCTCAAGGCGAGTCCCAAGCGACTGAAGACGATCTTGATTTCACGTGGTATCAAGGGAGTGATCGCTTTGCCGTGGATGAGCGGTATCGGAGCCTTGGATTTGGAGGTCGACGGACTGTGTGTTGCGACCGCTGGTTATAGCGTGATTGACCCGATGTTGAACCGGGCTTGTCCCAATTATCTACAGATGATGGACGAGTTGATCGAACAGGCGTGTCGGCTTGGGTACAGACGTATAGGATTTGCCATGACGTATAGTGCGGGGGGCATCGGGCATAAACTCTTTGCCTCCTCCTATCTCTATTATTCTATGCTGGTAGATGAAGCGGATCGCATCCCCATTTTGCGGAAGCGGGACATTGAGGATGGGAAGCTTCAGAATTGGATGGAACGCTATCGACCGGATGCGGTGATAAGTTCGGGGAAGGTGTATCGCATGCTTGAGGAATTGGGATACCAATTGCCGGAGGACCTTGGTTTCGCTGCCTTGGATCTGACGGATGGTCCGCCTGACGCTTCTGGCGTGGATCATTGCCACGAATCCGTAGGGCGTGAGGCGGCGAAACTAGCGATGTCGGATATCAACTTAAATCAGACCGGAGTGCCGGAGAGCCCCAAGGTGGTGCTGGTAGATAGCCACTATCAGTCAGGGCTGACTCTGAGAAGAGTGGGCAAGCCGATTGAGTTGAAGATACGTGCGTCAAAGTACCAAGATGCTAACTACGTGAAGTAGTTGGCATTGGCGTATCCATTGCCACGAGAAGGGCCTAGCGTTTTCACGCTAGACCCGAACCGTTGATATTAAACTAAGTTTGCTTTCAGGACTCGTCCTCGGCGGCGACCTTGCCTCGGCGTGATTCCAGCTCGATACGGATATCGTTCAATCGCTTGTGATTGAGAGGATATTTGAGGAGCAGAAGAAAGGCGATGGCGCAGGCTGTGCAAGGGAGGGCGATGTAGGCGAGTTTCATGTTTTCCAAAACGCCTTCTGGTTGAGCTGCTCCGAGATCTTCTTGGTATCCCACTAGATCCACTAGAATCAAGGTTCCAAGGTATAGCGCGATAGCCATGAAGAGCTTGTTGAACCAGTTTGAGGTGGCGGAGATGACGCCTTCGCGACGTCTTCCGAAAACGTATTCATCCCAGTCGCAAACGTCGGCTTTCATGGAGATTATGAGTATCCAAAAACCGGACTCTGCGATTGCGAGAAAGGGTCGTGTTATCAGAAACAGATATGGGTTCTCAGGGGTGATTAGGAAGTACATGGCGAAGAAGCTGAGGAATAGCATTCCTACAGATCCGAGCATCAGGTGGTGCTTGTCATACTTCAGAGTTAACTTCTGAACGAGGTAGGCCCCCAGAATGTAGAAGGGGATTCTGAAGGTGCCGTCGATCGCTCCAAGTCGTAGTCCAAGCTCTTGGTCGCCGTTGTACAGGTAGTACGTATTCAGATAGTATGACATTTGGCCACCGCTCATTATCGCCAAAAGGTAGATGGCCATCGTCCCGATGACGATCATCAGCGGGCCGTTGCGAAGTACGGACGCAAGTGACTTTAGAACCGGGACTTTCTTCTGTTTTGTAGCGATGTCCAGGTATCGCTCCTTGCAGAATAAGGCAGGCATGATCCCTGCGACAATGATGACGAGTCCGATGAACCAGGAGAAGTTTCTTATGCCAAGTAGCAAGCCGCCGAACCAGGCGACTGCGAGGTAGGAGTACCAATTGATTCCTGGGTTGAAGATGTTTTGTACGTAGGCCCGCACTGCGAAGACATTCGTTCGCTCTTTGTAGCTCGGTGTGAGCTCCGATCCCAGCGATTCGTACGGAACTGAAAATACAGAGTAGAAGGTATAGAAGAGGAGGATTGTAGCGCCAAAATAGATCTTTTGAGTCAGCTCGCTGGCTTCTTCTGGGATCATCCAAAGTAGCGGGAAGCAGATGCCGGTCGCGACTGCTCCTAGTAGTATGAAGGGTCTACGGCGTCCAAACTTGCTTCTCCAATTGTCTGAGATGCCGCCGACGAGAGGGTCGTTTATCGCGTCCCACGCTTTTGCGAGCATCATGAAAAGGCCGACGAATTTGGCGGGGAGTCCGATTGTGTCTTGGAAGAAAGGAAGGGCGAACCAAGCGAGGGTAACCATTGCGTGGTGATCAGCGACGACTCCCAAACCATACCCGATCTTTTCTTTCATCGGGACTTTATCTTCGGGAGCGATCTCGTGCTGGTTCAGCTCTTTTTCCTCATCGAGTGTCTCTGAGAGTGTGGACATGCAGTGAATATAGTAGGTAGGGCGAAAGGGTCGCACCCGTTTTTGTTTGGAGAATTTTAAAGTGAAGCTGCCCGTTCTTATCTTTAATCGTTTAAACAGCTTCGCGCCTGCGTTCGAGGTTGGCTCGGATCTGAAGGTACTTGTCGTAAGTGAGTGGATAGTTTTTTAGTAGGTAGAAAATAATTACGTGGGCACAGAAGGGGAGGATGAGGGTCGCCCAGAAGAGCTTGTCCAAGGTTCCTGCTGGTTGCTCGCCGCCGAGTTCACGATCAAAGCCTACGAAGTACTGAAGGATGGGACCTGTCAGGAGGATGGCTATGGTCATGGCGATCTTCGCTGCGGTGTTGGTGGCGGCTGCGATCATGCCTTCGCGTCGGCGTCCGGATTCGTATTCGTCCCAATCGGCCAAATCCGCCCGCATGGAGAGTATGAGTACCCAGAATCCTGTTTCCGCCATTGAAAGCAGTGGCTTGAATGTCAGGGCCAGCAATGGGTTGCCGGGTATGTAGGTGAAGTAGATGCCGACTCGACCGAGTATGAGAATGAGGATACAAGCTCTGATCAGGAGATGTTTGTCGTATGTCTTGGAGAGGCGCCGGATGACGAAGATGCCGAGCAGAGCGAATGCGACTTTGAGCGTACCGTCGACGCCGGAGAACCAAGAGCCTCCTTTGATGTCGCCTTCATAGAGGTAGTAGGTGTTGAGGTAAAAGTCGAAGGAATGTACGATCGTGCCGGGTACAAGGAAGATACCGATGGTGAAGATGACGAGTCGGATGGGGCGGTTTTTAGTGATCGACTTGAAGGAGGCGATGATGCTGTCCGACTGTTGCTTTTTGGCGACGGTTTGGTAGCGTTCTTTGCAAAGGACGGCGGGGAGGATGCCCGTGATGATGATGATGACGCCAACGCCTGCTCCCACCCATTTGGCTCCCACCATGGCGTTCCCGAAGGCAGGCAGCATAGCGAGGGTGAGCAGCCAAGGAACGATGAATCCCGAGACTTGTTGAATGCTGGACATCCATGAGTACACGTTTGTCCGCTCAAGGTACGAGGCTGTCAGTTCCATGCCCAAGGATTGGTAGGGGACGGAAAAGACGGAGTAGCAGGTGTAGAAAAAGAGCAGGGAGACGAGCAGGAAGGCAAAGGTGGAGGCCTGGCTTAAGCCTTCGGGAACGAACCAGATAAAGGGAAAGGCGCAGCCGGTGAGGATGGAGCCGAGGAAGAGGAAGGGTTTGCGGCGCCCGTTAAGATTTCTTCGATTGTCGGAGAGGATACCTACGAACGGATCCAAGAACGCGTCCCAGAGTCGGGCGATTCCCAAGGCGAAGCCGACCATCGTGGGGCTGAGCCCGAGCATGACATTGAAGATCGGCATCGCGAACGCGGTGATGCCGAAGATGGAGCAATGGTCCGAAACGATGCCCACGCCATAGGCTGCCTTCTGGATCGAGGGCACTCTATCTCGGCGAGCGACGGTGCGAGATACCGGAGCCGAGCAAATGTCTTGGGCTTCGTGGACGAGACTCATGTCTAGCGTAGTTCGATCCTTCCGTCTTGGGAAACGTAGAGCTCGGACTTTCCGGCGGCGTTCTGGAGTTGTATCGATTCCGGTGCTCGACCGGGCCATGCTATTTCAATCCCAACGGGTGGGCTCGGGACAGCCAAGACTGGGGTGGCTGTCTCTTGAGAGCAGTATCCGGAGCCGGAGGAAATGGTTCGGGCGGGACCCCAATCGTTTTCAAATTCGAGGCGAATGGTTGCTCCAATTGCGTTCACGTTTTCGGGAGTACCCTCTAGGCGAACTCTCAGTCCTGGCTTTGCGGATACGTTGCGGAAGAGTTTGGTTTTGGAACCGTTTTGGGCGACTGCGATGTCGACGCGTCCATCGCGGTCGTAGTCGCTTACTGCAGAACCGCGTTGCTCGCCGAATATGGCAATGCCGCTCTCTTGGGTCGAGAGTGGAGCGAATGAGCCGTCTCCTGATCCGCGAAGGATGAGGCCGTATCCTGCGTCGTTGCGTGGGGTTTCGACTTGGACGGCGAAAAAGTTCTGAGCGAGGAATAGGTCTTCGAATCCGTCACCATCGAAGTCGGCGACCGATACGCCAAAGGCGGGGCTTAATTGGGAGAGCAGTGGAAGCGGGATCGCTTGGAACGAGCGGCCTTGATTGATGAAGACATGGTGTTCGAGCGTATTGGCAGCGACGTGCTTGGATTGTTCGAGCTTCGTTCCGTAGATCCCTTCGAGACTGGCCATCCCGAAGCCTTCGAAGGTTTTCATGCGGTCGCGGATGAAGGGCATGGCTCGGCTGCTGCAACTGAAGCCTCGCTCGGGGACGGTGCATTGCATTTGCTTGTCGAAGTGGGCTTCGACCACGTCTTGTGTTCCGTCGTTGTTTAGGTCGCCGTAGAAAATTTCAAGGGGATGGTCTTGGCTGTAGCTTCCCTCGTACTTGCTGTTGCGTCCCCAGTTTGTGGCGACGAGATCGAGCTTTCCGTCGTTGTTGAAATCGCCAAACGCTACTCCGTTCCACCAGCCTGTGAGCTTGGCTAGCCCAAGCTGTTGGCTGATGTCGCGGAAGGTTCCTTTGTCGTTTTCGAACACCTTGATCGGCCCCCACTCGAGGGCGAGCGCGAGGTCTTGGTCTCCGTCTGAATCGATGTCTGCGAAGGCTGACCCGGAGACGAGGCCTGCTTTTTTGAAGGGGGCGCTTCTGGTTGTATCCAGCTCTAGGGTGCCGGAGTTGTTGATAAAGATCTGCGAGTCCGCGGCTTCTGGATACTTGCCTGGGATGGCTCGCCCGCCGATGAAAAGGTCTAGGTCGCCGTCTCCATCGATGTCGGCCTGACTCATAGGGCCGGTCGTCGAATGTGAGGCGGGGAGGTTTTCGTGAGAGATCCAGCCTTTGGATTTGTTGAAGCTAAAGGGAATCGCGCTCATCACGGTCTCTGGCTTTTGTAGCTCGTGGTTGGATACGCCAAGGGTGAAGGAGATATCGCCATTGCTCGCAGTGGATGTGAGTACAGAGACTTGGTCGGTGAAGGCGGCGGTGCCTTGAGTTTTTCTGAAGCCGTTTGGCGTGTTGGCGAGGATTGTTAGGTTGCCGCCGCGTCCACTTGGGATCAGCAAGTCGTCGTCTCCATCGTGGTCGAGATCGGTCCAACTAATCCCGGGGCCGAGTTGGCTAAGGCGGTTTGGTAGGAGTGGCTGGTGGGCGAAGTCGTTGTAGGGGGATTCGACGTGGCTGTGGCCGAGCTTTTGAGAGACGTCTTCGAAGAGTGGGGTGGGGGCTTTGTTATGATCACCTGCGGCGATAGGGGCTCGCTTGGGGGAGCCTTCTTGGTCGATTGAGATGTGCGAGGCGCCCGCCTTTATTTTTTTTACGCTCTGGGTGCCGTCGGTCCAGTGGATGGTGAGAGTGTATTCGCTTTTTGGTTTCGGGAGGGCGAAGGACCGGATTGTTTGAGATCCCGATGCGTAAATGCCGCCGGAAGTGACTTCGTGTGTTTGGCTGATGCCGCCGCCTTGGAGGACGAGGCGGGCTCCGACGGCTTGAGTGTTGGAGTCGTTCCCTTTGAGCGTAACTGAGAGTCGCGGGCGTTGGGAGATATTTTGGTAGATCTCGGGAGCGGAGCTTGTGTTGCTTATGACGACATCCAAGTCGCCGTCCTGGTCGAGATCAGCCATGGCCATGCCGCCGGATATGGAAACTTCGGACATGCCCCAGGCTTCGCTTTTATCTTCGAAGGTCATATCACCCCGATTGCGAAAAATGAAGTTTCGCATGGGGAGTGGTGGTAGCTTTTTTTGGTTGGCGAGAGTTTGTTCGACGGTGAAGTCTCCGTGTTCCTCTTTATAGCGCGTGAACTCGGCATTGACGTCCGCGTCCATGAAGTCGCGTATTGCTCCGGTGGTTACGATTAGGTCGTTGTATCCGTCGAGGTCGATATCGATGAAGGCGGGGGCCCAAGACCATTCTGAGGCCTTGAGGCCAGCGTACTGGGCGATTTCACTGTAAAGGCCTTCTCCTCGATTTAGGAAAAGGGTGTTTTGCATGATTTGCGGCCGGTCGCTGATGAGGCCGATCGTGTCTTTGGTAGGTACCATCATGCCCATTTGCTTTTTGCGGAGCGTGTGGCTGCGGCTGAGCATATCGACCACGAAGAAGTCTTGTAGGCCGTCGAGGTCGATGTCGGCGAAGTCGACGCCCATGGATGAACTGCTGGTGCGTCGTAGGGCGAGGGCGGGGGCTTGTTTGAAGTGACCTGTTCCGTCGTTTATCCAGAATCGATCGGGGGATTCGAAGTCGTTGCAGACGTAGAGGTCTTGATCGCCGTCGCCATCGACGTCGCGGAAGCTTGAGGTAAGTCCCCAATCTTGCGGTAAGTCTACTGGGCTGCCTTTGGCGGTGAGGAAGCGGGAGGATTTTCCGAGCGCGGCCGTGAAGCGACCACGCCCATCGTTTAGGTAAAGAACGTCGTTGAGTCCGTTTTCGTCTACGCTTTTGCCTGATTTTCCGTTGCTGCTGACTTCGCGCACGGTGAAGCGTTCGGCGAACTCTTTGCTGAGGGGGAGGCCTTGGCGGATTTTTTCGATCTCGTCCTGGTAGAGCTCGTCGAACTCTGCGGGTGTCATCCGGTCGGATACTATGGTGTTGAGATAGCGGGAAGTGTAGAGGTCGAGATCGCCATCGTTGTCGATGTCGGCGAGAGCGAACGAGGTGACGCCGCCGATGGGGGACTCTTGCCACTCGACTTGATCGGAGGAGGAGAAGGTTCCGTCGCCGTTGTTGAGGTAGTATCGACTTTTTCCGTACAGGCTACCGAGGAAGAGGTCTAGATCGCCGTCGCCGTCTCCATCCGCGAAGGTGGCGGCGTTGATGCTTTCTTGGGAGAGGCTTTCGAGACCGGCGCTCTGAGTAACGTTTTCGAAGGTGAAGTTTCCGAGGTTTAGGTAGAGTTGGCTGCCGTGGTCGCCTCCGCAAAAGAAGAGGTCGCAAAGTCCGTCGCCATCGAAGTCGCCTGCGGCGACGCCCGCGTTGTCGAGGTATTGGGTGCTGGTGAAGGCGGTGCGGGGCTGAGAGCCTTGGAAGTCGATCCCGATCTGGGCCGCGTTGATTTGCTCGAATCCGACTTGCGGATCCGGATCCGCGCTGCTGGGCGCAGCGAAGGCGATCGATGCGACGAGTGTGAAGGCTCGAGTGGAGGCTGCGTGGAGCGTGGTGGCCATGGGGTGTGGCGGTAGCCGTGGTGGCGAGTTGGCCTAGGCGGAAAGGGACTCTCTCTCCAGTCCGACGAAGTTTCGCGGAGATGCTCCGAAGTAGTCCTTGAATCGCTTCGAGAAGTAGTACTGGTCCTCGAAGCCGACTTCGAGCGCGACTTCCTTGATGAGCAAGTCGCCCTTTCTCAGGAGATCGGCGGAGTGGTTCAGTTTGAGGCGAAGGAGCGTTTGAGTGGGGGTCACTTCGGAGAAGCGTTTGAAAAGGTAGCAGAGGTACTGGTGTGAGATGCTGCACTTGTCGGCGATCTCATGGGCGCCGCTGATGTGGCGGAAGTTCTCTTCGATGTAGCTGCTGCACTTTTGGAAAGCGGTAAAGGCGTGGCTGTAGTTCTCCGCTTCGGGCAGCTTGCAGCTTTCGAGTCGGGTGAAGAGGTACTCGAGGAGGAGCTTGCAGGCGGCCTGGGCGTTTCCGCAGGCGTTCTCGCCGCATTCGAGGATGTTGGAGAAAGTGTCCTTCATCCAGGTAAGTCGGTGCAGATTGCGCGGGCGGTTGTCGCTGAGGAAAGTGCTGTTTACCAGCTTGGCGGCTTGGTCCCCGCTGAAGCGGATCTGGTAGTGGGTGAGCTGGGTGTTCGAGTTGTTCTCGATGCGGTAGCTGTGATTTGGCCCGGCAATGAAGACGCTTCCGGCGACCAGCGGCATGATCTCTTCGCCGATTCGGAGCGTTCCTTGGCCGGCGGAAATGAGGTTGAGCGTGT
The DNA here is from genome assembly GCF_016595505.1 of Pelagicoccus mobilis. Taxonomy (GTDB): domain Bacteria; phylum Verrucomicrobiota; class Verrucomicrobiia; order Opitutales; family Opitutaceae; genus Pelagicoccus; species Pelagicoccus mobilis. Next base: position 21,657 of record NZ_JAENIL010000067.1, on the reverse strand, counting down.
ATTGGTCGAAGCAGGAGTCGATGGAATGAAATCCCGGGGAGCACACCTGCAATTGTCCGCCGTAGACCTTGAGATCGGATGACGGATGGGGGCGGGACTCTAGGTCAAATTCGCGGCGTTTTTCCACTAGCTCGGATTCGGGTTCGGTGAGCTCGATGGCGCTTCTGGGGAATGTAGCTTGATTCATTTGGGGAAGGGGCGGTGGAGCGATCCACAAGTTTGATAGTCGCTCGGGCCGGCCTAGGGTGGCGGGTAGAACGAGAGGTAGGATGCGATAATAGCGCAGGCGCCTGTGGATTTGATTACAGCCTCGTAGCAAATATCATCGCCCTTGTAAGGGCTCCTTAAGTTGCAGGTTATCAAGGCCCTAGGTCTCGTTTTGCGGCGTTGTAACACCTTTGCAAATTCGTTTCCTCCCCCCTGTGACGACCCAATTCTCCCTCCTTTTGCGCAGTTTTGAACGAAACGTTACGTAGCAAACTGCGCAGGATTTGGAGGTGAGGTGGTGTGGGATGGAGGGCGCTTGGGGAGGTGTTTTAGGCTAGGGGGCGCAGCACTATTATATTAAGGATCGTGTATTGACGCTCTTGGTACGAGAGGAGTGGAGAAGGCGGGATTCCTAGAGGAGATGGGCGGGACAGGGGCTGGAATAAATTCCGAAAATTTGAGGATCTTGGAAATTCCTCTATCTTTCAGCGAAGAACCTCAATTGTGGATTTCGAGGATCCGCGTTATGATTCGTGGTATATTGCATACAATTTGTCTGGATGCCTACCCCCTGAAAATACCGCTACCCATAACGCCCTTTCTGCCGGCAATCGCGTTGCCCGGAGATAGAGGTGGGAAGCCATTCATCTGATGGGACGTTCGGACAGGTCCAGCGCTAGTTTTCTACCGCTGAGCTATAACCCAGAAACAGACGTAATCTAGAATGAAGAATAAACAAGACCCCGCGAGCCAGCCGAACTTTGCCCAGATTCGCTCTCGCAAGAACCTGACCGGACTGGCCCTCGTGCTCTGTACCGGTCTCGCGACTGGATCAGTCGCTTACGCTCAGGATGAGGACGAAGAGATTTTCGAGCTTTCTCCTTTCGAAGTGAACGCTGAAGAGGACCGTGGTTATGAAGCGCAGAACACGCTTTCCGGTACTCGTCTGAACACTTCCACCAAGGACATCGGTGTGACCATGACGATCCTCACGGAGAAGTTCATGGAAGACTTGGCGGTCAACAGCACCAACCAGATGGTCGACTTCACCCCAGGTTCCGAAGTGGAAACCACGCAAGGGGGAGAAGGCGCTTCTCAGGTTTACTGGGGTGACAATCCTCGTATCCGCGGCATCCGCGTCGAGAACATTGTCCGTAACCAATTTAAGACGAACATCACGGCTGACTCCTACAACGCTGGGCGTTTCGAGTTCTCCCGCGGTGGTAACTCGATTCTTTTCGGAATCGGTGATCCAAGTGGTCTGGTTAATCGCTACACCAATGATGCGATCTTCGCTGATACCAACCGTTACCGTTTCCAGATCGACGACGAAGGTGGCACTCGCCACGAGTTGAACTTCAACAAGGTTCTCATCGAAGATACCTTGGCTGCTCGTGTGGCGGTCATGCACGAGGAAGGCGAGAACTGGATCAAGCCGCTCTTCCAGGACCAGGACCGCGCGTATGCGGCGATCACCTACAAGCCAGCGGAGAACTTCACTCTCAAGTTCCGCGCGGAGCACTTCGACTGGCAGCGTTCGATCGCTTCCTACGGTATTCACCAGGATGCGGTGACTCCTTTCATCGACGCGGCAGCTGAGGCGGGTGAAACGGTAGAGGAGCATGCGATCGCTCGCAACTACGGTTGGTGGATCGCTCCAGGGGCGAATGGTCCTGAGTTCAATGATTGGGGTTATACGGGCGGCAACTCTCTCGTTTTGATCAATGACGAGACCGGTCCTTCACCGCGTAACTGGTTGAACAAGGTTATCAGTGGTCCGGCTCGCGTTGCTGGTAACAAGAACCCGTCTTTGCCAACCGACTTCTTGCCACGCGACTTCAACATCTTCGGCAATTCGAACTTCCAGGACTTCCAAGGGCACAACATCCAAGGTGTCGCTCAGTGGAAGGTGAACGAGTACATCGACCTGGAGCTCGCTGCCAATGATGAGGAAGTGAAGTACGACTTCATGATCAACTGGGGTGCTAACACGCTTTACCTGGATGCGAGTTCGACGCTTAACGATGGCGTGACTCCGAATCCGAATGTGGGCAAGTACTTCGTCCGCAACGACACTGGTTGGCGTTACAAGCAGAATCGCACGCTCAAGAACCTGCGTGCGACGGGTTCTCTCCAGTACGATTTTGCAGAGGAGACTGATAGCCTTGGATGGCTCGGTAAGCATAACGTAGCCGTTCTTCTTGAGCAATCCGAAGCGGAGCACCGCTGGGACAGTCTTTGGCTAGCGAATACAACTCCAAACACTACGCCTGTTGACGCTCTGGATACAGCTGCGTGGAGTTTTAGCCCCGAGAATTGGCCGGATGAGCCTCGCAATGGCTGGAATGGCGCGAACTTGATCAAGATGATCAACTACGTCGACTTGGATACGCAGACCATTCATGGTCCAACCGATCCACGTGAGTTCCAAGCGTATGCGAACCAGTTTGATGGCATCAATGCTGAGTGGGTACCATCCTACAACGCGATCGCTCCTGCAGCCAATCGTGAAGATGTGGATACGTTCCTCGGAGTACTGCAATCCCGTTTCTTCGACAACCGTCTCGTAACCACATTCGGTTGGCGTGTTGATAGCCGAGAGGATTACGATACGACATGGCAGGGAGGCGATTGGCAGGATGAAAGCAAGCCTGCTGGTTGGTCAAAGCTCGCGGCAGACGCGCCTCTTGCTCTCCAGTCCGAAGACGATCCAGATACGATCTCGCGTGGAGCGAACTACCACCTCTTCCGCGATCAAGGAAAGTTGGACTACTTGACTCTCTATGTGCAGGAGTCGACCACCTTCGGTTCCAACGCAGTAGGTGTGTTGCCTAACAAGGACGCTCGTCCGAACACCACTGGTGACACGCTTAACTACGGTATCAAGTTCGGCGCCTTCGACAACCGTATCAGCGGTGTTCTTACAATCTTCGATGTGGAAGTTGAAAACAAGGGGGACGTAAATCTTCAGTGGAACAACTTCGACCTGCTCGGTCAGCCAGCCGGGATCGACCTGTTCGAAGGGCTCGACCCATCCACCACACGTGACTCCCGCGATCTCGTATCCAAGGGATGGGAGTTCCAGGTTAATGCGAACATCACCGACAACTGGCGTATGATGTTCAGCTTCGACAACTTCGAAACTGAGTTTGCGAACGTTGCTCCAGTGACTGGTCAGATCTTCGACATGTACTCCTCCGACTTCCTCGCGACCTTGCCAAACCCAGAGACTGGCGAGATGGAAGGTCCGGACGTGCGTATCGTATCCGGCGCCGACGGCGGCGAGATGAAGACTGCTCAACAGGTCTACGACGAGATCTACTTCGCCTACTTGACTGAGAAGGCTCAGGAAGGTTCTCGTACCCTGAACGAACGTCGTAACAAGTTCGTGATGGTTACCAGCTACGACTTCCGCGACGGTCCGTTCAAGGGCTTCGGAATCGGCGCTGACGTGATCTGGCAAGATGATGCGGCCACTGGCTTCGCTCTCAAGCAGCTCGACAATGGTTCTTGGGTTCCGGATGCAGACAAACCGTTCTTCACTGATGATCTCCTCCGTGTGGGAGCGACTCTTAGCTACCGCAAGGAGAACGTCTTCAAGGATCGACTCGACTGGAAGGTTCAGCTGAACATCCGTAACATTGGCAAGGTTGATCCGTACGTCGTTCGCCACAGCGCTGTTTCGACTGCTCCTGATACTCCGATCGCATGGTATACCAACCGCGGTCTGCCTACACAGTATGTACTTACCAACACCTTCGAGTGGTAGGAGCGTAGTTAAGCATCTGATACTGTAGTTTTTTAGAATAGTTAGATAAGTCGGCGGGTACTTGAATGTTCAAGTGCCCGCTTTTTGCGTATTGTGCGCAATTACGGATATCTAGAACTGGTCAAAGTTGTTATTCTGGGCTCGTATTTCCATGAACTGCGTTACGTTTTCTTTTGTTCTCTTCGTTCTTGTTTCCTCCTTATCTCTTGAGGGGCAGGATACTGTGACGGTCGATCTAAGTGTTAAGCACACTGTTGGAGGTATCTCTGAGTTTGATCGTTCCAAGTACGTGGTTCTTCACTCCGATTTGAGTCCGCATGACTGGGATGGAGAAGAGGACAAACTGCATTATTTGATGCGCGACTTGGATGTTTATCTGGGAAGGGACAACGGATCGAATGTTTGGTACTACAATCAGTCGACAGAGGATCCAGAGAGGCCAGGGTATGTTGATCCCGAATACATGGTGACTGAGGGAGCTCGGATTCGTACGGTGGAATACGGGCAAAATCTTTCGAAGTTTCATCAGTACGAGGACAAAGTTGACCTGATGATCGGGGCTTTGCCGAATCCTCACTGGCCAGGACATATGACCAATCCCTGTTGTGGCAAGGAAGCTTGGGGTCCAACTACCGCACGTGGTTCAGGTGAGTATCTGGGGCGTTTTTTGCAGGAGTTTTTTCGGGATCCGGATGAAGGTCCCACCGAGGGTCGCTTGCGTCCGCGTTTTGTGGAAGTGATGAATGAACCCTTGTATGAGCTCGTTACAGTCGGAACTCATACTCCTCTTGAAATTTTCGAGTATCACAACGTGGTTGCGGAAGAGATTCGGAAGGTTGATCAAGATGTACTAATTGGTGGATACACAACAGCCTTCCCGTATTTTGATGAGAGGGGATTTGATCGTTGGCACGAACGTTACAAACTGTTCATGGATACTGCAGCGGAAAATATGGATTTCTATTCTCTGCACTTTTACGATTTCGATCGCCACGGACAGCCGGGAGGTGGAACGAAGGGACCTTGGAATTTCAAAGGAGGCCGTATCGAAGCGACCTTCGATATGATAGAGCAGTACGGTCAAATGACCCTTGGCGAGGTAAAGCCGTTTTTGATTTCCGAATATGGAAGCCGCGATCACAAGCTGGAGTGGGAGGAGTGGTCTCGCGAGCGGGACTGGGTGTTTATCAAGTCCTTCAGTCCACTCATAATGACATTCATGGATCGACCTCATCTAATTTTGAAAGCGATCCCGTTTATCCTGATCAAGGCCGAATGGTCGGAAACGGTTTACGATTGGCGCTTGATGAGGCAGAAGAATGAACTCGCAGGGGAAACTGGGGATGAGTGGGTGTTCACGGATCTGGTCAAACTCTACGAGCTTTGGTCGGATGTGAAGGGAACGCGACTGTATTCGGATAGTTCCGACAGTGACCTGCTAACGGATGTATACTTGGACGGGGAGAAAGCCTATGTCTTGGTGAGTAACCTAGAAACTGAACCAAAGCAACTGACGTTCGATTTGAAAGGTTTGGGAGACGCTTCGATCACGCAAATTCGGGTGAAGCATCTGCATTCAATAGACGGAATTACTGCCCTCACTGAGACTTTCATGTCTGAAGGGGAAGACTTTGGGATCGGTTTGGAGTCGACTGCAATTTTTGAATACACGTTTGATCGTGCTCTTGATCCTGATGAGGAAGTGGTGGAGCGAAAGTACTATGCAGACGCATATTTGCAGGAGATAAACGGAAACGAGGTGGTGACCTTCAATTTTGATTCAGTGGAGTCGGGCGATTATGGCTATGGGGTTATTCGGATCGGGGTTGGCCGAGATCACGGCAAGTCACTCAATCCTCTTGTCCGTTTGAACGGTGTGGATGTGCGTGTGCCGGAAGACTTCAGCGGAGATGATCAAGCGACTCGTAACAACTTCTTTGGGATGTTGGAGGTGGAGGTCCCGAACTATTTTCTGAGAGATGAGAATAGGGTGGAGGTCATGTTTCCGGATTCAGGAGGGTATGTGAGTTCAGTAACTCTTGAAGTCTTTGATTCGAGTAAATCAGTACGGCCTCTGACTGCTGCGTTTTCGTTTGGTCGGGTTCAGGACGTAGATGGCGATTTGGAGATCGTTGTTAAGGAGGGGACGCCTGAGGGCGTTTTCGGAGTTCTTAATACGGATGAGCTGCAAGCGCCCTTGGAGAGTTGGGAATTGAGTGGGACTGTTGGTTCGTTTGATGAAAACGGAGAGGCGTTGTTTTTTCAGAAACTAGAGGATGACGCTCAGTTTATTAGAGTTGTTGATTGTCCCGAGTGTCTCCCTCCCGCTGGTCCGGTTAGTTCGGTTTCTATTTCGAGAGATTCTCTCACGATGGGAGAAGAGTCTTCGTTTATATTGGATGCTGGGATCACCCCAATCAACGCTATCGATAAAGAACTCGTTTGGAGCTCGAGTGATGAGTCGGTGGCAACGGTCAGTGAGGATGGTGTCGTGACGGCGGTTGGAGTTGGGAATTGCGCAATCGAGGTTTCAAATGAGCTCGCTGGAATTAAGGACACCTGTTCGTTGACGGTAGTCGCAGCGTTAGCTGAAGCGGGAGTGGCCTTTGATGATGAGAGTCTGTATTTGAATCCTGAGCACAAGATTGGGGAGACTCTAGAAGTGAATTGTTTGTTCAATGCTGGCGAAGGGGCGACTGTGACCAATGGCCGGCAAGGAGTTAGCTTGCTATTGAGGGAGCTCAACTCCGACTGGACAGTTGTGTCGGACTTGTCGGTCGTTGATAGTTCTGCGGTTGGGGTTTCTAGAGGCGTTGCACGCTTCTCGATGCCCTTGAGTGGCCTGACTGCGTCTGAAGATTTGCCTGCCGGGAACTTCTACTATCTCTTCGCAATCTTCGAGTCCTCTAGTGGAGAGAGTTACAATAAGGGGATCTCGCCGATCAAGATAGTTGAGTAGCGCCCTTGTTGGTTGCCGTCTAATCTGAGGATCTGACTTTCTCTCTGTATTGCGAGGGCGTGCACTTGAAGTGCTTCTTGAAGGAATTGCTGAAATGGCTAATTTCTGAGAACCCAACGAGATCGGATATTTCCGATATGTTATATTGCTCGCCTTGCAGGAGCTCAGCAGATTTCGACATGCGTATGGAACGGATAAATACGCTGGGTGACTCGCCGGTTACGGCTTTGAACTTTCGATAGAGGGTCATTCGGCTCATGCCCATGCTACCGGCTAGGCTTTCGACATCGAAAAACGGATCTGAAATGTTCTGCTCGATTTGGGCGATGGCCTTGTCGAGGAAGCTTTCGTCTACTGGGTTTGAAGCTATGTTCTTTGGGGCGATTCGGATCGCTGGATTGAGGCGTTTGAATTGCTCGTGAATTCTTTCTCTCGCTTGAAGAAGGTTGTGTATCCGCTTTTTGAGGATGTCGATACGGATTGGTTTGGCGATGTAATCGTCCGCTCCAGCTTCCAGGCCGGATATTTCATGTGATTCGGACTTTAGAGCGGTGAGCATGATCACCGGGATATGGCTTGTAGACTCGCTGCTTTTAATCTTTCGACAGAGGTCCTTGCCGTCCATTTCGGGCATCATGACGTCCGTTAAAATGATATCGGGAATTCTTTCTACCGCCTTTGTCCAACCAGTAGCTCCGTTTTCAGCCTCGATCAATTGATAGTCCTTTTCAAGTTCGGTGGCTAGGAACGCTCGTATGTCATCGTCGTCTTCAACGATAAGCACGACCGGTTTAATACTCGTCTCATCAATCTCAGGTTCGGGGAGTTCCGGAGTCTCGGTCGTATCGGGGAAGTCCTCGATCGAAGTCTCCGACAATTCGGTTCGGGAGAGGGGGGGAGTCTTAGGTAAGGGGATCGAGACTGTGAAGCGGGTTCCCTTTTCTTCGCCATCCACGGTCGTGATTGGACTTTCTACGTCGATCGTTCCGTTGCAGAGTTCGAGCAAGTTTTTGGTGTAGGCGAGTCCTATCCCGGATCCGCGTACCTTGTTTGAAGGCGAGTTGTCTGCTCGGTAGAAGAGTTCGAAAATGCTATCGATTTTCTTTTTGGGTATGCCCGCTCCGTTGTCCTCGACTTGGATGGTGGCTGTGTAGCTGTCTTGGCCGCTCGAAATGTTTACCCGCAGCAGGATGTTCCCGCCAGTTTGCGTGTACTTGATCGCGTTGCTCAACAGGTTGCTGATGATCTTCTCTACTTTCTCTGAATCGAACCATGCGAGGCATGGCTGCTCGCTTATCTCTATTGATAAGGTCTGAGAGCGATCGGCGGCTAGCGGTTGTATGAGTCTTGCTGCTTCCTTGGCGCATTCGTTGAAGTCTGAATTGGCAAGGTTTAGCTTGATGTTGCCTTGCTCCGCGCTTCTGAAGTCGAGGAGCTGATCGATAAGGAAGAGCATCTTACGAGCGTTTTTGCAGGCCAGTTCAAGAACCTTCTTGTCCTCTGTTTCTGAATACTTATTTAGCAAGGATTCAAGAGGGCCGAGAATGACGGTGAGAGGTGTTCGTAGCTCGTGGGAAATGTTAGTGAAAAACTGGATCTTGAACTCCTCTATCTGCACGAAATGTTTGATGCCTTGTTTGATGAGCAGGCTAATAAGAATTACGATGCTAAGGGCTGTTGCTCCAATGGCTGCAATAAACCATGAGCGCTGCCAGATGGGAGGGAGAATCGTGAACGATGCTTTCACGACTTCGGTACTTACATTCCCGTCCATATCAACACCACGTACCTGTATCTGGTGTTGGCCTGCTGGGTAGTTAACTAAGGTAGTGGATGTTTTGAACGAGTAGGGAGTCCAGTCCTCTTCGTTTATTCGATAGGAATATCTGAGCTCAGATTGTGGAGTGAACGACCATTTGTCAGAGCCAGTCCACTCGAAGTAAAGACTTGATGGATACACTGACTCCTGAACCTCGGCCCTGAGACTTAGGTGTGGCGGTTCTTCGTCGAGTCGATAGCGGGTGGTGCGGAATCCCTCGAATGGCTTTTGGCTTTTGCTGGTCGTGGAATCGGCTCGAAAATACCAGTTGCGGTTAGCCAGGTTTACCCAGATCGCTCCGTCTAGCGATTGCTTGAGAGTCCCGCTTTCTCGATTGAAACGAACGTTTCCCGGTAGACTATTGGGAAACCAGTTCTCACCGTCGAATCGAGAAACTCCCTTGCTTGTCGCGACCCAAATGTTCCCCGGACGCACTTTATCGACCAGAACGAATCCAACTTGGTTCTCGCGAATCTCCTGAGGAGGGGTGAAACGAGTCCAAGTGTCTCCATCTTTTCGATATAAGCCCTTCTGCCACATCGCTACCCAGACTTTGCCTTCGTTGTCCACGACCACGTGGTCGATCCAGTTTTCTCTGGAGAACTGGGCTGCGGGTTTCGCGGGCTCTGAAAAATCCGCCTTGGTCGTGTGTAAGCCGGAACCCCCGATCCAGAGCGTGCCATCGAGGCCTTCGGCAATGCTAGCAGGTCGATTGGGTACTATCGGTGGAGCGATGTGTTGATGCCGAAATTCGCCTGACGCTGTTTTGAAATAGCGTACAAGCCCCCCTTTCCCTTCAGCTGGCTCTACACTCGCGGAGGCGAACAATACGTCTCCATTGCTAAGTTGGGTGGCGGAGAGGTGCCCGATCGAATTGATCAGTTCCGGGTGCTTGTTGAGTTTCCAGTTACTGCCGTCGAAAATTGATACAGCGGGCGATCCGTCGTGAGTCCCGTATGCCCAAACGAAATCGTCCTTCGAGTGGAAAAGCCCGACTGGCTTGTTGATGACTCCTGAATTGTGATGTATCCACTTGTTATATACTGTGTCGTGCTGGACGACTTCTCCAGCTGAAGAAAGGTACCAGACGCTTCGGTTTGTGCTTTCTGCCTGGAAGTGAAGATTGGGGAAGGACTGCCAACGGTCTTCCGAAAGCTCGATTTCGTAAACGACTTCCCCTGAGCCGCCGACAATGAGGTTCCCGTTGTTGCGAAGGAAGGCGTAGGGTGCGTTGGTCGGAATTTCGAACTCAGGGTAGTCCAAGGTGCTCCACTGGCCGTTGTGGTTCACCAGCATGTTGGATTTAGAAATCAGAAGGATGGAGTCTGGGCCGATGCGAGCTCCACTGATGAGTGCGTTGTTTCCGGCGAACTGGGTTATGTCCTGTTCGGCCCATTCCTTTGAATCCGGTGAGTAGCTCATCGGTGCGTTGTTCGGGCGCCAATCGATGGTCCAAATTTCATCGGAGAGGGCAGAGGCCACAATTTGGCTGAAGTGCCAATATTCGTCGCCTTCTGGATTGAAGATCGCGTGTTGCTCTGGAGTGGTGACGCCTTGGGCATCGCTTTGGTGCCGCTCGATTATGTTGGCCAAGTTGAGCGTGACCCAAAGCTGGTCATGCGCGTCGATACTCAAGCTGGTCGGATAGGCCTGGAGTTCGGTGATTAAGGTTGGGGATTCCTGGTCGAGGCGGTAGAGCCCTCTTTTGACGGCTGCGAATTCGACTCCATAGCTATTACGAACGATGAAGTTTCGCCCCTCCGCGAAAGTGGGATCTGGAAAGTCGAGCTCGTGTTTCCAGTTGTTGTCTTTGAGCGAATAGAGTCCGCTGGTTGTGTAAGCGTAGAGCTTTCCGTTCTTGGATGGAAAAAGTTGCAGAGTGAGGGTGCCCTTTATCTCTTCGGGAAAGGGGAAGAGTTGCGTACCGATGCCGTCGTAGGAGATGACGCCTTCTCTTGTGGCGAACCAAAGAAGGGAGTCTGCATCCTCAGTGCCGCAAATCATCTCCATTTGCTGGAGAGCCTCGAGTTCACGCCAACGCCAACGCTCGAGAATGGGGCTTTCTTCCTCGGGCTGAAAGCTAGAGCTACCCGGAATTTGCGATAAACCGCAGGCGACAGTGACGGTGTAAAAGCACAGGCAGAGCACGCGTCGAGTGAAGCTACAAAAAAATGGGATGTTTCGAGGCATTCGGAGAAAGAAAGTTCGGTAGATTGAACCAAGTCAGTTATGTGGCTAAGTCCATTGGGGGCCAACATTTTGTAGAGTGAAAACGCGATTTCTCGGATGTGTGTAGGGTGTCGCTTAAAGAGCTTGGTAAAAAGGGAAGTCGATCTCCCTCATTTTCGACTAGTTAATCTGCCTTCGCCGTACGTCCCAGTTACGAGATGGTTTTCGATAACAGCGATTCGAGGCAGAAGAGCGTGATTGAGCCCTATGATGAAGGTACTGAGTCGTCTGCATTTTTTGAAGCGGGTTTGCCCGCTGTTGGTGGTGTTGTTGGTCGCTTGTTCGAATGGAGAGCGAGAGGATGCGTTGCGGAGCTTCGAAGTGGGCGAGGGGCTCGCTTTGGAGACCCTCAAGCACGCGGCCGACCAAGGTGGAGTGGATATCGTTTTTTCGGCGGAGGTGGTGAAGGGGGTGCAAACTCGAGCAATCGAAGGCACCTTGCCGCCGGAACAGGCGTTTTTGCGAATGCTGGAGGATTCTCCGCTGACTGTGGTTCGCCATCGCGAGTCGGGAGTCTACCTCATCCAACGCCGACTTCCAGAGCCCCAGGGCGAATCAATACAAGCCCCTAACTGACTTAACATCTTGCGAGATCGGCTAGATCTTTTTTAACTTACAAACGCTACTACCCCGTACCCCCGAGAGAATGCCCCCAGAATTATCAGACCAAGCTGATTGGTATGCAGAGAACTTAGCTCCTCATGAACCCATGATTCGCGGTTGGCTCAAGAGCCGGTACCGCGACGAGATAGAAGTCGATGACATAGTGCAGGAAGCATTGTTTCGCGTGCTGAGAGAGAACCGCAAGTCTCCCCTCAAAGCTCCCAAGGCCTTCTTCTTTGCAGTGGCGAGAAATCTGGCTGTGGATCGTGTGAGGCGTAACAAAGTGATCACTTGCGGTTCGCTGTGGGATGGCGATGCGCTTGAGGTGCTGGATGAGTCGGAGCGAGTCGAGGAGGTCGTGGCTCGTAATCATGAGCGGGAGTTGCTTACCAAGGCTATCCAGCAGCTACCAGAGCGCTGTCGCCAAGTGTTTACCTTGGCGAAAGTGTATGGAATGAGCCACAAGCAGATCGGCAAGGAGTTAGATATTTCCAGCCACACAGTCGCAGCTCATGTGGCGACGGGGCTAGCGAAGTGCATGAAGTTTATGAAGCAACATGCCCCAGAACAGTTTTAGGAATCTTAGACGATGAGAAAAAAGGAATCAGAATCCGCTCGCGAAAAGCGAATCGAGACGGAAGCGACTGAATGGGTGGCCAAAAAGTTTCGCGGCTTTTCCCCCGCCGAACAGGACGAGTTTTTTGAATGGCTTGCTGCAGACCCAGCCCATAGCGAGGCCTTCGTGTCCTACCAGGAACTGTGGGGAAAAATGGATACGTTGGCGGAATGGATGCCCGAGCATAGCGAGAAGCCGCATCGCGACCTGCTCGTTGATCGAGATCGCGTCTACAAATGGGTATGGCTCGGAGGTTTAGCGGCAGTGTTGGCTCTCGGGTTCATGTTGTTGCTCTCAGATTCGATCGGCTTGCGCGACAATGAGCAACGGAACTACGTTGCGAACGCTTACGAAAGTCATGAACTCTCGGATGGCTCGGTTGTGGAAATGAAGAGTGGTGCGGCTATGCATGTTGACTTCAGTCCAGAGTTTAGACGAGTGGAGCTCGTTTCAAGCGAGGCTCTCTTCAATGTAGCAAAAGACCCGGATCGTCCGTTTATCGTAAGTGCGAAAGGGGTAGATGTCGTCGCCGTAGGTACTGCGTTTAACGTGCGTGTAAGCGATAGTGAGATCGAGGTGCTCGTAACCGAAGGGAAGGTTCGTCTCGACGCGAAGCCTTCTGCCGTAGCCATTGGTGCTCCGAATCCCGCCACGAAGCCGATTGTAAGCGGATTGGTGGCTGGGCAAAGCTCAGTTGTAGATCTAGAGAGTGGGCAGTACGAAGTGACTGTGGAGCAGGAACCGGAGGAGAGTATTTTAGAGAAGCTCGCGTGGAAGTATAAGCTAGAGTTTGATTCTATTCCCCTCTTTCAAGCTGTGGAGGAAATCAATCAGCGGGGTAGTGTGCACCTAGAGATAGCGGATGAGGCGATCAGGGATCTTCCACTCGTGGCTGCTTTGCGCATCGACAAGATTGATCACTTTGTAGAGCTACTAGAGATTAGCCTTGGGATTGAGGCGGTGTATGTCGAAGAGGGGCGTGTATTGTTGAAGCAAGGACAAGGGGAGTAGGTTTTGTGTGAGGGTGGTATCTGGTTTTTGGATAAATGTTATAGTTAATCGCGATTAGTAATTCGTTTCAGGATGTAGAGTACGCATCCTGATGAAAATAGATGACCCTCAAGTTAAATTGGCAGATTTGCCTTTGCCGCGTTTTGCGGTGGAGTGTTGCTTTCTTTCTGGTTGCGTACTTCGTCTGTCATGTTTCTGCCAATACGGCAGATTCGGAAATGAAGTCCGTGCGTTTCGACGTGCCCGAAGGGAAAGCGATCGATACTTTGAGGGAAGCTGCTCGTCAGGCGAATGTGGATATTATGTTCGCAGGTCTGATGATGGAGGGGATTGTGACACCCGCGATCGAAGGTGCTCATCTCCCGCAAGAAGCGTTCGAACTCATGTTGGCAGGTACACCACTCGCCGTTTCTCGTCACGAGAAATCAGGCGTGTTCACAGTAAGGAAAATCGATTCCGACAAGTCGGGCTCCATCGATTCAAACCCTGATCGTACCCCACCAATGAACCAAAAGAAACCAAGAATCGGCAAGTTTTTCAAAGGCTTGCTAACTACTGCCATTGTCGGGTCTCCGGCGATGATAGCTCAAGACGAAGATACAGATGAAGAAGTCTTTGAGTTAAGTCCATTCACAGTTAATTCGGCTGAAGATACCGGCTACCGCGCGACCACTACCCTTGCAGGTACTCGTCTCAAAACTCAAATCAAAGACATTGGTTCTGCTATTTCTGTCCTGACGGAAGAGATGTTCGAAGACACGGGAGCAACAGATGCGGCAACCGTTTTGTCATATGCTTTGAATACAGAGGTAGCGGGCGATCAGGGTAACTTCTCCGGGAATACCTCTGCAGGTGACCCGAACCTGTCTGGCACTCGTGTGAACCCGCAAGGAGCTCAAAGAGTGCGCGGCCTCGGTCGAGCGACTTTAACGCGTAACTACTTCCTGACGGATATCCCGTTTGATAGCTACAATACAGATCGAGTCACGATCAACCGTGGGCCGAACTCTTTGCTTTTTGGTATCGGAGAACCTGGGGGAGTCATAAACAACTCTGCTCGTTCTGCCTCTGTATCCAAAAGCTTCGGTGAAGCGAGTGTTCGATTCGGCGAGCGAGGAAGCAACCGTTTCAGCTTCGATCTATACCGCTCTCTCATCGAGGATCGCTTGGCGATTCGTATCGCGGCTCTGAGTGAGGAAACAAACTTCCAGCAGGAGCCTGCGTACGAGGAAGACGAGCGTATCTATCTGGCCTTAAACTCAGTGCTTTTCAAGAACGAGGGAAGCGACGTCCTCGGACCGACGAAGATGCGACTTTCCTATGAAGATGGGGAGATCAACTCGACTCCTGTCAACGTCATCGCTCCGTACAACTCTCTCGATTCATGGTTCGGCAACGTCGACCGTAGTCTCGAAGCGTATACAGGTGTGACATTGCCATCCTACATCGATGATGGATCGTTCCAACCAAAGTTCACTATTGATGGACGTCCTGGCCTAACCGTTAATGACGTCAACGGTTCGGTTCTGCAGGGACCGTTCTACATTCAGTTCGCTCAGGTTTTCGACGGATCGAATGGTGTGAACCCAGGTCTTGCTGGTACCAGTCACGCAGGATTCGAAGGTCGTATCCTTTTCAATGGAGTAAGCCGCGGACGCTTTGACTTGATGTCTCCTAGGGCGCCAACTCGTTTGGAAGGAGCTCCTCAGTTGCCTGGTTTCACAACCGCGTCGCTTCCTCAGTCCGTTTTCAACAATCAGAGAATGTTGCTGACTGGAAATTTGGATACGGTGAATCAGGACTTCGACGCTTTCAACGCAGTGCTTGAACAGTCGTTTCTGGACAATCGTGCCGGTATAGAGATCGCATTCGATAAGCAGAGTTATCGGAATCAGAACCGGCTCCCTGTTGGTTCCAGCCCGGACGTTCGCGTTGATGCAAACGAGTTCATTCAAGTAGGCCCTGCAGGTTCGGATGGCTCGGCTGGTCTCAGCGATATGCCGAATCCAAATTTGGGACGAGCATTCATCGCCGAAGGATCGATGGGGAGTCACCACAACAACCAGACCGACCGTGAAGCGATTCGAGCAACCGCGTTCTACACATTGGATCTTAAGGAGAAGGACAGTTTGGGATGGCTTGGATCTCATACCTTCACTGCTTTTTATAACAAGCAAACCATCGATCGTCTCAACCGCTCCTATAGCGACCGTTGGTTCGATGACGGGAGCTTCGATATCCAGGACTATCTCTTCGCGCCGGCCAACGGTTTCCGTCGTCAGGACCCAGTGCTGATCTATCTCACGGATTCTCTGCTAGGCTCTGAAATCCAGTCTACGAGTGACATTCGCATCACGAGTCCGATTAACGCTCAATTGTTCCAAAATGGTGATACAGGAAGCTTCTCTGCCTGGAATCGCACGGAGAGCCGCTTCGATATCATCAACCCAGTTCTCCGCAATACGCTTAGTGGAGGTAACCGCTCGCAATTGGAAATCGAGTCCTCGGTTCTCAGCTGGCAGGGACACCTCTTCGACGGCGCGCTGGTAGGGCTTGTGGGCTACCGAACGGATGAAACGGAAGGTCTCAATGATTTGGGTACTGTGCTTTACGGTCCTGAGGCAGGTCCAGACTTGTGGGGAGTTTTCGACGAGAGCGCCTTGGTTCTCGATCCTTCGACTCTCATAACCGATGAGGGAGATACGCTTACCACCAGTGTCGTCGCGCATCTCCCTTGGAAGCTGCCGAACGAAACGAGCGTGAGCTTGCACTACAACGAGTCTGAGAACTTCTCTCCATCCGCTCCACGTCGTACGATTCTCAACAATCTCATCGGTACTCCTTTCGGAGACACGCAAGACTATGGCATCACCTTCGACATGTTTGGAGGCAAGGTCATCGCTCGTGCTAACTGGTTTAAAACGACTCGCAGTCTCGCGAGCGCGAACACCGGAGGCGCTCTTGGTGGTTCGACTGCTTGGATCTCTCAGTGGTTGACGCGCTGGCAGGAAGGCATCGATGCGGAAATGACCTTCGATGAGGCAAAGGCCGCGGCCACTGTGAACGGAACGCTTGGTGAGTTCCCAAGCTCATTGAACTCCTATCAAGATGTCTTCGACGAAATCATCGGTTGGGTTCCATCTGATGTGCAGAGCATCATGAACTTCCGTCTTGAAGATGGGGTGGCTCGTTTCGATCCGATCGAAAACCTCGCGGCCACTAATTCGTTTGTCACTGAAGGTTTCGAGATCGATTTGGCGGGCAATATCGCACCTAACTGGAGAGTCGCTCTCAACGTTGGTAAGCAGGAGAGTACCCAATCTAATACGGCACCTGATTTGTCGGAATTCGTACTTGGCCCTAACGGCGTATTTGAGAACGTCCGCAGTTCGCCTTTGGCTCCGTTGAGCGACACCCTCGTTCGCGGATTCGAGAGCACTTTCGTAGGGCGTTACACTGGGGCGGTGGTCAATCCGCTTGCGGCAACGACTGCTCGTGATGGCACGCTCTCGCTTGAGCAACGCAAATGGCGTGTCAACCTCACCACTAACTACTCCTTCACCGATGACTCGATGCTTGCCGGTTTCGGTGTTGGTGGCGCGATTCGCTGGCAAGACAGTATAGCGGTAGGTTACCCGCAAACGCCTATCGGTGGCGGTCTGGTGACTCCCGTCTTGTCTAGCCCATACTTTGGCCCAGACGAAACCAATGTGGACCTGTGGTTCAGCTATAAGACCAAAATAAGCGATGGAAAGCTAACCTGGAAATCGCAGCTGAACATCCGCAATGCATTCGGAAGTGATGACAATATCCCGGTAGTCATCAATCCAGACGGTCAGATCGCGGTGTTCCGCAATCCCAACCCGACCGAAGTATTTTGGACTAACACCTTTTCCTTTTAGGAAACGTTCGTCCTAAATCGGGGGTGCCCTCGCTCAAGAAGAGCGGGGGCTTTTGTTGTGTAGAGCTGGAGCTTCTCGAGGGAGCGAATGAAGCGAAGGGTAGAGCCCGTTGTCCTTAACGGGCATTCATCGCTTAGAACGTATCTCGTGGCCGTTGGGGACCCGCCTTCGCTTGAAGCTTCTGCGAGGCGAGCAACGGCCGCTACCTTTAGGCTTAGCTGCGAAAGAGCTCCTGCATTGGCTCGGTCGAATCTCCGAAAGAGTCCGCCTTGATCCCAGAGCCGTTGAGGAGGCTGAGCCAGACGTTGCAAAGGGGTGTCTCATGGTTTGCCACGATGTGGCGACCGTGGGAGATGCCTGCTCCTCCGCCAGTGAGAAGGGTGGGGCAGTTCTTAAGATTGTGCTGCTTGCTTAGGTTCGACCCGAAGGCGATGGATACATTATCGTAGAGGCTAGAACCATCCTCTTCCTTGGTGGCTTTGAGTTTCGTGATAAACTCGGCGAGGAGTTTTGCGTGGGCACGGTCTCGTGCTTCAGAGGCGTCATAGCGATCGCCCGGTCCGTAGTGACTCATGTTGTGAGCGCTCATTGCGATGCCAAGGCTGCTGAGCATGGAGTCACCCGGCATCCGGTATGTGAATACACGTGTTGCGTCGACTTGCATCGCTGCGATCATGAGATCATACATCATGCGAACCTCGTGCACTCCTTGCAGGGACTCTTTGGGTTCCTTAAGGGGCTGAGAGGGTTTCTTCTTTTCGATACCGAGCCAGTCTTCCTCCTTGGAAAGGCGAATTTCGATCTCTCGCACGGATTGGAAATAGTCATCTAGCTTGTCAGCGTCCTCGCGACTTAGTTTCCGGTTGATCGACTTGGCGTCCGAGAGGACGGTGTCGAGCACGCTTCGCTGTTCCGAGAGTTGATGCTGCCTCTCGGCGAGAGAGGTTGTATCGTTTGAGAACAAGCGGTGATACACCGCTACAGGAGTGTTGTATCCGGGAATCGGTTTTCCTTGCTTGTTCCATGCGAGTGAAAGGCCCGGACCGTGTCCTCCTGACTTAGCGCTTTTGGTGTCGAGTTGAATGGAGGTGAAACGTGTGTGCTTGCCCCATTCATTGGCGGCAACTTGGTCTACTGAAATCGTATTGTGGAAGCTCTTTCCAGGAACCGCGTAGCGATTGGCTCCGGTGAGCCAGAAGGTACTCCCGCTGTGGCCGTCTTTGGAGTTCGCGTGTTCGAGATTTTGGATCAGGGTGATTTCGTCTTTAAATTTTGTGAGCGACTTGAGGACTTTAGGCATCACGTAGTCGCGTCCGGGTGTCTTGATATCTGGATACCAAGACTCAGCGGTGACTCCAAAACCCATGCCGAGGAAAACCATCCGTTTTGGGGCGGCAGCTGCAGCGGATAGGGAAGAGGCTGCTGAAGCGAAGGGTCGGAAGGCGAGAGACTCCAAGAACGGAAGCGCGATGAGTGAGGAGGTGCTGCGGAGAAAGCTTCGGCGGCTAAACGAGTTTTTCGATTTCTTGCTCATGACTCTACTTACTTGGTTTGAAACGGATCGGATTGAATGAGTGCGTGAATGAGAGAGTTAAAGGTGTAACCGCTGGAGCGGCCTTTTCTCACAATCTGACTTGCGAGATCTCTATCGGTGAAGCCGTAAGGGCGTCCCAGACCGTAAGAGATGAGGGCCTTGGAGATGCCGCGAGCGAACTCCTTTTCATTTTGTGCGACGGCATCGCGGAGGCCGTAGAAGTTCTTGAACTTCGTGCCGTCTGGAAGCTGTCCGTGGGGATCTATTTTGAAACTTCTTGTGACTCGCTTACCGCCACCTTTCGAAGCGGTCACTGTTTCCATCTTTCTCCAGCCACCTGCGGCGTCGAAGTTCTGGAGTCCGTAACCGATGGGATCGATCTTGCGGTGGCATTGAGCGCATTGAGGTTCGATCATGTGAGCTTTCTGCAGATCGCGGGAAGAAAGTGGGGTCCCGAACAGACGGTCAAGTTGCGGCACGTTCGCGGGAGCGGGGGGAGGCGCATCGTCGAGGAGATGTCTCAGTACCCAAGCTCCGCGTTCCACAGGCGAGGAACGATTTCCGTCCGAGCCCATGGCCATGACCGCCGCACTGCCGAGCATGCCCCCACGAGGAGACTTTGCTGAAACGGCGACCTTTCGAAACTCCGGTCCTGTTACCCCTTCGATTCCGTAGTACTCGGCAAGGACGTCATTTGCCATGATGAAGTCGCTTTTCAAAAGGGTTTTTAGTGGCAACTCTTCGTCTAGCATGACTTGGAGCGTTTGGAAGATTTCTTGGCGGGCGCTTTCTTTTGCAGCGTTATCGAAGGTCGGAAAGTTGAGCGCCTTGAATTCGAAATTATCTAGCCGTTCCATTTCGAAGAACTGGTGCGCAAAGGACTGAACGAAGCGGGCTGATCTAGGGTCTTCGAGAAGTCGCTCTGTTTGGTACCTGAGTTCATCGGCTTCCAGGAGTCGGCCGGATTCTCCGGATTCCATGAGTTCCTCATCGGGAGGAGAACTCCAAATAAAGTATGCGAGACGTACTGCGAGTTCAGATCCGGTGAGTGAATCATCCTCTCCTTCTGCCACAGCAGGTTCAACCATGTAGACAAAGCTCGGAGCAGTGAGAATTATGGAGAGGGGATCGATGAGCGCATCGATGAAGCTTAGGCCGGCATCTCGCTTTTGTAGGTAACGACCTTGAAGTTTGGATACGAACTCCGGCGATGGTGATTGAGATCGGAATGCTCGATCGGCGAATCGCTCTATCACTTCGTTCGCGTATTCGGTGTCACTCCAACCTTTGGGGCGTTCGAACAAGAGCTTACTCACTGCTTCCGGTGGCCAAGTGTCATGGATCGGTCCTTCGAGTTCGATCCAATCGATCCATATACCGGGTGCGGGACCGATACCGTTTTCAGCTCTTACCTTGGACCATATGTTCTTGTCGCCTCGTCCCATATGGGTGCGTTGATGCACATAGAAGCTCGTTCTCTTCCCAGCCTCTAGTTCAATTGGAAACTCTATGATCTCTGGGTTCTTCAACGTGCCATTAACCTTTCTCCATCCGAGGTAATCCTGGGAGTCAGACTTCTCGACTTTGGATGTGAACTCGAGGTAGCTCAGACGATCAGAAGCCCCTTTGTAGGTTCCAGCTTTGACTCGAAGCAAATACTTGCCGCCCAGTTTCTGGTATTGCGTGGGTGTCTTTACCCGAGTGATACCTTGTTTGATCGTGGATATCAGTGAAGTTCCGTTTTGGTTTTCGGGACGCTTCAGATAGTCGGCGAGTTGCGGGAAAAATTTGTGATACCAACCGAGTGCCTCGTCTGCGTCGTGGTCGTCGATAAATCCAAACTCGGTGGACGGTTTCTTGCTCTGACTTTGCCATGCAATCGCACGTTCAGCTGCCTCTTTGAATTCGTGTGCCTTTTTGGCATAGGTTTTGAAAAACGTATCCTCCGGCTCGATACGGTATGTTTTGGATTGAGGCTTCTTTTTGCTCGTAAGGGCGAGCTGGAGGCTGTTTCGCGCAACTGCGTGATATTTTTCCAGTTGGTCGCTTGAGAAGAAGAGGGATGCTCCTTGTGTGTCGAATCCTGCTACTGTCTGGTCATCCGGAAGCTCCGAAACGTCTGGTCGAATGCCTAGTAGATCCTCGATCGTATTCTGGTATTCGCGGCGATTGAGACGGCGTAGGGTGATGACTCCTCCGCTGTCACCTAGGATATCACGAGCACTTACGAGCTGATTTGATAGGTCGTCCAAGAACGCCGTTTTGACATCCGGAGCTATCTGTAGCTCTTCCTCGGGTGGCATTTCTTTAGAGTTCAGCACGTCGAGTACCTTTTGCCATAGAGCTGCGTTTTCTAGATCTTCGCTGATGTTGAAAGAAAGCTTCTCGAGATCGACGCCACCTTCTTCGGCGAAGGTGTCATGACAATCGTAGCAATATTCCTCAAACATCGCTCGGTGGTGTTCGGGCATCAACGCTTGAGGTGAAGGTGAACCTTCTGCAGAGGCAGTCGCGAGCAGAAGCCCTAGGCCGGGAGCGGTTGGCAACCAGCTTGGAAGTTTAAATGAAAGGCACATTACGTAGCTGAAAAGGCGATTGTTCAATTCGGCACCCCTCTGCGAAGAGCGTGAGGGTTCATCCTTGTTTCGAGCAAGTGGTTCGCAGGCACGAACGGTGGGGTAGGTGATCGAATCTCGGATTCTCTTACTTATAGACCTACCGCAGATCCGTCTTTTGCTCACGCCTGATCGTCTTTAGAACGGCCTTTTCTTGTAAATGTATCCAAAAGCTGAAGAAACACGACTCAATCGCATACATGTGGAGGACAGAAAACGTACACCGTTTTCAGGTTGCGAGAGAAGTGTCGTTCAAATGCCCGACAGGCGCCATATTTCGCCGCCCTCTAGAGTTCTTTAAGAGATCGTCCAATAAAGTGAGAACTCGTGAATTGAAATAGGTGGGAGCGTGCTTGTCACGCGATTGGAGAAGGAGAAGATAACCTGCGATCG
>NZ_JAENIL010000066.1 GCF_016595505.1 Pelagicoccus mobilis | reverse complement strand
CGCTACGGCATGGTACTGTATACTAGTATTTTGTGGTCAGAAAAGGGAAAGCAGTTGGTCGTGGACTTGGGGGGAGGTGAGTTGGTTGGGGGTCTCTCTTGGGGATATGTAGATGGGCCAGTCTTCGGTGTTTTGGGGGAGGCGGCCGTGGGAGCCTTTGACCAGTTTTGCATCGAGCGGGATGACGTCTAATAGGGCTCTGAAGCCGAGCTTCTTTTTTAGGAGGAACTTGGCGATCTTCGCTGCGGGCAGTTTGAGATTGGGGTCGACGAAGAGTTCGACGGGGTCGTAGCCGGCTTTGCGATGGATGTCGACGCAGCGGGCGAAATCAGGGGCTAGCGCGTCGTCGAGCCAATAGTAATGGGTGAACCAGGCGTTTTCTGCGGCGATAGCGATGAGATCGCCGCTGCGCTCATGAGCGATCCCTGCTTGAATCTGAGAGTTGCGGTCAAGTACGTCAGTTACGCCGGGGAGGGCGAGGAGGGCGTCGCGGACTTGGCTCTCGATACTGGAGTCGTTTAGGTAAACATGAGCCACTTGGTGGTCAGCTACGGCGAAGGCTTTGCTCGCTCCGCAGTCGAGTTGCTCGAGACCGAGTTCGTCTTTTATGGTGATCCAACCTTTTTCTCGGAGGGCGCGATTGATGTGGATCGGGGTATCGACATCGGTGATTCCGTATTCAGAAAGCAACACGACTTCCACGTTTCGTGCGGCGAAGAAATCAATGAGATCGCCTACGACGGTATCGATTTCTTGCAGGTCTTTGCTGATGTCTGGGTGGGATGGACCGAGGCGTTGCAGGTTGTAATCGAGGTGGGGAAGGTAGACGAGATTGAGGTTCGGGCTATGTTTCTCTTCGACCCATTGGGCTGACTTAGCGATCCATTGAGAGGAGGGGATGCTGGCTTTGGGACCCCAGAAGGTGAAGAAGGGGAAGTCGCCAAGATCCGCTTTGATCTCCTCTCGCATACCCATGGGTTGGGTGTAAACGTCGAACACTTTGCGGCCATCCGCGGGATACATCGGGCGCGGGGTAATCGTGTAATCGGCCGATGAATACATGTTGTACCACCAGAAGAGTTTCGCGGTTTTGAAACTGGGGGTCGCCTCTTTGAGCTTTTGCCAGAGCTTAGGTTGGCTGACGAGGTGGTTGGACTGTTTCCAGAAGTGGATTTCGGAATAGTCGCGATTGTACCAGCCATTGGCGACGATGCCATGCTCGGAGGGAAGCTTACCTGTGAGGTAGTCGGATTGGGCAGTGCAGGTAACCGCGGGGAAGGCTGGTTTGACGATCGATTGCCGGTGGCTTTGGGCGTATTTTTGGATACGCGGGGTGTGCTCGCCGATGTGGCGTTGGGTGAGTCCGACAATGTTGAGGACGGCTAGGCGGTTCATGGAGTGTACGTTTTGCCCACGAAGAGCACGAAGAATCACAAAGGGGGATTTTGTTTCTGTTCGGAGTGCTAGAAGATGGAGCGGGTTATCTAGGGAGAAGCGAAATGGATTGAAGGATTAGGTCTGTATCCATTTCGTGGACTTCGAAGCGTTGGCCGATCTCTTTGAGGAGAGTTATTGTTAGGATGCCGCCGAGGTGCTCGCGGAATTCTTCGAGACCGGCGAGGGTGGTGTTTTCACCAGGAATGGACTCATGCTCAAGCTCGGGAGCGTATGTTGCGAATCCGAGCTTTTGTATGAGGTTTAGGATACGGTCGACGCTTGCCTGGTCGAGGTAGCCTGCTTTTTGGGAGTAGATTGTGTCGATGGCGATACCGATGGCGACGGCCTCGCCGTGGGATATGCGGAAGTCGGAGAGTTGTTCCAGTTTGTGAGCCGCCCAATGTCCGAAGTCGAGGGGACGAACGCTGCCCATCTCGAAGGGATCTCCGGAGGTAGCGATGTGGGTGACGTGATGTTGAGCGGAGCGATGGACGAGTTCGCGAATGGTTGCGGTATCGTTGGCGTTCAGGGCATCGGCGTTCGATTCGATCCAGTCGAAGAAGGAAGCGTCGCGGATGAGAGCGACTTTTATCGCCTCAATGTAGCCGTTGCGGAGGTGTTTCTCTGGCAGCGTTTCGAGAAAAGCGAAATCGTTGATAACGGCGAAGGGCGGAGCGAACGAGCCGACGAAGTTTTTCTTTCCGTGGAAGTTGAACCCGTTTTTGACGCCTACTCCTGCATCTCCTTGGCCAAGGGTTGTAGTTGGGAAGCGGATATGGCGAATGCCACGATGGGCAGTCGCGGCGGCGAACCCAACGGTGTCGAGCAGAGCTCCTCCGCCGATCGCTATGAGGTAGCTATGGCGGCAAATCTTCTGCTCTTCGATTTGCGAGTAGATCTGCTTTAAGTAGTCGGTGTTGTTTTTGATCGGCTCGCCGGCGGGGAGCAGGTGGATGCCGCGGAGGTTGAGATCGTCCCGGTGGTGCTGGAAATAGGCTTCTATTTGAGCGATCAGCTGCGGATTGGCAGATGCGACGCCTTCGTCGACATAGAAAATCGCTTTACGACGAGCCCCGGATTCCTTGGCGCAGAGCACGTGCCGGAGGAGTGGGTTCTGCGTGTCGAAAGCCTTTTCTGTAAACAGGACCCTTAGCTGGTAAGGGATTGCGATGGAGTGCTCGATATTTGGGAGATCGGACATGGAAGGGTTGGTACCGGGTAACGGTTGCCGGGTTCCGGATTAACTAGCGCGGATGAAGCGTTGGGCCGCTGTGGTGAGGGCGAAGAGGCTCGCGAAAATGATGAGGTGGGTTTGGGTGGCTAGATTCAAGCTGGAGAGGATGAGGAGATCGAGAAGGGGGATGGATGCGATGAGTGGTCCGATGGTTTTGCCGATTATGAGTTGGCCATCGACCCTTGCTCTCAGGAAGGAACGAGCCATCCAGGCGATAAATAGCGCGAGGGCTGCGATTTGTTGTGGGTCCAAACCGTGGCGGTTGTAGTAGAATGCTCCCAGGATGGGAGCGATCAGCATTGCCAAGGCTGGGTAGTCGATCGCGTTGGTGGTTGATTCGGTGCGGGCCAGAAAGGTGATGCCCATCACGTAAACGAAGATGGTTCCGGTCGCGATAAGGTTGTTGAGGTCGATTCCGTTGTCGAAGGCGCTGGCTACGGTGAGGTAGAGAAGAGCGCGGCAGGCCGCCATGTAGATGGGGGCGATGGGATTCTGTTTGTGGTTGCTATCGTAGAGCACGATGGCGAGCACCGTGCCTGCGGCGAAGGCGGTTGGGAGAAAGCGTTGCCAGTCGATCCTGTCTGCGGCGAATCCGGTCCAAGCGAGGCAGGCGAAGCCGAGGAGTAGGAAGGCGATGGAGAATGTCTGAACCTTTGCTGCGGAAATTGAACCGCTCGGGATCGGGCTGTCTGGGCGGAATTCTTGGTCGAAGTCGCGGTCGCAGTAGTCGTTGAGATACATGCCTCCGATGTAGAGGAGGCTAGCTCCTAGGAGAAGGCTGGCGAGTTGCAGGGGATTGTAGCCGCCGACGATGATCCAAGCGCAGAGGATATTGGACCAGACGGTGGGGAGATTGGATACGCGGCCGAGAGCGAGATGGGTGCGGAAAGACGTCACCCGGAGCAGGATGGGAGTGAGAGGGGGAAAGGGAAGGATGTTTTGGGGATCCTGCTATGTTGTTTTTTTGCCCACGAAGTTTTGGATTAGAATAATCGCCAATGGCGATTATGGATAGGGAGCCTCTGATGAGGCTCGGGGTGGGAATGTGACTGATCTCGTTTTCGTCTGGAACGGTGCCCTGACGCTACCAGGATTATGGTATTAATGGGGATAGTCCGCGTGACTTATTGGACTTTTCTTAGAGGAGCTGGCGGGACTTTAGTTGGGGGAGGAGCCAATTGTACTCTTGGGTGATCTGGTCGACGACGGAGCGGGTGTGCAGCTGGTTTGGTAGGACTGCCCAGGTGTAGGTCTCCATCTCGAAGTGTTGGCAGAGTTCGGGACCGGCTGCGACGTGGTCGAGGGTATCGAGGATGTGGTCGCTCGTGGATTGAAGGGGAGCTGCGGGCTCGCTGTGCAGGGGAATGTGAAAGTGGATACGCCATTCGTCGGAGGTGTCTTGACCGTTGCGGCGTGCGGCGAGGGCGTCGGGGAGATCGGCGAATCGTGAAGCGATTTGGGGTTCCGCGTTTTGGGTGATGACTTGGTGGAGGTAGGTGGGCTCGCAGTAGGAGTCTAGTTGGTCGAGGGTGGTAGGCGAGAGGTCTTGGACTTTGAGCGCGGAGCTGAGGTGGATCTTTGAGATGCGGATGTTCTGGCTCTGGAATTTTGAAAGCGATTCGTGTGCGTTCTCGTACTGGAGGGCTAGGTGGCAGGTATCGTAGTTGACTCCGATGCGCTTGAGGATGGAGGAGGTGTCGCAGTGGCCGTTGAGGAAACGGTCGAAGAATTGGATTGTTTCGTCGGTGGTTTCGAAGAGGCAGAGCGGTTCGGGTTCGAGGCCGAGGTGTAGGTCGATGCCGGTGCTTTCTGATAGACGATCAATGTGTTGATAAACTTGATACAGGTTTTCGTTTATGACATCTATTTGCTCGGGGGCTTTGATGAAGTCTTTGAAGGATCCTGGGACTGTGGATACGGATCCTGCGACTCCGCTTGGTAGGAATTCGACAAGGAGGTTGAAAAGCTGTTTTGTGTATTCGACGCGTTCGGGAGTCGTCCAGTCTGGGGAGTAGGCGTTTTCTTTTACTCGGGTGTTGTGGAAGTTGCCGTAGGGGAAACCGTTAATGGTGAAGACATAGCAGCTGTTGTCGTCGAGCCAGTGCTTGAAGGCTGCGAGTGTCTGGGGATTGGATAGCTCGTGGGCTGCTGAGGCGCTCAAGCGTAGGCCGATCGCGTATTCGGCATCCGGGCACACGTTTTGGCGAACAGCGAGAACGTCTTGTTGCAGCGAGTGGAAGGTTTCTTGCCAATCTTTTCCGGGGTGGACGTTGGTGCAGTAGGCAAGGTGAGCGTTGTTTTTTAGACGCATGGGGGCACACATGATCGCCTTCGGAGAAGGCGATCCACCTAGAGTTAGATTTTGAAGTTGGGGGACTGGCTGAGGAAGTTGTAGGGGGTCTGGAAGAAGACCTGGTCGATGGTCTCGTCGTCGTAGCCGCGGCGGCGCATTTCCATGGCGGCGTAGGGAACGGCGAGAGGGACGGAAATCCCCCAGTCGCAGGCGGAGTTCATCCAGAGGCGATCGGCTCCGTAGGTTTCGAGCATGTCGATGGCTCGGGGCGAGGTGGCTTTGGATTCTGGATACAGGGTAATGCCTCCCCACATGCCGGCGTCCATGACGTATTTTACGGTGTGCTCTTCGACGTGGTCGATGAGGACGCGATTGGGGGCGATGCGGGAGTCGGACTTGATGAGATCGACGATGAGCTTCGTACCTTTGAGCTTATCCTCAAGGTGGGGAGTATGGACGAGAATGAGCTGGTTGTGCTTGGCTGCGAGGTCGACGTGCTTCTCTAGAATCGTCATCTCGTTGCGGCTGTTTTTATTCAGGCCGATTTCTCCGATGCCGAGCACGTTGGGCTTGTCGAGGAATTCTGGGATGAGGTCGAGGACTTCCTGGGCGAGGGCGAGGTCTTCGGATTCCTTTGGGTTGATGCAGAGCCAGGAGAAATGAGGCAGCTGAAATTTCGCGGCTCGGGCAGGCTCGTATTCGGTGAGTTGTCGGAAGTAGTCGTAGAAGCCCTTGGAGGAGCTGCGGTCGAAGCCTGCCCAGAAGGCGGGTTCGCAGACAGCTTTGCAGCCGGCGGTGACCATAGAGACGTAGTCGTCGGTGGTACGGCTGACCATGTGGGCGTGTGGCTCGATGTAGCGCATGAGAAATTGGTTCCGGGTCGCGGGTGTCAGGTTCCAGGGAAATCTGCTGTTGGTTTCCGCTATGTTTTGAGGGTGCGCGGTAGCATGGCAACCGTTCTGTGCGGTTTGGGGCGCTGTATTAGTTCAGCGAAGAGGCTATTTGAGGAACTGATCCTCTCGTTAGGCTGCTTCTTCGGGGGCGGAGCGGAGTTCTCGGGCGAGCGTTTCGAAGAGTTTGTTGGCCTTAACGGGTTTGGTGAGAAATCCGTTCATGCCCGCGTCCATGCACTCTGCTTCGGCGCTGGAATAGGAGTGGGCTGTGAGGGCGACGATGGGGATCGTGTCGAGTTCGTCCCGCTTGCGGATTTCGCGGGTCGCGGTGATGCCGTCCATCTCGGGCATGCTGAGATCCATGAGAATGGCGTCGAAGGTTCGCTGCTCGAGGATTTCGAGGGCGATGCGGCCGTTGTCGGCGCAGGTTGTTTGGGCGCCCATGCGTTTGAGAAGAGACGTTACCACCTTTTGATTGGTGGGACTGTCTTCGACGACGAGGATTTCGTATGGGGCGGAAAATTTGGGTTTGGTCTTGGCTTTGGGTCGTTTGGCCGGGGACTGGGCAGCATTTGCTTGGACGGGAATTTCGATGGTGACTCGGGTGCCTTTGTCGACCTCGCTTGCGATGAAGAGAGTCCCTCCGAGGGCTTTGACGACTTGATCGCAGAAGGCTAAGCCCAATCCGAATCCACCGAAGTTTCGGGTGCGGGTGGTCTCGGCCTGGGTGAAAGGATCGAAGATGGATACGAGGCTTTCTTGTGGGATCCCGATGCCTGTATCAGAGACTTGGATGCGGAGTTTTTTTGTCTCTGGCGTGTCGGTGTCGCCGAGCTCGATGGAGATCTCGACGCTGCCTTGGCTTGTGAACTTAAGGGCGTTGGTTCCGATTTCTCCGACGACTTGGAGAAGCCGACTCTTGTCGATTTCGATGTTTGTGCCGGGGGCTGCTTTGTTGTGTATCTGGAGATCGAGTTGGCTTTTCTTCGCGTCGTTCGATAGTCGGAAGGCGAGTTCGCTCTTCAGTTGATCGAGCGGGAAGCTGCTTGGTTTTATGATCAGTTCGCCTCTGTCGAGCTCAGAGAAGTCGACGACTTGGTCGATCATGCGGAGCAGATGTTCGCTGGATTGGAGAACGACTTCGAGTTGTTCGCGACTTTCAGGGGGGAGTTCGTTCTCGCTTTTGATGAGTCCGAGAAAGCCGATGACCGGATTGAGCGGGGTGCGGAGTTCGTGGCTGACGACGGAGAGGAACTGGTCTTTGGCACGAGACGCGGCCTGGGCCTTGTCGCGTTCCTCCTTTAGGGTTTCGGCTTGTTCTTCGAGCTGGGTGGCTTGCTCTTCGAGTTGGGCGGCTTGCTTTTGGAGCTGGTTGTTGGAGTGGGCGAGTTCCCGCTCGTTTTCGCGTAGCTTGGAAATCGTTTTTTGTAGGGAGGTGAAGATCCACGAAACGATGTAGGCGACGAGGAGGCCGATTGCAGCGATATGGATCGCTTTGATAAGCCAAGGGGTACGCGAGTGCAGATAGGATAGCTCGTCGATGGTGTAGCTTAAGTGGCCTCGGATGAAGGCTTCAGAGATAAGGAGGGTCGCCAGTGTTGCGAGCGTGGTGAAGGTGATCGACCAATACAGTCCAACGAAGATTGCGCTGAGCACGGCGAAGCCTACGAGGAGAATTGGGCTGCTCGATAGCAAGCCGAGCGAGGCTAGGCCTGCCGCGGAGGCGATGAGAGATACGGTGAGGATGGCTCCGGATTGAAGGTTGGGCGAAATCTTGTTTCGTAGCAAAACTGCAGCAATCAGGATGAGGAAACACAGGGTGTGGAGGTTGCTGGACCAATCCCATCGAACGCTCAGGGAGCGGAACAGCGTCATGAGGTAGATGGGGGTGACGAGTACTAGAGAGTACTTTGCGCAGGTGTTCACTATCCGCTCGGTCAAACAGTCTAGGTCTGAGGTCGAGGGATCTTGATTCGGTTGATTCAAGAATTTGTCTCCGGGGCGCATGCGTTGAGAGTCGGTGCTTCCGCTCTCTATCGGAGTGGGGGGAGTACCGCGTAGGTATTTGAGGCGATTTGAGGACTTTTCCTGAAGTCGCCTAGGGCGTTTTGAGGCGCCTGGCAGAGGTGTTGTCTCCTTCGTCTCTTGTGGTCCTGGCAAAGCAAAGCGGTAGGTGGATGAAGATCCGAACCTACCGCTGAAAGTGGCTGCTGGAGCAGCGTGGGCCGCGCTGTGATTCTAGAGACTGTCCATTCCGGGCCAAGCGCCGCAAGCGGCTTTGGTGGTGGCTTCGGGGATCAGTTCTTTGGTCGGATCGCTGAGGGATTCTAGAACGGATTTCGTGCGTTCGCCTTCGCCTAGCTCTTTGAGAGCGTTGAGGAAAGCTTGGTAACGGAAGTCGTCCTTGAGTCCTGCATTTTCGACGCGATCCATGAAGGCGGCGATGTCGATCAGCTTGGAGCGTGCGTCCATGAAGTAGAGATCGACGACATTCTGTGGGGTTGCAGGCTTCATGCTATCGACTCTACGCAAGTCGAGGCCTGTTGCAAGTCGCGGACTGCATCGCTGAGTATTTTGATGCCCTTGTCCATGCTCTTGGGCGAAACGAGGGAGAAGTTGATGCGGATGCTGCAGCCTTGGTCGCACTTTTCGGTGAAGAAGGGGCTGCCGGGCATGAAGGCGACGCCTTTCTCGAGCGTTTTTTCCAGAGCGGCGTAGAGGTCGATCGACTGCTCGAGGTCGAGCCAGAAGAACATGCCGCCGGACGGGATTTCCCAGGTCGCGAGATCGGTGAAATGTTGGGCGAGGGCTTGCTGCATGGAGTCGCGCTTTTGGCGGTAGTGCTGGCAGAGGCCTTCGATTCGTTCGGCGCGTTCTGCTTCGTCGGCGAGCATGCTGGCCGCGATGAATTGGGCGGGGCGGTTGCTATGCAGGTCGGAGGCTTGCTTGAGCTTGAGAAGGTCGTCGTAGAGTTCGGGCGAGCAGGTGAGGCTGCCGAGGCGAAGGCCAGGTATTAGCGTTTTTGATACGCTAGCGAAGTAGATCCATGGGGCGGATTTGAGGAAGCTGGCTATGGGGGCGGGGGGAGCTTCGTCGTAGTAGATGTCGCGGTAAGGATCGTCCTCCATGAGGAGGGTGCCGTGCTGGTCGAGAACGGCGGCGATTTGCTGGCGTCGTTCGAGCGAGTAGCACTTGCCGGAGGGATTTTGGAACGTTGGGTTTAGGTAGACGGCGGGCGCTTGGGTTTCGGTGAGAAGACGATCGAGCGCTTGGGGGCAGATGCCGTCGGTGTCGACTGCGAGGGTGTGGAGCTCGGCTTCGAAGAGCGAGAACACTTGGATGGCAGCGAGGTAGGAGGGAGCCTCTAGGATGAGGGGCGTGCCGGGCTCGAGCAGGAGTTTGGCAGCGAGGTCGATGCCTTGCTGGGAGCCGGATGTGATGAGGGTGTTTTCGGGAGTGGCGGGAAGGCCGAGCGAATTGTTGCGTTCCGCGAGGATGGAGCGGAGCGAGTGCTCGCCTTCGGAGGGGCCGTACTGGTAGGCCGCGGGGGGGACTTCCGGAAGCTTAAGGTCTTGCCACAGGGTCGCGTCGGGAAGGCCGCCGGCGAAGGAGATGATTTCCTTGTCCTGGGTGCGGGAAAGGATGTCGCGAGCGACCGAGCCAGTCAGATGCTTGATGCGGCCTGCGAGACGAGCGGAAGTGGTGGACGGGGTTTTCATCCCCAATACTAGCAAAAGTCTTTAAATAACGGAAATATCAGTTTTTGTTGGGTTCGATATCAAAATTGTTATGGAAGTTCCGAGTCATAGGCAGGTGTTGGCGTTTCTGGAGGTGTGTCGCGATTTTCATTTCTCGATGGCGGCGGAGCGTTTGGGGGTGGCTCAACCTCAGTTGAGCCGAACGGTGCGTGAACTGGAGGAAATTGTGGGGACGAAGTTGTTTGTCCGGCAGGGGCGCCGGGTTTCGCTGAGCGCGGCGGGGGATGTCTTTTTGAAGGAGGTCTATCGTCTGCCGGCTATTCTTGCTCGCGCGGTTGAGGGAGCGCGAAGGGCTGCGGAGGGAGAGGAATCGGTTTTGCGATTGGGGTTCGTGGGTGCGTTGATGGGTGATCAGTTGCTGGCTGTGCTGGAGCTTTATCGTAAGGAGCATCCGGATACGCAGTTGAGCCTGGTGGATCTGGCTCCTGCGGATTTGTTGCGCCAGGTTGAGACTGGCGAAATCGATGGGGCGTTTTTGGGTGTGGAGCCGAAGTCGTTGCCGAGGGGAGTTGCGAGCTTTCAGTGGAAAGAGGAGCCGCTGTTGGTGTGCGTGCCGAGGGGGCATCGTTTGGCGGAGCGGAAGCGGTTGCGAATCGGAGACTTGGAGGGTGAGACGTTGGTGGTGCTGACGGGTTCGCTGGCTCCTTCGTATCGGGATTTCTTGGACGGACTCTTCGCCAAGGAGGGAGCTCGTATCGACTCGTTGCGGGAGACGAATGGCTCGGATGCAATCCTGAGCATGGTGGTAGCTGGGTGCGGGGTAGCTTTGTTGCCGAGATCTGCTTTGAAGGCGGCGGGGGATCGGGTCGCTGCGATTCCTGTTGTGGGAGCGGAAGCTAAGTTGAGGGAGGTTTTTCTGTACCGTCCGGCAGAGAGCGATCGCTTGGGGGCGATGCTGAGTTTGCTGAAAGGGTGAAGCTCTAGGGATGGGGTTGAGTGGCTGGGGATTCTTCGCCTTTGAACATTCGGGCGAAGGATTCGCGATCCTCTTCGCTTAGGGCTCGGCGGTTTTCGAACGCGGCGTGGCCGGCCTGGTTGATCTCATTCAGGTTCAGGCCCCAGAGCGGATTGATTGAATTCGGGATGGCGGAGTAGCGGAGGTCGGTGATGAAGTTTGGCTCGTCGGGGAGGGCGGCTAGGTAGCCTTCTGAAAAGTGATTGAAGCGAGTGAGGTCGCTTGCGAGAGGGGAGTCTTCGGGGTGGTTGGCAAGGGCGGACTCGAGGTCGTAGGCAGGAAGGTGAGCGCCTTCGTAGATTTGGGGTTTTCCGAGTTTTGCGACTCGGATGGCATCGACGTAATAGGTGTTGTCGTGGAGATAGACGCTACGCCAGACGATGAGGTTCGCGATGGATGGTTTGACGGTGCGGCGCGTGGCTGAGTCGTGCCCACGACTTTCGATGATAAGGTCGAGTTGAGCTTTGGCTCTGGTGTGTTGAATGAAGCCAAGTGATAGGTAGCAGATTGCGAAGGCGAGGGCTGCTTGTCCGAACTGTGGCTTTTTTCTGAATACGGCGATGCAGATGAGAATGACGATGGGGAGGGTGAAGATGGGATCGATGATCGAGATGATGCTCCATGATACTCTCAGATCGGAAAATGGCCAGAGAAGCTGGGTGCCGTAGCTCGTGCAGGCGTCGAGTAGACCGGCGGTGGCGTATCCGGATGTGCAGTACAGGTAGAGTTCTGCTGGCTTGATCTTTTTGCGGAAAAAGTAGAAGAGGAGCAGGGCTGCAATGAGTCCGCCAACGGGGATGAAGAGCAAGGAGTGGCTGAAATGGCGGTGGTATTCTATATTTAGGAGCGGATCTGACGCGGATTTGATAAGTATGTCGGCGTCGGCGAGCATGCCTCCGACGGCACCGGCGAACGCTGCTATGCGGGCATGCGGGGATTTTGAAATGGAAAGGGCGGCGACTGCTCCTAGGGCTCCTTGGCTGATTGGGTCCACCCGGGAAAGCTGAAGGCTGAAGGGTAAAGGGTGAAGAAGAAAAGCGGGCGTCGGAAACTAAATGGCAGCCTCCCCGAGGAGGCTGCCGCTTCGTATGTGTTGTGTGAAAATTGATTTTAGGCGTCTTCTTTGCCCATGCGTTTTTTGGCGAGGAGTCGGAAGCCGATGATGGCGAAGGCTCCGAGGAATCCGATGTATTGGGTGGAGTCTGGGACTTGCTGAACGGAGATTCGAGCGATCTGATCGTCTACGTATAGACTGTCTGAGAGGTTCCCTCCTACTGCTAGACCTCTTCCGCTAAATTCGTTAAGTCCGCTTTGTCCGAGAAGCTGAACCGAGCCCATTGTCTCTGTACTGGTGCCCATGAGGGAGGATAGGGGAGCGCCTAGGAAGTCGTTTTGCTCTGTACCCGCATCCCAGATGTCGGAGCCGAACAAGTCGATTTGGAAGCCGTGTTTGAAGTTTCCGAATACATCGAAGAGTTCGTACTGGGTCGGATTTGGGTTTCCGAAAAATGCGTCGTTCGACGGCAGGAGCATTGAGGCGAAGCTCAGGTAGCGATTCGAGAGCGAGTCCAAGGTGGTGGTAAAGTAAGCGGACTCTCCAGGTGAAAAGAGAACGGGTGGTCCTCCGGCTTCGCTTGCGTCGTCGGCTAGAACATGGTTTTTGATCCCGGCCGCATCAGCGTCGTTCACCAGTCCGTCGACCACTCCACCTTCGGCGATGTCTTCGATCGGCCCTGGGGCTGTGAGTCCGGCGTCGAAAGTGTCGAAAGATCCATTGTGGAATCCAAAGAAAACGGGAGTAAACCAGAGTCCGTCTGTTTGGCTGACGTTTTCGACTTTAACCTTTACGGTGATGGCGTGGGCGCTGGCTCCGGCAAGGCAGAAAGCGGCGACGATACCGCGGAGCGCGGCACGGGTAAGGGAATTTTTATGTGTGTGCATTTTTAGATTCTGAGACGAGTTGTTTCAGATCGATCTTGAAGGAGGGCTTTGTTGCCCGGCGCCGATGATGAGAGAAGGCGGATGGTGGATTTATTCCCGGAGAGTTTAGTTTTTCTTAGGATAGAATTTTGTAGGCTCTCTTTGGATACTGTATCAAGAGGTTGTGTATCCGATGTTTAGAGACGAAAAAGGCATGACCCGAATAGATCGGATCATGCCTTGGGAAAGTTGTTGGATTGTTTGGTGTCCTAGTTGAAGGACGCCAGCTCTGATTGGGGGATTCGGCGGTTTGAGCTGGGAGCTGGAGCGGTCGTTTTTCGGGCTGGTGTTTTGTTTGGCTCCTCTTGGCCGTGAACTAGTTCGTGGAGGTTTGCGATCGACTGGGTGATTTTGACTGCTTGGGAATCTACGTCGCTTGATGCGGATGCGACTTCTTCGGCCCCGGACGCGTTTTGCTGGGTGATGTGGCTGATCTGATTGATGGCGGAAGTGATTTGTTTGAGGCCTTCCGTTTGTTGGTGGGAGGCGTCGTTGACCTCGCGCATGATTTCGGAGACGCGGTCGGTCTTTTTCTTTAGTTCGCTGAAGCCGGCGTTGGTTTGATCGACGGACTCGGTGCCGACGGCGATCTTCTGGATGTTTTGGTCGAGCAGGCCGGAGGTGTCTTGGGCTGCCTGGGCGGCGCGGGCGGCGAGGTTGCGAACTTCGTCTGCGACGATGGCGAATCCGGCGCCTGCTTCTCCAGCTCGGGCGGCTTCGACGGCGGCATTGAGGGCGAGGATGTTGGTTTGGAAAGCGATTTCGTCGATGGTCTTGATGATGTTTTTGGTCTCGTCGCTAGCGGCGGAGATCTCGTTCATCGCTTCACTGAGGGCGGTGAGCTTGGAATTGGCGTCGTCGACGATGAGGTTGGCGGATTGAACTTCATGGAGGGCCCTCGCGACGCTTTCGGAGTTTTGAGCGGTCATGGAATTGAGCTGCTCGGTGGACGAGGAGGTTTCTTCGACGTTCGCTGCCTGTTCGGAGGAACCGTCGGCGAGGGATTGTGAGCTATCTAGCAATGCTCCGGCCGAGTCGCGGGTAACTTGCACGGTTTTATCTAGTTGCTCGGTGATTGAAATGAGGGGATTGGCGATGCGTTTTGAGAGGCTCCATGCCATGAAGCCGGCCACGAGCAGACAAGCGATGGATATTACGACCGACTCGCGGCTGAGGGCTTGGAAGCCAGCCATGGCCTCTTCTTCGTTGACGCGGACGAGGATGTTCCAGTCGAGGCCTTTGTAACCCATGGCCCCATCCGAGTGGGCGTATCCGGCGACTTGGTTGATCTTCTTGCGGGCGTGGAAGGAGAGCATGGCGCCTTGTTTGCCAGCGACGGCGGCTTGGGCGGCTTGGACTCCTTTTTCGGCGAGATTGAGCTTGAGGATGACGGAGGAGTCGGGGTTGGCTTCGATCTGGCCTTCGTTGAGGTGCGGATCGAGATCGATAACTACGCGTCCTTGGCTATCCAGAAGTGTGATCTCGGAAGTTTTGTAGCCGATTTTTGCGAGGTTTCGGTATGTATCCTCGATGATGTCTTTTAGGAGCTGGATCGAAACGCGATTTGTCCAGACACCGATGGTGCTTCCGTTGGTATCCTTGATGGGGGTGGAATAGCTGATGGCGAGGCCGTCACCTCCGATCGCGCGCTTCACGAGAGGGTCGGCGTGTACGTCTTCGACGACAGTGCCGTCTGTGCCGTTTCCGGTGAGGAAGTTGCCGCTAACGGCGTTGCGGAACCAAGCTTCGTTTTTGAAATTCTTTTGGTAGACCCAGCTGTTGTCGGTGGGGCGTCCGTCGGCGTCGAGAGTGTTGGCAGCGATCGGGTTTCCGTCGAGGTCGACGGCGATCATGATGGAGTAGATGTCGTAGAGGTCCATGTAGGCGTTCATGGCTCGGATTACTCCATTTTCTGACGCTTTCGTTTTACCCCACTGGTCGCGATCGAGGAGGACTTCGTTGGCTGCGAAGGCTTGGGCATCGCCGTAGCGTTCGAAGAGGTTGCGCTCGACAATGTCGATGGTGCTGATGGCGTATTCGCCGAAAGAGTTGAGGAGGTCCTTTTCGATCTTTGAGGCATTTACCCCAGTTCTCCAAATCAGGAGAGAGAGCGGCCCGACCGCTATAAGAAGGCTGAAGATGAGGAGGCGTGTCTTGAGAGGTCGTTTGGTGCTGGTCATGTCTAATGGGGTAATCGACCCTGGGCACGTAGGAGCTGAACTCTAGGTAGTTTATTTGCATTTCTTTGACGTTTGCTGGGGGAGTCTTCCTCAGCATTTGAACAGGTGGAACTCCTTGGGGAGGGATCTTTGAGAGTGCGACCTAGGGAAACTCTCGTGTGCTTTTCAGATTGATTAGGTGAGGGGCGGTACTTCTTATGCCTGCATGAATTCGAGCCCCGAGACTTCGAACGACAAATCAGCGTTGCCCGACGAGCGTGGGCGTTTTGGCCAATTTGGCGGCAGCTACGTGCCTGAAACCTTGGTTACCGCCTTGGAGGACCTGACCAAGGAGTACGAAATCGCGAAGGAGGACCCGGAGTTCCAGAAAGAGTTGGCTTACTATCTTAAGGAGTTTGCGGGACGTCCGACCGGCTTGTACTTTGCAGAGAATCTGACGAAGGAGCTTGGGGGAGCAAAAATCTACCTGAAGCGTGAAGACCTGCTCCACACGGGGGCGCACAAGATCAACAATGCGATCGGTCAGGCTTTGCTCGCGAAACGCATGGGGAAGAAGCGTGTGATTGCGGAAACGGGAGCGGGGCAGCATGGGGTAGCGACAGCGACAGTGTGTGCTCATTTCGGTCTCGAGTGTGTGGTCTACATGGGGGCGGTCGACATGGAGCGTCAGAAGCTGAACGTCTTCCGTATGGAGCTTTGCGGAGCGGAGGTGCGTGGAGTCGAGAGTGGTCAAAAGACGCTCAAGGACGCCGTCAATGAAGCGATGCGCGATTGGGTAACCAATGTTCGCGATACGCACTACATCCTAGGTTCAGCTCTCGGAGCCCATCCGTACCCGATGATGGTGCGCGATTTTCACAAGGTGATCGGCGAGGAGACACGCAAAGAGATCTTGGAGAAGGAAGGGCGTTTGCCGGACGAGCTCGTGGCATGTGTCGGTGGCGGGAGCAATGCGATCGGCTTGTTCTACGATTTTCTTGATGAGGAGGGGATTCGCATGGTTGGTGTCGAAGCGGGTGGTCATGGAATCAAGCTCGGCCAGCATGCTGCCCGTTTCGAAGGCGGCCGCTTGGGGGTTTTGCAGGGATCCAAGACTTACATCCTGCAGGATCCGGATGGTCAGATCGAGTTGACTCATTCGATCTCCGCTGGACTCGATTATGCGGCGATTGGTCCGGAGCATGCCTACTATCGTGATACAGGGCGTATCGATTACGCGTACGCGACGGATGAGGATGTATTGGAAGCCTTTAAGACCTTGAGCCGTACGGAAGGAATCATTCCCGCTCTCGAGTCGAGTCACGCTCTCGCTTACGTGCTCAAGCGAGCTCCTGAGATGAGCAAGGACGATATACTTGTAATGAGTCTGAGTGGTCGCGGTGATAAGGACGTGAACCAAGTCGCCAAAATGTTCGGCGCTGACGTTTAATTTTTTTGCCCACTAAGATCACTAAGGAACACTAAGAATTATTTGATATGCTGTTTCTTCGTGAAACTTCGTGGGGGAAATTTATTGTATTATGAAAAGCATGACTGGATTTGGCCGCTGCGAGTTGGCGGAAGATGGGGTTGTCGTTTCGCTGCGCGTGAGTTCGGTGAATCGCAAGAACCTGGAGGTCATGTGTTCGCTTCCGAAGGAGTTGCAGCAGCTTGAGCGCGGCGTTCAAGAACGTGTTCGCAAGGTGGCAGCTCGCGGACGTTTTCAATTTTCCTTGGAAGTGCGTCAAGATGGTGCGGTAGGCGGTGGGCTGCCCAGTGATGAGCAGATAGACGCTGCGATCGATCGTTTAAAGGCGGTCGCTGAACGCCATGGAGCTCCTTTTTCTGTGGACGCGGATCTGCTTGTTCAGATTTCGCGCCTTTTGGAAGGCGAGGAGGCGGGATTACCGGAAAAGACTGCAGAAGCTCTCCTGCTTAAGGCGGTGGATACAGCGCTCGAAGAGCTCGTAGCCATGCGTGAGAAAGAAGGTGCTGCCCTCAAAGCGGATCTTGAGTCACGTCGTGAAAAATTGGAGACACTCGTTTCTCAAGTGAAGGAGCACGCTCCTGGCATGGTCGAGAAGTACCGGGAAAACTTGCTCGCCCGCCTAGAGCAAGGCGGCTTGGAGCTCGACGTGAACGATGAACGCGTTTTGCGAGAGATCGCATTGTTTGCTGACCGTTGCGATATCTCGGAAGAGATTACACGGCTGGATAGCCACCTTGAGCAATTCTCCCAATTGATAGAAAAAGGCGAGCCGGTTGGTCGTCCTCTGGAATTCCTTTTGCAAGAGGTTGGTCGCGAGATCAACACGACTGGCAGCAAGGCGAGTTCCATCGAAGTCTCTCGCCTTGTGCTTGAAATGAAGAATGAACTGGAGCGCGTTCGCGAGCAAGTCGCCAACGTCGAATAAGTCTCGAGGAGTCCATCGACGAGAGAAAGTGGCCCTGAATGGGAAGGGCTTGGCGGTGTGAAGGCGAGATGTGCACAATCAAAGTTCGAACATAAATTGTGCGACATGAACCAAAGGGCGACCGCGAAAAGCGCAACGTTGCGTATTTCGCGGTCGGCAGAAGGCGAGGATCCATTGGAGTTCGCGATTTGCCGAAGGTAGTCTAAAGTACCCTCTGCTCGACTTCCTCTTTGTCCGACCGATGTGGAGTCCGAACTTTTGGCGGCTTGTCCTGAAGAGCGCAATATCGCTGACCGGGCTCAAACGCTCGTCTTGAGGACAAGCCGCTTGACCTGCGAATCGCTGCTTACCCTGTGAAATGGGGATGTTGGGGATTCGGTAAAGTGGGTGGAGGTCGGCTTGGGGCTTGGGGTGGGGCTTTCCTTTAACTGCCAAACTCGCTGAAAGATTTTCTTTTTGTATTGGCGAGTATCACCGAGCGGCAGGGGCTTACATGGGATGTTCTCGCGTACCGAGGCGAAGCCGGTTGGCGACCTTGAACGTTCGACAGAATAAACGCTCCGACTCTTGGTTTGAGAAAGTCTCCTGTATCCAGATTATGAGGGTGCTGTGTGACTGGTTGCAGGAAGTGGCTGCTGCGCCTTGCTCGGGGGGGAGTGCTTACTGCTCTTCTTTTTCTTCGATCGCTTCCGTTGGTTGAGCTTCCTTTGTTTGGCGGAAGGAGAACCAGATGTAGAGGACTACGCCAACGGTGATGCCGGAGTCGGCAATGTTGAAGCTGGGGAAATGGTAGTCGCCAAACTGGAAATCCAGGAAATCTATGACTTTTTGGATACGGACACGGTCGATCAGATTGCCGATGATTCCACCGATGATCATTCCGTAACCGAGCTGGATCTTTGGTTTGTCGAGCTCGAGTTGTTTTCTGAACAGGTAGAGAAAACCGAGGGCGAGGAACCCGACTGTGGCGAGTGGCCAAGTATGGCCGGAGAACATCGACCAAGCCGCTCCTGTATTGGTGACATGTACGATGTGGAAGAAGCCGCTGATGATGTCGATGCGATCAGGCTCCCAGAAGGTTCCTTCTGGTAAGGTTGCAACCACCCATAGTTTGGTGGCTTGATCGAGAAACAAAACGGCTGCTGCCAGAATCAGCAGCAGCCTGTATTTGGAAAATCTAGACACGTGGTGTGTTTAGTTGTCGTCGTCGTCTGATCCGTAGTTGAGGGAGTCTTCAGAGGACGCGTCAGCGAATACGCCGCCACCTTGGTTGCGAACGCGGAAGGTGTTCTTCTCGATTTGCTCCTGGGTCTTGATGGAGTAGCGAGTGAATGGTACCGCCATGAGACGCTCGTCGCGGATTCGCTTGCCGGTCATTTCGCAGATGCCGTAAGTGCCGTCGAAGATGCGGTCGATAGCGGCTTCGATTTCCTGCAGGGCGTCTTGCTCGGAGGATACCATGCTGAGCGCGAAGTCGCGGTCGAAGGTGTCGGTTCCGGCGTCTGCCATGTGCTGCGAGTAGCCGGAGAGGTCGCCTGCGTCGTCCTTGCTGGAGCGCTTGAGGGTTTCTTCGGCGTGGGCGTTGAGACCGTGCTTTACGTGGTCGCGGAGACCGATGAGCAGGTCGTAGAATTTCTTGAGATCCGCAGGGACGTCTTTTTCGTCGCGCTTCTTGGTCTCAGGAGTGGATGCGCCAGGATCGAAACCGAGGATGTCGGCGAGGGAGGCTGCTCCGAAGCTTTGCTTTTCTTTTTTAGCTTCTGCTTCTTCCAGCGCTTTGCGCGCTGCTTCCTTCGCTTCGAGGTCGGCGTTGTTTTGTGAGTCCTCTTCGGTGCGCGTGCTTGCTACGGCGAGGGCATCATCCAATGAGAATCCGCTAGCCGCTGATTTCTTCTTAGCGGTTACCTTCTTTGTGGCTTTCTTTTTGGCGGGGGTGTCTTTTTCGGGCATAGTTTTTAATCAGGCGTTTTTTAAGGCTTCAGCACAGCGTGAGCAGAGCTCGGTGTTTTCTGTACCGTTTGAAAGTTGGGGTTCCCATCTCCAGCAGCGTGGACAGCGGCCGCCAGTGGCTTTGGTGGCTGCGACGGACAATTCCGATGCGGATTGGTCCGTGAGTTCGATTCTGGAGATGATGAAAAGTTCCTCGAGAGCATGCTCGTAGCGTTGCAGGCGCTGGAAATCCTCTGCATCGGGATTTCCGGCGATGGAAACATACGCATCAAGTGAGCGTCCGATTTCACCGGCTGAGCGCAGAGTTTCGAGTTTCTCATTTACCTTATCTCGGAAGGCAAAGAGCTCGATGAAGTCATTTGCGAGATTTTCGTCCTGCCATTCCTTCGCTTCGCTCGGCCAATCTTGCAGGACAAGGGCGTCTTCAGTGAAGTCTTCCCCGGCGGTAAAGTAGGACCAGGCCTCGTCTGCGGTGAAGGGCATTATTGGGCCCAGGATGCGGACGAAGGTCTTGAAGATGTGGTAGAACGCGGTCTGAGACGAGCGACGCAAGCTGTGGTCAGGTGCCAAAGTGTACAGACGATCCTTGAGGATGTCGTGGTACAAGGAGGAGAGGGTGACCGATGCGAATTGGTTGCAGAGCTGGAAGACCTTGTGGAACTCGTAGTTGTCGTAGGCCTTTTCAGTCGCGGCGGCGAGTTCGCCAACCTTGTGCACTGCCCATCGGTCGAGCTCGTGGAGTTCGTCGATTGGGAGAGCGTGCTTCTCGTAGTCGAAATCGAAGAGATTCGAGATCTGGAAACGGAGGGTGTTGCGGAAAAGGCGGTAGGCGTTTCCGACTCCGCTCAGGATGTTGTCGGAGATGCCGACGTCGTTTCGGAAATCGGTTGAAGCGATCCAGAGACGCACCACATCGGAACCAAACTTGTCCATGTAGTGCATGAGCGTCATCGCTCCATCGCTTTTGGAAAGCTTGGATCCGTCTTCGTTTACGAGGAAGCCGTGAGTGAGGATGCTCTTGTAGGGAGCTTGGCCAGCGCGGATTACTCCAGTCCAGAGAGAGGATTGGAACCAACCGCGGTGCTGGTCGCTGCCTTCTAGATAGAGGTCACATGGCCAGGCGAGGTCGTCGTTGTCTTTGAGGACGGCGAAGTGGCTCGTTCCGGAGTCGATCCAAACGTCGAGCGTGTCGGTGCCGGCCTTGAGTGTCTTGCCCTGCCAGCTTTCTGGTAGCTCGATACCTTCGAGGAGTTCCTCGGCCGTAGAGGTGTACCAGAGGTTTGTGCCGGCGGTGGCGACTTTGTCAGCGATGGCTTTGATGACGCCGGCGTCCATGTAGGCTTCGCCTTCGTCGTCGTAAAATGCTGGGATGGGCACGCCCCATGAGCGCTGGCGGCTGATGCACCAGTCAGGGCGAGCTTCCACGTTGGCAGTGATGCGCTTTTCGCCCCAGTCGGGGATCCACTTGACGTCTTTGATCGATTCGAGCGCGGAGGCGCGTTTGCCCTCCTTGTCGATGGCGACGAACCATTGGTCGACAGCTCGGAAAATGACAGGAGTCTTCGAGCGCCAGCAGTGTGGGTAGCTGTGCTTGTAGTTTACCTTCTTGAGAAGGGCTCCGGATTCGGCGAGGGCTTTGAGGACCTTGCCGTTGGCTGGCACCCAGCCTTTTTCTTCGAGAACGGATTCGCCTACGAGGAAATCAGGGACTTGGCCATCGTCGTCGTACTTACCCTCGTCGTTGACTGGGCAGTAGATATCGAGGCCGTACTTGAGTCCGGTCATATAGTCCTCCTGGCCGTGCCCCGGGGCGGTGTGAACACAGCCGGTACCGGATTCGGTGGTGACGTAGTCGGCGAGAACGATCGGGCTCGCTCGGTCGATAAACGGGTGGCGAGATTCGACGTTTTCGAGTTCCTCTCCCTTGATCTCCTTTACGATCTTCCAGTCCTCGAGACCGAGATCTGATGCGAATTGCTCTGCTAGATCCTTGGCTACGAGATGGACCGCATCACCCGCTTCGAGGAATGCGTAGGTGAGGCGAGGGTGGACTGCGACGGCGAGATTGGCCGGGATGGTCCAAGGAGTGGTCGTCCAGATGACGACGGAAAGTGGTTTTTCGATGCCGAACTGCTCTTTCGATGGGATGTCGAAAGCGACCCAGATGGAAGGAGAGGTGTGTTCCTTGTATTCGATTTCGGCTTCGGCGAGCGCTGTGGCGCAAGGGATGGACCAGTAGACTGGCTTCTTGCTGCGGTAGACGAGGTCTTGGTCGACGAAGGAAGCGAGCGTGCGAAGGATTTCCGCTTCGTAGGCTGGTTTCTTGGTCTTGTACTCGTTTTCCCAGTCGGCGAGAACGCCGAGGCGCTTGAACTGGGAGCGTTGGATGTCGATCCAGTGCTCGGAGAATGCGTCGCACTTGTCGCGGAGTTCCGCGGTTGGGAGGTCTTTGCCTTCGGCTTGTAGCTCCTTGGTTACCTTGTGCTCGATCGGGAGTCCGTGGCAGTCCCAGCCGGGGAGGTAGGGGGTGCGGAAGCCTTGGGAGGCTTTGTAGCGCAGGACGATTTCCTTGAGCGTCTTGTTCAGCGCGTGGCCGAGGTGGAGCTCTCCATTTGTAAATGGGGGACCATCGTGGAGGATGAAGGCTGGTTTACCGGCGTTCTTATCCTGCAGCTTTTGATACAGCCCGATCTTTTCCCAATGCTCGACTCTGGATGGTTCTCGTTTTCCGAGATTCGCCCTCATCGGGAAGGCTGTCTTGGGAAGGTTCAGGGTATCTTTATAGTTATCTGACATGCCCGTTTTTAAGAATGCGCGGATACTGGGGACGGGGTGTCACGTGTCAAGAAAGGAGCAGCGGTGAATGTTTCAGTGGGAAAACGATGATGTTTTTCTAGCTAAAAACCTGATGCTGAACGGATGCTTTGGAAAAGTTGGTGGGTATTTTCTGGCACGATCCGGTCTGTGACGATGGATGGAGCGAAATTTGGCTCGATATCGATGTGAAGCCCGTCCTCTCGGCCGGGAGGGATGAAATCGTCTACAAAGTCCATGGCGCCGCGGTGGCGTAGCCAGTGGTAGTAGCGGTCAACGTCCTCGCTTGCGATGAGGATGTCGGTCTCGAGTCTCATGCTGCAAAGCAGGGTGAGATCTCGGAAGGATGTGATCCAAGTCGGTGGATTCAGCAATTCGTCGCGGATAATGATGATCATAATAGGCGCGATTTGCCGGAGGGCGTCGCGCCGGGGTTAGCATAGCCTTAACTGCGCCAGTTGGGTAGGGCGTGACCGCCGGGCACGCCGTTAAGTGGGCTCCTGCAATGCGGCTCGCCCGGCGGTCGAGCCCTACCTTCGTGCATTAATTTGGGCCTGCGTTCAGCTCTAGGGAG
Source organism: Pelagicoccus mobilis (assembly GCF_016595505.1). Taxonomy (GTDB): domain Bacteria; phylum Verrucomicrobiota; class Verrucomicrobiia; order Opitutales; family Opitutaceae; genus Pelagicoccus; species Pelagicoccus mobilis. The sequence continues at coordinate 8,509 of NZ_JAENIL010000066.1, read as the reverse complement.
ATTGGGTTTGCTTTCTCTGGAGGGATTTGCCCAATGTGCTGCCCTTTTTGACCAAGAGCTATGAAACGTACACATCATTGCGGCCAACTTCGCGCTAGCGACGTTGGAAAATCGGTATCGCTGATCGGTTGGGTGGATTCCATCCGCGATCACGGCGGCATTCTCTTTATTGATCTAAGAGACCGCGAAGGCCTGACTCAGGTTAAGGCCAATCCGAATAGCGATGACGCGAATTTCAACGAGGCGATCAACAGCCTCAAGCCGGAGTCAGTCGTCGAATTCCACGGTGAAGTGGAAGCTCGCGCCGAAGGTACTGTTAACGACAAGATGCCGACCGGCGAGATCGAGGTGCAGGTGCTAGAGGTTGTTGTTCACAACATTTCCGAGACACCGCCATTCCCGATCGACGACGAAAAGGGTGACAAGGTGAACGAGGACATGCGTCTTCGCTATCGTTACCTCGACCTGCGTCGCAACAAGATGAATAAGGTCGTGCGCATGCGTCACGACACCACTCGTGCGATCCGTGACTACATGGACACGAACGGTTTCATCGATGTTGAGACACCTATTCTATTTAAGAGTACTCCGGAAGGGGCTCGCGAGTATCTCGTGCCGAGCCGTATTAATCCGGGCGAGTTCTATGCGCTTCCTCAGTCTCCTCAGCAGTTCAAGCAAATGCTGATGGTCGCTGGTGTAGAGCGTTACTACCAGATCGCTCGCTGTTTCCGTGACGAGGACCTTCGTGCGGACCGTCAGATGGAGTTCACCCAGCTCGATATCGAGATTTCGTTCATCGATCGCGAGGACATGTACTCTCTGATGGAAGGTTTGATGAAGCAGATCTGGAAGGATGTGCTCGATATTGATCTTCCAACGCCGTTCCCGCGCATGTCTTTCAATGACGCGATGAACCGTTACGGCGTGGACAAGCCAGATACGCGTTTCGATCTTGAGATCCAGGACTTCTCTGAGGAGTTCGCGAATTCTTCCTTCAAGGTGTTCCAGGCGACCGTTGCCAAGGGTGGAGTCGTCAAGGCTTTCAAGGCACCGACTCTCGCTGACGTAACCCAAGGCGAAATGCGTTCTCTCGAGGAGGCTGCCAAGTCTCTTGGAGCCAAGGGACTCGCCTTTATTAAGGTTGCAGCGGGTGGCGAGTGGAAGTCGCCGATCGTGAAGTTCTTCTCCGAAGAAGAGAAGGCAGCTCTCAATGAGCGTCTCTCTCTAGAAGAAGGAGACATCGTTTTCTTCGCAGCTTCCGAGTGGGAGCAGGCGTGTGCGATCCTCGGCCGCATCCGTTTGGAGTGTGCTCAGCTTCTGCAGAAGCGTGGACGCCTCGAGATTCCGGAAGACCAGTTCAATTTCCTTTGGGTAATCGACTTCCCGCTCATGTCTTACGATGAAGAGCGTGGTGGTTACGCGGCGACGCACCATCCATTCACCGCTCCAGTTGCGGAGGATGTTGAGTTCCTCGATAGCGATCCGAAGAAGGTTCGTGGTCAGCACTACGATCTCGTACTCAATGGCGTTGAGCTCGGCGGTGGTTCGATTCGTATTCATCAGACCGCAGTCCAGAAGAAAGTCTTCGAAGACGTGCTTAAGATTCCTGCGGACGTCGTCCAGGAGCGTTTCGGCTATATGCTAGAAGCGTTCAAGTACGGTGCACCTCCACATGGAGGCATTGCCTTCGGTCTCGACCGTCTCGTTATGATCCTCGCTGGCCTCAAGAGCATCCGCGACGTGATTGCCTTCCCGAAAACGCAGAAGGGCCAATGTCTCATGACCGACAGTCCGACGCCTGTAACGGAAAAGCAGCTCAAGGATCTGCATATCGACACCACTGTTTTGGCAGACGAAGAAGAGTAAGCTCTTCATTAAAATCTATTTCCGAGAGGGCCGCTCAAAATCGAGCGGCTCTTTTTTGTGCTCGGTTACATTTGAGCGCAGGGGCAGCGGCCGTGAGATAGCGAGATCTACCTAGATCACTGCTAACCACAAATTTTTTTCATGGATCTCTAGAGGGGAGCCAATGATTTCTTTGAGAAAGTTACTCATTGGCATGCTGGTTGCTGAATGCCGCCCGGTCGTTGATCTGCATGAAGCAGCGTCAATTCCTGAATAACAACTGATAGATCCTAATGAAAAACCTCCTTCGTTTAACACCTGGAATCTTGCTCTTCGCGCTGGTTGCGATGGCAGGTCTAGATAGCGCCTCGGTATTCGCTGACGACTACAAGGCCGACTACGACGCGCTTATTGAAGCCCAAGGCGAGTACGCATACGCCTTCGACTTCTTCACAGTGTCCATGCTTTGGACAGTGATCGCTGCGGCCATGGTCTTCATCATGCACCTCGGCTTCGCGACTCTTGAAGCTGGTCTGACTCAGTCCAAGAACACCGTAAACATCCTCTTTAAGAACGTTTGGATCATCTCAATCGGTCTGATCACTTACGCTCTGCTCGGTTTCAACACTCACTACCCGATCGATTCGTGGCAGATCCCAGGTTGGCTCGGAATCAACGGCCCAATCGGCGACCTCAACGCTGACGGCGCTGACACCTTCGGTTACGGTGGTCTCGGCCTCGCGATGACTGGTTACGGTGACTTCATCTTCCAGGCGATGTTCGCGGCGACTGCGGCAACAATCGTATCTGGTGCGGTTGCTGAGCGCGTTAAGCTCACCTCTTTCATGGTTTACTCCACAATCCTCGTTGCCTTCGGTTACACCATCGCTGGTTCTTGGCACTGGGGTGGCGGCTGGCTCTCCACTCTCGGTGGTGGCGACGCAGCTTTCTACGACTTCGCTGGTTCAACAGTAGTACACGGCTTCGGTGGTGCAGCAGCGCTCGCAGCTGTTATGATCCTCGGCCCTCGTAAGGGCAAGTACACCAAGGATGGCAAGATCAAGCCAATCCTCGGTCACAGCATGCCTCTCGCAGCAGTTGGTGTATTCCTCCTCTTCTTCGGATGGTTCGGATTCAACGGTGGTTCTGTTCTCTCTGCGAACCCAGGTCCACTCGGTCTCGTATTCACAACTACAGCGCTCGCAGCTGCAGCCGGTGGTATCTCTTCCATCATCATCTCTTGGGTTGTTCTCAAGAAGCCAGACCTCTCCATGGCCCTCAATGGTCTCTTGGCTGGTCTCGTAAGTATCACAGCTGGTGCTGACTCAGTTTCCGCTTTCGATTCCATCATCATGGGTGCAATCGGCGGTGTGATCGTTGTTTTCTCCATCCTCTTCTTCGACAAGATCAAGATCGACGATCCAGTCGGTGCGATCTCTGTTCACGGTGTAGTTGGTATCTGGGGTACGCTCGCAGTTGCTTTCTTCGGCGGTGCAAGCTTCTCCTCACAGCTCATCGGTGTGATCGGTGTATACGCTTTCGCCTTCATCTTCTCCTTCGCTCTCTTCTTCATCATCAAGCTTGTGATGGGAGTGCGCGTTTCCGAAGAGGAAGAATTCGAAGGTCTCGACATCGGGGAGCATGGTCAGGAAGCCTATCCAGACTTCTCCATCACTTCCCGCTAAGGGAGTCATGTAAGGTTAAGAAGGACATTTACTTGCATAAAGTAACTCAATCCGTACTAAACACCTAACCCTCAAAGTTATTTCCCTATGAAATTAGTTGTAGCCATTATCAAGCCCTTCAAGTTGGAAGAGGTTAAGGAAGCTCTCTCGGAAATCGGCATCGAAGGCATGACCGTTACTGAGGTAAAGGGTTTCGGACGCCAAAAGGGTCACACTGAAATCTACCGCGGCAGCGAGTATACAGTGGACTTCCTTCCAAAGGTTAAGATCGAGATCGCTGTTCCAGACGATGTCGTCTCTAAGGCTGCGGAAGCTATCGTTAAGTCTGCCAAGACTGGCAAGATCGGCGACGGCAAGGTCTTCGTGGTACCTCTCGAAGAAGCGATCCGTATCCGTACTGACGAAGCTGGCGACTCCGCCCTCTAGTTTAAGCCAAACGGTTTATTCCTTTCTAGCCGGCCTTCCCGAAATGGGAGGCCGGTTTTTTTGTGTTTTACCCTCTGTTCTTCCGAGTGCGGCACGTGACTGAGGAGCAGGGCAGGCTGCCCCTCTTTCGGCGAAAGCCACGTTTGAGTGTATGCGGGACTCTTCGAAGGTAGCCGCCGGTGGTTTTCGACTTCCAAAGGGAGGGTAGGTGCCTGTTTGGGGGTGATGGCTACTGCCAAGCGGTTCGAACTAGGCTTTACGCCTGCTTAGCTCTAGGCTCTTCTGTCGTCGCTTCGATGCCTTTGACGCGATCTCGGAGCAGTCGGATATCTTGTGGGAGCTCGAGACCGGCGTGGGATTCGAGGGCTTCGAGGACGAAGATGTTGGCTCGGAGACGTTCGCACTCGTGGTCCTTGTTGGCGATGCGGCTGCGTCGAATCGATTCGCCGGCGCGTACAGCGAGGTTGAGGGCGATTTGCTGGTCGCGGGTAAGGGGGGAGGCTTCGATGACGAGCTCCTTGGCTTCACGAGAGATGTTATCGAAGAGTTCCTTCAGATGCTTGCGGAGCTCTTCGCCGCAGAGTTTGTCCTGCTCTGGAGAGTAGTAGGCGATCGCTTTCTTGAAGGTGTTTGGGTGGATGACTGAAACGTATTGCACGGTATTGACGTGCTGAATGAAGCGGAAAATGCGGAGGGAGTTGGGCAACTCGGCAAGCATGAGCACCATGTAGAGCACGTAGAACACGGTGAGGAGCAGCTTCGCTCCAATCAGAAGCGATACGGCCAATAGCAGTATGTTTAGGAAGAGTCCGGTGTAGAGAACGATAATAGCCAAGACGCAGCGATCGAATTGGCGGGCGAAAGGGACGGGGAAGGGCTTGAGGACCTTCAGGTCATAGTAGCGAGCTGGTACATCGCCGTAGACGATTCCGAGCAAGTAGAGGATGAGGGGGATGAATAGCATGGGCCATAGCCATCCGCCTGTTTCGTTGATCCCTCCGCGGTAGTATTCGAAAAGCGTGCCTAGAAAAAGGGCTCCCACTCCTAGCAGCATCCCTTTTTTCCAGGGTGTGATAGGGATTGGATCTGGCTTTGGTGGGACGCTTTGCGACATGGGGGGTGATTAACCTATGTGGGCATGTTCGAATGCCGAAGCTCTTTCAAGCAGAACTTAAGCTGACAGCTTAATCGTTTCAAGTCGCTGACTCGCCTGAGGCGATTTTGCGAATCCTCCGCTAAGCGGTGGATGGTGGACGGGAAGGGACTGATTCGCTGCGCTCAGGGCTTCGCCCCAAACCTTCAGTTTGCCCATCTTCGCTTCGCTCCGTCGAACCCGTTTGGGTATCTCGTCCCTTGGAACGCTCCTATTGCTATTACTAAGCGGCGTGCCATCCAGAGCTTTATGCAGTGGATGGTGGACGGGAAGGGACTCGAACCCCCGACCTACTGGGTGTAAACCAGTTGCTCTAACCAACTGAGCTACCCGTCCGATGGGAAAGGCCGCAAATAAGAATCTGCTCGCGCCCCTTGGCAAGGCAAAATTTGAGGAAATTTCGGATCGGGGAAACATGCTCCTTGCATGAGAGGAACCGCTCGGCTAAGAAGGCGCCCTTTTTCCAAAATCCATCTGTCATGAGACACACCATCTCCGTCCTCGTAGAAAACAAATTCGGCGTCCTCGCGCGAATCGCCGGCCTCTTTAGCGGCCGCGGTTTCAACATCGACACCCTCAACGTGGCTCCGACCCACGATCCTGAGCTTTCCCGTGTGACTGCTGTGGTGCGTGGTGACGACGCTGTGCTCGACCAGATCACAAAGCAGCTCAAGAAGCTGATCAATGTGGTTGAGGTGCACGACTTCAAGCGTGGGCAGGCTGTCTCTCGCGAGCTTGTTATGGTAAAGTTGCAGACGGATTCGAAGAACCGCTCTGAAATCATCCAGATCTGTGAGCTCTTCCGTGCCAAGATTATCAGCGTGAATCACGACGATGTGGTTGCTGAGATCACAGGTGATGAAGGCAAGATCACTGCGTTCCTCAACCTCGTGAAGGATTTCGGTATCATCGAGCTCGGTCGTACTGGTAACCTCGCTATGGAGCGCTAAGCTGCGGCTTCGCTTTTAGCTCCCGTATTTTTTAAGATGATCAAGCCCGCTCGGGAGTACGTCATCGCGACACGTAAAAGCCCTTTGGCGATGGCTCAGACCCATCTCGCCAAAGAGCTTTTCGAACGCGGAATGCCAGATTCCATTTTCCGTATCGAGAAGATGGTGACTACTGGAGACAAACGCCAAGAGTGGTCGCTAGAAAAGCAAGGTGGCAAAGGACTCTTTACCAAAGAGCTCGAAGACGCCCTCTTGGAGAAGCGAGCGGATTTCGCGGTGCATAGCGCGAAGGACCTGCCTTCGGAAATGCCTGCAGGTTTGGCTCTTGCTGGATTTCTGCCGCGTCAGACTTGCGAGGATGTCTTGGTGGTGCGCGAAGGCGTCGAAGAGCCTAAGCTGATTGCGACGGGGAGTCCGCGTCGCCGGATCCAGTTGCGTTATCTTTTTCCGCAAGCTGAGTTTACTGAGATTCGTGGAAATGTGGATACGCGTCTCAACAAGATCGCTCGAGGTGATGCGGATGCGACAGTGCTGGCTTCGGCTGGTTTGAATCGTCTCGGAATAGAATCCTGGGAAGGAGTGACGTTCCGCACGCTCACCCTTGACGAATGTGTCCCTGCGGTGGGACAGGCGGCGGTCGCTATCCAATGCCGTGAGGAAGACGTGGATACGTTCCGTGCTCACTTGGATGAGGAGACGGCGATTGCCGTGAATCTCGAACGAGCCTTTCTGGAAGAATTGGGTGGAGGTTGTCAGGTCGCGTTCGCGGTGAATTATGTCGATGGCAAGCTCCGCATCTACCACAAGCAATGCGGCAAGGAGACAAAGGAGCTTCCGCAGGAATACGTGGCTAGCCACTATCAGATGCTCGCCAAGAATCTGATCGAGCAGCTGGAACTGAAAGATGCCTAAAGGAATCGTCTATCTCGTAGGGGCGGGGCCGGGCAATCCCGAGCTCCTCACCGTGCGAGCCAAACGTTTGATCGAGACTGCGGAGGTCTTGGTTTACGATTACCTTGTCCATCCGGCGTTCACTCACATTTTGCCCGCGGATTGCGAGCAAATCTGCGTTGGCAAACGCAAGGGGTTCCACTCGAAAAAGCAGGAAGAGATTCAAGAGATCCTACTTGCTAAGGCCAATGAGGGAAAGCGTGTTGTCCGTTTGAAGGGAGGAGACCCGTTTATGTTTGGCCGTGGGGGCGAGGAGGCTCAGGCTCTCGCTGACGCTGGGATTGAGTTTGAGGTGATCCCCGGAATTACTTCGGCGATGGGGGCTTCGGCCTTCAGCGGAATTCCGCTGACTCACCGAAATACGAACGCGACGCTCGTGTTCGTAACCGGCCACGAGGATCCGGAAAAACTGGATACGACGGTTGAGTGGGAGAATCTGCCCAAGGAAAACTCCACGATTTGCGTCTACATGGGAGTCGGGAACTTGGACCGGATTGCTTCCCGTCTGGTTGAAAGTGGTTTTTCTGAAGAAACCCCGGTTGCTTGCGTGGAATGGGCGACGATGGGGCATCAGCGGGTGTGTCGTGGAAACCTGAGTACGATTTCTGAGGTCGCGAAATCTTTTAAGTTAAAGGCTCCGGCCATCATTATTGTAGGAGAGACTGCTGCTATGAGCGAAGATTTGTCATGGTTTGAAAAGAAGCCGCTGCAGGGGCGTAAGCTGGTTGTGACGCGTAGCCAAGGGCAGGCGAGCGAGTTGAGCTCGATGCTGGAGAAGCTGGGAGCGGAAGTGATTGGCCTGCCTCTTATTTCCATTACCGGAAACGTGGAGCCGCAGACGGCGGAGGATGTTTTTTCTGAGATCGCTTCCTATGACTGGGTCGTGTTTTCGAGCCCGAACGGGGTTCGGTATTTCTTTGAGGCTTTCTTCAAGAAATTTGAAGACATTCGTTCGCTTGGGTTCTTGCGCATCGCGGCGGTTGGCAAATCGACCGCTAAGGAGATTAAGAAATATTACGTGACGACGGACCTGATCCCGGAGCAGGCGAATGCCGAGAGCCTGGCGGAGGCGTTGGTGGCGACCGATAGCTTGGACAGCGCGAAGGTCCTGGTAGTCGCTGGAAACCTCGGTCGAGATGTTCTTCTCGATAAGCTTGAAGAGGCCCGCGCGATTGTTGACCGCTTCGAGGTCTACAAGACAGAGCAGACTGATTTGAGCGAAAACCCGGCTGCCAAGATGTTCCGTGATCAAGGAGCGGATGGAATTCTCTTCACCAGCTCGTCCGGTGTTCGTTCGTTTATCGATCAAGCCAAACACCTGCAGCTTGCGGGTGAGGCGGTGCGTCCAAAAACGATCAGTATTGGACCGATCACCTCTGCCACAATGCAGCAAATCGGGATGCCGGTTGACCTAGAGGCGAAAGAAGCGAGTTTGGATAGCCTTGTCGAAGCGGTGGTTAAGCGTTTCGGTAAGTAAGTTTATGATTTGTGGGAGCGTG
>NZ_JAENIL010000065.1 GCF_016595505.1 Pelagicoccus mobilis | reverse complement strand
GTCGAGATACGCGGGCTAAAGCACCGCGCTACGGAGGGAGTCCTGTCTTAGTTTTTCCAATACTTCGAAGAAGTCGGGGAAGGTTTTTTTGCAGCAGGTTGGGTCTTCGACTTGCAGCCAGGGTTGGCCGTTGCCGAACGCGTCGTAGCAGCCGAGGATACCGAAGCTCATGGCGACTCGGTGGTCGTGGTAGGTGGCGACGCTGGCGGGTTTGAGAGGCTGCGGGGTTATGGTGAGAGAGCCTTCTGTTTCTTCGACGGACTGGCCGAGGCGTTGTAGTCCGTCGGCCATGGCGGCGATGCGATCGCACTCTTGGTGTCGCGTGTGGGCGATGCCTTCGATGCGGGTGGTTCCGTGAAGGATTGGGGCGATGGCGGCAGCGGTGAGGAAGGTGTCGGAGTATGGGTAGAAGCTGCCTTCGAGGGATTCGGGTTGCGCTCCGGGCTCGTAGTGGACGGTGGCGGATCGCTCGTCCCAGACAATGTAGGCTCCGGCTTCTTCGGCTCGGGTTGAGAACTCGATGTCGCCCTGTAGGGATTCTTTGGTGACGCCGTGTATTTCTAATTGGCCGGTGACAACGACTGGCAGAGCGAAGAAATAGCTGGCGGCGGAGGCGTCGCCTTCGACTAGGTAGCCGTCGGGCTTGGATTGGTAGGGAGTGTAGTTCTGGATGTTGTATCCTGAATCGCTTGCTGAAAGGGATGACTTGGGGACGCCGAATTGCTTGAGCATTTCGAGGGTCATGTCGATGTAGCCGCGGCGTACCGAGGTGTTGGCCATCTCGATCTGGATGCCTTGCTTGGCGTAGGGAGCCGCCATGACGAGGGCGGAAACGAATTGGCTGGAGGCGGTGGCGTCGATAGTGGCTTTTCCGCCTTCGAGTCCGTTGGTGCGGATGCGAAGGGGAGCGAAGCCGTCGGTGGTTTCGATGTTGGCTCCTAGCTGGTTGAGCGTTTCGGCGAGGTCGGCGATGGGGCGTTTGCGCATTTGCGGCACGCCGTCGAGGGTGTAGTCGCCGCCTTCGCCGAGGCAGAGGAATGCGGTGAGGAAGCGGGCGGAGGTGCCGGAATTTCCTACGAAGAGGTCTGCCTTTTTGTTGGGGATGTCGCCGCCGAGGCCGGTGATGCGAATGGTCTTGTCTGCGGGGGTTGGGCGAACGTCGAAGCCTAGGTCTTGCAGGGCTTTGACCATGATCTCGGTGTCCTCGCTGAAGAGGCAGTTTTCGAGGAGGGTTTCGCCGTCGGCGAGGGCGGCGATGATGAGGGCTCGATTGGTGATGCTTTTGGAGCCTGGGACGGTGACGCTGCCTTTGACGGGCTTTGTGAAAGGGGGGACTGGATGTGGGTCTTGCACTGGAAAGGAGAAGGGAGGTTGAGGCGGCTCGCCCGGCGGTCGAGCCCTACCTTAGAGTTGGTCTCGGAAGGTTTTGCCGTTGGCGAGCTCTTGCAGGAGCGCGTTATCGTCTTGGTTGGCGATTGCGGTGGTTAGGGTTTGCAGGTGGTTTTGGTAGTCGCGCAACGCTCTGAGAACTTGGGGACGGTTTTGGGCGACTATCTCGCGCCAGAGTTCGGGACTGCCTGAGGCGACTCGGGTGGTGTCGCAGAGGCCGTTGCCGCAGTGTTGGGCGGCGGTTGGACAGTGGTCGCCAAGAAATGCGGCGAGGGAGGAGGCGAGAAGGTGGGGTAGGTGGCTGACTTGAGCTACTATTTGGTCGTGCTTTTCGGGGGATTCTTGAAAGACGGTGGAGCCAAGGGCTTGCCAAAAGGCGACCGTCTTGCTGAGGGCCTCGGGATCGGAATCGGAATTTGGGGTGACGAAGCAGGAGCGGTCGTCGAAGAGGGAGGCGGTTGCGTTGTCCATGCCGGTCTTTTCGGAGCCGGCCATGGGGTGGGAGCCGATGAAGCGGGCTTTGCCGGCGAGGGCGGTCTCGCATTGCTGGACGATGTCCGCTTTGACGCTGCCGACGTCGGTCACGATGGGGTTGCCAGTCACGAATGAGGCGAGTTGTTGGGAAAGTGTGATGATGCTGTTTACAGGCGAACAGAGCACGATGAGGTCGGCGTCGCGGCAGGCTTCCGCGAGGTCTGTGCTAGCGTGGGTGCACCACGTTTTGGAGGCAAGGGCGTCGACCGATTCTTGGCGGCGAGCCCATACGGAGACGTTTTGGGCGAGGCCCTTCTCGCTGGCGGCGATGCCGAGAGAGGCTCCGAGGAGTCCGGGGGCGACGATGGTGATGGTTTGAAACACGTTAGGAAATAAGGTCTGGAAAGGGAGGATTCGAAGGTTTCTCGGAGGGATTGGACCTTTACTGGAAAGGCGTGTCCGCTAGCGTTTTGGCGAGAAATCGAAGTATGGAAGAGCCGGAAGAAAACAGTGAAGAGGCGAAGCGCGCCAAGCGAATAATTTATTGGGTGATGGCGGCGTTCATCGTGGGGCCGATGATCGCGTTGGCGTACAAGGTTTTTTCCGGTTGATTGGGGTGGTTCCGAGTCGATAGAGAGAGGGGACCGTTCGCGGTTCTTCATCAGTGAAAAGGGGTAATTTATCACCCTGAGGCCCTCCCATTATTTCCCGGGCCGCAACGACTCGTTATCATGAACCAATCTATTGTTATCTTTCGCGCCATCCTCATAGCGTTTTGCGCTTTGGGAGGCTATGGCGTTTGGTACGTCTACCCTGATCTCGGCAAGGTCTGGCTTTGCATGGGGATCGCGGTGCTGATCGGCTGTTTGCTGATCCTTGTTGATATGCTGCTTAAGGGCTTCTCTCTGAGGGGCTTGTCGGCTTTGACTTTCGGTCTGCTGGCCGGGATTTTTGCGGCCCATCTGATTTCGATTTCTCCTTTGTTCGAGGGAGGCGATCCTCAGGTGATCTACATCTCTCGAGTGGGAGTGTTTGTGGCGGTGACCTATTTGGGGGCGATAATCGCTTTGAGAGGCAAGGATGAGTTCAATCTGGTGATCCCTTATGTGAGGTTCGACCCGCAGCAGGTGGAAACTCCGCAAGCGGTGCTTGATGATTCGGCTTTGGTTGACGGGCGAGTGGCGAAGTTGGCCTCGGCTCGCTTGCTGGTGGATATCCTTTTCGTTCCGAAATTCGTGGTGGATGAGCTCAACGAGTTGACTCACTCGGCGGTGGAGGAGGAGCGAAACCGAGGCAAACGCGGCTTGGCGACCTTGTCGGAGCTGCGTGGGCTCGAGCACCTTGAGGTGCGGATGCACGAGTCTGAGCTGAAGCCTGGACAGGGCCGTGAGGACAAGATGCTGTTTATTGCACGTAGCTTGAAGGGGCGTTTGTTGACGGCCAGCGAGTCGCTCGCTATCCGAGCGAAACAGGAAGGAGTGGCGTATGTCGACATGTTGGGTGTGGCGAAGGCGCTGACTCAGGAGGTTACAGTTGGACAGGCTGTGACCGTGAAACTTGTCAAAACGGGCCGTGAGGACAGTCAGGGAGTTGGCTATCTGGAGGATGGCTCGATGGTGGTCGTAAACGGAGCGGCTGATCTGGTGGGGGCTACGGTTTTGCTCGAAGTGGACAGTATTATTCCGACAAGCGGTGGCCGGATGGTATTTGGCAAGATGCTAGGCCAGCAGGGTTGAGTGTGTACTTGGGGCTTGCTTCCCGGGGGAGTCTCTTAGAATGCGGAGCGTGGCGGAATTCGTTTCCGCCAATCGTATTCTAAATCGTTATACACTTCCCGAAATCTTCTTATGGAGTTCTACACACTCGAAAATAAAAACGGCCTGAAGCTGAAGCTGACAAATTTTGGCGGGATCGTATCTGAAATCCACGTGCCGGATCGTGATGGAAAAATGGCCGATATCACGCTCGGTTTCGATACGATCGATGAGTATGTGGATCACAATGACGCTTATTTCGGCGCGCTCATCGGCCGCTATGGAAACCGGATCGGTGGCTGCAAATTTCCTCTTGATGGTAAGGAGATCGGCGGTCTTTACACCAACAGCGGCGAGGCGGACCATTTGCATGGCGGTAAAGTCGGATTCGACAAAGTAGAGTGGACTGCTGAAGAAGTATCCGGAGATGGATACACTGGCGTGAAGCTCAGCTACACGAGTGTGGATGGTGAAGAAGGTTATCCAGGGAAGCTGGACTGTACGGTCGTTTACAAGCTTACTGATGATAACGAATGGGTGATTGAGTACGAGGCGGTGACCGATAAGCCGACAGTTTTCAACCCGACCAACCACGCGTATTTCAATCTAGCGGGACATGACGGAGCGTCTCCGACCAATCACGAGATGTTGATCAACGCTGCTTTCTACACGCCAACGGACGATGGTGGCATCCCGACTGGTGAGATCCTTAGTGTGGAAGGGTCCGACATGGACTTCCGCGAGGCTCGGGTATACGGTGAGACTATCGATTCCGAGGAGTCTTACATCAGCCGTCTTGGGGGCTACGACCACAACTGGATTTTGGACAAGCAGTACGGTGAACTCGGTTTGGCTGCGATTGCGTATGATCCGGTTTCTGGACGCGAAATGAAGTGCTTCACAACGGAGCCAGGCGTTCAGTTTTATGGGGGCAATTTCCTCGACGGTTCGCTTACCGGCAAGGGCGGCAAGGTTTACAACAAGCGCGAAGGCTTTTGCTTGGAAACCCAGCACTTCCCTGATTCGCCAAACAAGGGACATTTCCCGGCCACGACGCTTCGCCCGGGCGAAGTTTTCAAGTCGAAGACGGTCTATCGGTTTGGAGTAAGGTAAGCGATTTTACGAAAGCTCATTTAATAACGGTCGCCTGGATGGGCGGCCGTTTTTCGTGTGTGGTCTCGGAACTCTGATGGTGGGTACGATCTGGGGGCTATTCTTTTGAGAGAGTTTTCAGTCGTTCGATTTCAAGTGAGTTAAGCGACTGTGTAACGCTTGAAGCCGAGCAGTCGATCGAATGAGCGAAGCGCCTGGCAGCTCATTCAGCACCCCGTAAAAACCACCCTGAAATCCGTAGAATACTGAAATGCGATTCTCTTTCTGTGCTCTTTCCGTCGTATTTGGCTTATCGGCAACTGCGATTGTCGCCGCTATGGGACCCGTGTCCCCGGAACCCATGCGTGGCCTAACTCCCCAAGAGGTTGTTGAGGAGATGGGGATTGGAATAAACCTCGGCAATGCGATGGATGTCCGGCACGTCAACAAGACCTACTGGGGAAATCCGAATACGACCGAGGAGATTGTCGACGGCATTCTCTCTGCAGGATTCACGACCCTTCGCGTCCCGGTGACTTGGGAGTTCAACATGGGAGAGGGGCCCGACTATGTGATTGAATCTGCTTATCTCCAGCGGGTGGAGGAGATCGTCAATTGGGGCTTGGACAACGGGGCCTACGTCATTCTCAACACTCACCACGATGGGCATTGGATAATCCCAAACTATGAAAATATAGATGCGACTAACGACCAGCTCGGGAAGGTTTGGACGCAGATTGCGGATCATTTCAAAAATTACGGAGACCGACTGATTTTCGAGACCCTTAACGAACCTCGCGTTGAAGGCGGGGGAGGCGACTGGGGTGAATGGAGTGGTGGCACTGCTGAAACGCGTGACTGTGTGAACAGAGCTAACAAAGCGTGTGTCGATGCGATTCGAGCGACAGGCGGGAACAATACGGCTCGCATTATCCTGGCCCCGACTCATGCGGCGAGCGCGGATGGCAAAGCGATGAGTGATTGGGAAGCTCCAAACGATGACCCCAATATTATTGTTTCGATTCACGCCTATTCGCCCTACCTGTTTTGCCTGACGGATCAAGATGCGGATTGGGGGACGGATGCTGACAAGCAGGCTCTCGACAACCTTTTTGATTCGATCCACGAGACTGTGATCGTTGGGAAAGGCCGTGCGGTCGTGATGGGAGAATGGGGGGCTCAAAATAGCGGTCTGGGCAACGAGCTAGACCGGATCCGGCATGCGGAGTACTACTCTAACGCGTGTATCGAGCATGGAATTACGCCTGTTATTTGGGATGATGGTGGCAAGTTTGAGCTCTTTGAAAGAGACGAGCTCAACTGGTCTTCGCAGATCCATGCTGACACGGTCTTGGTTCCCTTGTTTGGCCAGAGCTTTGCCCTGTTTCAAGAGGCGTCGCCACTGTTGTCAGGAGCGACTGGTGACGACGACGGCGACGGGCAGGCCAATCTGTTCGAGTACGCTTTCGGGAGTGATCCCAGCGACGCGGATGACCTTGCTCCGATGCCTAGAATGGAACTGGTAGGCGGTGTGCCGACAGTTGTTTCTCTACGTGGACACGTGAACGTGCAGTATATTTTGGATTGGTCTTCGGACTTGCTCGAAGACTCTTGGCAAACGATCTCGCTGAGCGAAATCATCTCGGAAGTCACGGTCGGTCTCGATGGGCTTCGAGAGGTTAAGCAGGGACTCGCTATCGATGAGGAGAAGCTGCCAAACCTTTTCTTGCGGGTGTGTATTGAGGACTAGTGTGAGCTTTTTGCTGCGAGGAGCCCGTTTGCCTATTTCTTGGTCGCGATGATCTGAACGACCGAAGCCTTCCCTGTGTGAAGGCGGCCTTCGACAACGTCACGCTCGATCTCGTGGCCGAGTTTGATGTCGAGGTCCTTCAGCTCTGGAAGCAACGATTCGAGACTGGCTAGAAGTTCTTCGATAGGCGGGCCACCGGTGTCGTTTTTAAGTTGGGCTGGCGTGTAGGCTTCGACTAGGAGAACGCCTCCTGGTTTGAGGGATTGAGCGACTTGGCTGTAGACTTGGTTTCGAAGGAGCGGAGGGAGGTGGCAAAAAATGGATACAACGCCTGAAAACTCGTTCACGGGGAAGCGGTAGTCCGAGAGATCTTGCAGCAACGGTTCGATCTCAAGTCCTCTTTGCTCGGCGAGCTTTGTCGCTTTGGCAAGGCCGACTTCCGAGGAATCTAGCGATATGACTTGATGACCGAGGCTCGCGAGGTGTACACCGTTTCGTCCTTCGCCATCCGCGAGACAGAGAACCTTGCCTTGCGGAATCAGGTGAGCGTTTTCTGCGAGGAAGTCGTTAGGATCTGTGCCGTAGGCGAAGTCTTCTGATCCGAAAATTTTGTCCCATTTATTCATTTTCGAGCGTAATCGTTCGCTTTTCACCCTTTGCTGTCAGGTGTAGATTGTGAGTGATGGGCCAGGGGATGAAAGGGAGTTTGCTAGGCCACTCTATGGCGAGACAGAAGGGAGGGTAGATGAGTTCTTCCAGCATGAGCTCGTCCCAGATCTCGGGTGACTCTTCCAATCGGTAGGCATCCATATGGGCGAGCTGGCGGTCACCTTGATAGAGATTGTAGATGTTGAATGTTGGACTCGTAACGGCTTCTTGAATACTCCACGCTTGGGCGAGACCTTTGACGAAGGTTGTTTTTCCAGCCCCGAGATCGCCTTCTAGGGTGAGAACGGCCTCGTCGCCCAGAACGTGGGCAAGCTCCTTGGCGACGCTGTATGTCTCCTCTGGTGATGAGGTTGTTATTCCGGATTTTAGCTTATCTAAGATGCTCATAGCCGGTGGCTGAAAAGTTAGATGGCTCGTTTGCGAGGATGAGGCCTGATTCTCCCTCTCTGAGGACGCCTATTTGGGAAAGAGGCGTGTCAAAATTTGCCTCCCAGTCCAATTTGAAAGCGTCAAGATTGGTATCGGGTGAAAGAGTGAAGATGAGTTCGAAGTCTTCTCCGTCGTTGAATGCGTGATACAGAGGTGAATGTTGCGATTCCTTCGAGATCGATTCGGCGTCTGTTGCCACGGGGACTTTTTCGCAATCAATCACGCAGACTAGGCCATCGGGAGTGATATTGGCGAAATCTTTGCCAAGCCCATCACTAAGATCGGAACAGCTCGTACACACTCCGGACTGGGCGAGCCATTGGCCTTCCGCTAAACGAGGGGTGAATGAGTAGTGCTTTTTTATGCGAGTGCCACCGAGTTCTCCTGTGACGAAAATCGGGCTTTCCGGTGTGGCGTTTTTTCGGAGCAAAGGACGGGGTTGTGGCAAGGTTTCACCATAAAGTGTTAGGAAGGCTCCCAGAAAACCGTCGGCACTGGAAACGTCGCCTCCGACGATGGATACTGAAAACTGTTCCGCCTCGAGAGCTAAGCCTTTGTAGAAGGACTCGATCCAAGAAATGGATACGTTTGACGAAAGTGCGAGCGCGATGACCGCATGAGTGGGGCGTCCTCCCATCGCAGCAATATCGCTGAGGTTGCGACGGAGCAGCTTGGCCGCAGCTTGTTCGGGCCCGACCGAGTCGTCGAAGTGTTTGCCGTAGATAATCGGGTCGGCGGTTACAAGCTGTTGGGAATTTGGAGTGACTGACGGGAGAACGGCGCAGTCGTCTCCTATGCCGAATGGAGAGGTGGGCGAGCTTGCTCCAAGCCAGGTTCGGAGTTTCTCGATCAATGCGGATTCGCCAAGGCTCCCGATTGCCAGGGACGGGTCTGCAGAAAAGGGATTCATGACATCTCCGGAAAAAGGAGGATCAGGGCGAGGTTGATCGAGTTGAATGCGGCGTGGAAAGTGAAGCAGGAGATGAGCGAGCCGGACTCCCGGTAAGCCAATGCGAGCATGACTCCGATGGTCATGAGCGGGGCGAAGGAATAGAGGTTTGCGTGGAGAAGCGCGAAAAAGAAGGCGGAAAGACCGAGGGAGGCATAAAGAGGCACGCGATGATGCAGGTAGCGAAAGATGCCTCCTCGGAAAGCGACTTCTTCGCAGATGGGAGCGACAGCCACGATCATCGCATACATGGCGAAGAGTTCGAAAGTGGTTCCTCCCTCCTGGACCATTCGGATTGGGTCTTGGATGACTTGTTCGAATCCGAGCAGGTTGAGGATCGTGCGGGAAAGGAGGTTTATCCCGATCATGATTGGATAGGCCATTATCAGCCACTTCAGCCCGACCTGCATCGATTTTGTAGGCGAGTACCTCCGATGAGGTGGAGGAGTAAAGTCCTGATGCTGAATTATCTTACGAAACACCAGAAAGGATGCTAGCATGCCGAACTGCATCCCGAGATTCGCCGAAAGGGAGACGAGGAGGGGCATCGGGGCATCTGGATCGGTTACGAGGAATTTGGCCGCGACATTTTGAAAAATGAGGGAGACCAAGCCCATGCTAGAGAAGAGGAATGCTACGAAGATGGCAAAGTCGCTGCCTCGTATCTCCCACTTGGGGAGCATCGTGTGAGACGGCTTCTTGGCTGGGTTGTCGAGCGGTTCTGCGAGCATGGTTTGGGACTTCGTAGCTCTGAGGGAAGTCGGATGCGTCGTCGGGGCGAGTTCAAAATACCCCGAATGAAGGGCTGCTTCCTTTTCCGAAGAAGGAGCTGCGCAGTTTCATGTCGAACGTTCGACATGAAACTGCGCAGAGTTGGGACGGGTGCGGGGGAGAGGGAGATTTTGCATGACATCTGGGAGGGAGGGGTTATGGCTTGCCGGTTTTAGGATGGATAAGGCGCAGAAGAAAAGGGCATCGCTACATACGCTGGGCTGTCGGTTGAATCAGTCTGAGACCTTGCTGATTCAGCAGGGCTTGCAGGAGCGTGGCTATGAGATCGTGCCTTTTGGAGAGCAAGCTGACCTTGGGATCATCAACACGTGCACTGTAACGAATCTGGCAGACTCAAAATGTCGCCAGACGATTCGCCAGTTCGTTCGCAAGAACCCCGAAGCCTACACTGCTGTGATTGGTTGCTACTCCCAGATGGGGTCGAAGGAAATCGCGGAAATCGGAGGCGTGGACCTGATTATTGGAAATCAGGAGAAGATGAGCGTCATCGACTACATCGGGCAGGAGAAGAACGAGAAGCCGATCATCGTTCGGGAGAAGATTTCGCAGGACGATTTCACCATCCATAATTTCGGAGATATCCCATTCAACCAGCGTGCAAACCTCAAGATCCAAGATGGCTGCAGTTTCGTGTGCAGCTTTTGCATCATCCCGTTTGCTCGAGGAGCGGCTCGTGCTCGCGATATGGAAAACCTCTTGCAAGAGGCCCGCCAGAAAGCAGAGCAGGGAATTCGCGAGATTGTAATTACGGGAGTAAACATCGGTACTTACGAAACGAAAGATGGTGACCTGCTGAAAGTCCTAGAGGGCCTCAATGCAATCCCCGGGATTGATCGAATCCGTATCAGCAGCATCGAACCGACTACTATCCCGACCGAGCTATTCGCTTTGATGAATGATCCGCAGCACGCGTTGCTGCCGTTTTTTCACATTCCGCTGCAGAGCGGTTGCGATAAGGTTCTGAAGGAAATGCGTCGTAAGTATACTATTTCTGAATACTTGGATTTTCTTCATCTCGCTCATGAGAGCGTGCCGCACGCATACATCGGTTCTGACATCATGGTCGGCTTTTCAGGTGAAACAGAAGAGGAGTTTCAGGAGACCTGCCGCGTTTTCTTGGAGAATCCGTTCAACTTCTGCCATGTGTTTAGCTACTCTGAACGGAAAGGAACGGTCGCGGCTCGACGTGAGGATCAGGTGCCGATTCCCGAACGGGCTAGGAGGAGCGCCTACCTGCGTCGATTGTCTTCAAAAAAGCGATACGACTTTTACGAAGAGCACCTTGGCCAGGAGATGCGTGTGCTTTTCGAAAACCCGAAGCCGGATAGTTGGCCGTCCTACACGGACAACTACATTCGGGTTGTGGTGCCCAAGGAGGGATTGGAAGAGGGACTCGATCTCGCCAATCGCTGCGGCCGCGTGAAGCTAAAAAAACTCGCCGCCGACTACGTCGAGGGCGAGTTGCTGGAAATTCTGGATTAAGGCCCGGGCTCTGCGGCGTGTCGCGAGCGACAGCCCTACTGATCGGGTTGTTGCGGCGGCCTCGGCGATGCCGCCCTACCTGTTGTTTGGTAGGATTTCTACTTCGTAGCCGTCTGGATCGGTGATGAAAGCCATGCGGAAGTCTTCCTTCTCCTTCCAGTTGCCGGGCCAGACTTCGACGCCGTCGTCTTCGAGTTTTTGGCAGAATGCGTTGATGTCGTCGACTCCGATACAGGTGTGCATGAGGTCTTCTGGGAACTTTACTTCGAAATCAGGCGAGTAGGTGAGTTCGAGCATATGCTCATTGCCTGGTAGTTCGAGGTGGACGATCTGGTTGCCTTGCGGGCTTGTGTTTGGGCCTTTGTGGATCTGGAAGCCGCAGTGCTTGCAGTAGAAATCGATGGAGGCTTGCAGGTCGCTGACGCGAATTCGGGTATGGAGGAATTTGATCATTGCTTTGCTTTAATAGGGTAGGCTTGGACGAGGCCAAGCACGGATGCTCTCTGCAACGGAATTGTTGGCTAGCCGACTGCTCGTATTTGCGGCTTATCCAGCGATTTCTGCGAGTTCGGGAAAGAGATAATGAACTGGCTCTCGAGTTTGCTTGGCCGGGGAGTGGAAGAGATTCGATTCGTGGGCGATGGAATTCTTCTCAGACAGGCTTGTGGAAATAAGCCTATAAGCTTCTACAGATGTGGCCTTCTCCAGGTAGTAGGCTTCCGTGAGGAAGTCGCGTGGGGTGGCGGCAGTGAGGATGACACGGTCCATGGGACTGCGGCCGATGGGAGAAGGGAATTCGGTTTGCGAGCGGTGATTGATCCGTTGAATCAGTATGTAGGCTACCGCTTCAATTTCTTGGAGCTTTTCTCGAATACGTTTTTCCAGTTCCCAATCAGCGTGGTCGAAGGAGTGGGCGAGAAGCTGATCGTGGATGCAGTAGGAAATGACGACCAATCGATCCTCGGACTTCGGGATGAAGTCATGTGAACGACATTCGCAGAAGTGGCGTCCAGTTTGGATGAGTTGGCCCAAGATCATCGCCGAGCATTCTACTGAAATAGTTCGGCGAAAAAAGGTATTTCAGCCTCTCGCGACGTAAAATCTTAGCCTCTCACAAGGCCAATAGGGAGAATCTGGCTGCACCCCTTGGGGAAAATCCAGCCAGATGTGTGAAAATCGATTCCCTAAGGGGAGCTATGCCGCTTCCGCTGCCGCATCTTTCATCGTCGACGCGAGTAGGGTGTAGGTTGCGACCCAAGCTTCTTCCGTTGCCTCGTCGAAATCGTCTCCGAGGCCTTTTTTCAAAGTCCATATCAATGCGCTGCCTACAGTTTCGTAGTGTTCTTCCTTTACTCCGTAGCCTGCATGTCGACGCCCCATGTCCTGGACAGCACCGACGATTGCCTCAAGGTTGCTCAGTCCGCGCACTGCGGTCGTGATCATGGTCATCAGCTTTTTGCCCTGCTCCTTGATGTCGCTCTTGAAGAGAGGTTTTAAGGATGGATCGAGCTCGAAGAGTTTTGAGTAAAAGAGAGATGCGGCTGTATCGGCGATCGGAATACATTTTTCCCAGGAGGATTGGACAAGTTGGATTTGTGTTTCTGTCATGTGGTGGGAGTTAAGCAACCGATGTGCCAAACAAGAACGCCGCCCTCGGTGAAGGCGGCGTTGCTGAAAATGAAGCTGTTAGGCCTCGACTAGAGGCGGGCTGGGAGACCGGCTGCGTCGAGGTGTTCTTTGGCTTGCTGAATGGTATAGGTGCCGAAGTGGAAGATGGAAGCGGCAAGAACTGCGGAGGCTTTGCCTTCCTTTAGGACGTCCACCATGTGATCGAGATTGCCGGCTCCGCCGGAAGCGATGACTGGGACTTCGACTGATTCGGAAATGCGTTTTGTGAGTTCGCAATCGTAACCGGCGAGAGTGCCGTCTGCGTCCATGCTGGTGAGGAGGATTTCGCCAGCTCCGAGGGAGACCGCTTTCTTGGCCCACTCGATGGCATCGAGAGGAGTGGGGTTGCGTCCGCCGTGGGTGTAGACGCGCCAGGAGTCGCCGTCGCGCTTCGCGTCGATTGCGAGTACGATGCACTGGTTGCCGAACTTTTTGGCGGAGTCGAAAATGAGATCCGGATTATTGATGGCTGCGGTGTTGAGCGAAACCTTGTCGGCTCCGGAGTGCAGCATCTTGCGGATGTCTTCCACGGTGCGGAGGCCGCCGCCGACGGTGAGTGGCATGAAGCACTCGGAAGCGGTGCGTTCGACGACGTCACGCATGATTTGGCGTTCGTCGGAGGAGGCGGTGATGTCGAGGAAGACGAGCTCGTCGGCGCCTTGCTGGTCGTAGGCCTTCGCGGATTCGACGGGATCGCCCGCGTCGCGGAGCTCTTTGAACTTAACGCCTTTGACGACGCGGCCGGCGTGGACGTCGAGGCAAGGGATGATGCGTTTGGCTAACACGGTGGAAAGTGGTGACTGGTGAAGGATGCAGAGTGAAAGGATCTCGGCTGGGGACAAGTTCGAATCTTAATCATCCTCTTGCTCTCCCTCTTATTCGTTCTGGATTCTTTGATTAGGAGGAAGAGGACGATTAGGATTAAGATATGAAAAAGGGCGGCTCCGTTTTTGGAGGCCGCCCTTTGGAAAGATTTTGCCGTTCTTACTCGGCTTCGCCGACTGCGATGATGTCGGGATCGAAGGTCGCTGCGAAACGGTAGGTTTGACCAGGGCGCATGATGAGTGGATGGTCGCGCTCAAGGATTTGCAAGTAGTGCAGGTTGCCGTAGTTGCTGCGGTAACCGCGATCGTTGGTGACCACTTCGGTTTCCTTCCAAGTCCCTTGGAAGTCATCCTTTTGGATCGAGCAACGGAGACCTTCTGCACCGAGCATCGGTGAGGACTCAACGCGATAGCGCGAGTGTGGCGAACCGATGGCGAGTACGTAGCGGAAGCGATCGAGGGTGACCTGATTCTTCACAGTATAGATGAACTCGCAGGAGATTTGATTACCGGCAAACGTCCAGTTGACCTTCACGGTACCGAGACCGGGAACGATCTTCTCTTCGGTGTTGATCCACTCTGGCTGCTCGTAACGGAAGTAGAAGGAGCGTTTGAAGCCGAGGCCGGTGGTGCACTTCTTTCCGTAGAAGGAAGGAACGAACACGTCGTCACCGATGGTGAGCTCTGGGATCATGACCGGCAGGTGCTGGCTGTTTGGCCAATCGAATACGCCTGGTGAGTGAGGGAAAGTGAGGCAATTGGATCCGCCATTTCCGTTGTTGGACATGAGCGGCATCTGCATCTGGAGACCTGAGTCTACGTTGCGGTAGAGGAGGAGGCCTTGTTCCTTCTTGTTCGACTTATCGAAGATGACGAAGCGGCAACCAGACTTGAATGGCTCTGGCGCAGAGGCTGGTGGAGCGTCGATCTGCTTGGAGAGACGTGCCCACTGGCTGAGGTAACGCGCACCGTCGAAGTTGGCCATACGAGTGGTATGGTTGGTGCAAGCGGTACGCTCTTCGTCGCGAACGACGAGGTAGCCATGCTCTTGGTCGAGGTAAGTGACGTAGAAGAAGTAGAAAAGACGACGGAGCAGGTCGAAGTACTTTGGACGCTTGTCGTCGGGGACCCAACCATCACGGAACCCTTGGAGGAGGAGCGAGATGAGGTGCATCTGTCCGTAGGCACCCGCGTTGTCGGAGCAAGTCCAACCGAGGCCGTCTTCGCGAACCATGTCTGGGAGAAGCTTGATGTACTTCTCGGCAAAGGTGCGGAGGGATGGAAGCTTACGCTCGCGGAGGCCTGGGTTGCTGTGAAGCTGAAGGGCCTGGCGAATGAAAACGAAGGACATTACGCCGTAGAGAGAGAATGAACCGCCGATGCCATCTTCGCCAACGTCGTCGAAGTAGCCGTTGGAGCTCGTTTCTTCGATTCGGGAGAGGAAGCGTTCGATGAGGCGACCCGTTTCGTCCTTCTTGGAAAGTCCGAGAGAGAAACGGCAAACGGCCTTCGCTACGTTGAAGGACTGCCAGTGGTTGTTGTAGTCGCTGCGGTTGAGCAGGAGACGGTCGAGGTTTTCGCGCGTCTCGTCGACGAGGCGTTCCCAAACTGGGTTACGCTCTTTAGATGGACCGAAAGAGAGGAGGGCGAGCGCTGCGTATGCGAGTCCGTTTTCTTGCGGGGGATCGCGGAATGCTTGCGCTGTGATACAACGAGCTGCGAGGTCGATGAGATCCTTGCCGTCGAGCTCGGTTTCTCCTGTCGCACGGTAGAACTCGCCGATTGCGAGCGCGGCGTGACCGGACTCGTCGAGACGAGGTTCCTCACCCTCTACGGGTGTGATGGTTCCATCAGGATTGATGGAATCCAAATTGTGGCTGAGCATGGAGCGAGCCATGTCGAGGCACTGTTCGGAGAAGCTATCCATTAGATATATGAGAACTTGTGTGGCGCTCGCTGTTGAGTCCTGCGAGCAGAGGAACGTTCTTTTTCTCGCGACTGGTAGGGGCAGATCAAGCGTTAAGCGCGTTTGACGCCGCTTATTATCGAAAGATCTGCCTTTTCCGGTCGCTTAACGGCTGATGAGGTCGAGCAGGTCCTGATTTGAGTCGGTTTTTGAAAGTCGGGTGAGCATCGTTTCGGTCGCTTCTTCAGGCTTTTGCTGAACGAGGGCGCGACGAAAGAAGTGGATGCCATCGAGTTTGTCTTCTGGAATTAGAAGTTCTTCTCGGCGGGTACCGGAAGTGGCGATGTTCATCGCTGGGTAGAGGCGCATGTCTGCGATCTTGCGATCGAGGACCATCTCCATGTTGCCAGTGCCCTTGAACTCCTGGAAGATGAGTTCGTCCATGCGGCTGCCAGTTTCGATGAGGGCGGATGCGATAATGGTGAGCGATCCGGACTCTTCAGTGTTACGGGCGGCGGCGAAAATCTGGCGTGGTTTCTCTAGTGCTCGAATATCGAGACCGCCTGACATGGTGCGTCCGGACTTCTTAGCGGAGTTGTGAGCACGGGCGAGACGGGTGATCGAGTCCATGAGGATGACGACGTCTTTGCCGGTTTCGACGAGGTTCTTGGCACGCTCGATACAAAGATCGGCTACGCGAATGTGGCTCTGCAGATCCTCGTCGTTTGAGGATGCCCAGACTTCGGCGTCGATGTTGCGGCGGAAATCGGTGACTTCTTCAGGTCGCTCGTCTACGAGAAGAACCATCAAGTGGATCTCTTCGTGATTGGCGTTGATGCCTTGAGCGATGTGAGTGAGCAGAGTGGTCTTGCCGGTACGAGGCGGCGCTACGATGAGTCCGCGGGTGCCTTTGCCGATCGGGCAAAAGAGGTCCATCGCACGGGTAGTCATACGCTTCTTGTCGGTCTCAAGGCGGATGTGCTCTTCTGGTGTGATCGTAGTCAACTGTGTGAAGGGCATGAACTTACGACGTTCTTCTACGCTGACGCCGTCTACCTTTTCGATGAAGCGAACCTTAGGGTTCTGGAAGCGAGGATCGGCTGTAGCTTGGGCAACGATGTGGCTGCCGGAACGGAGCTTGAAGCGGCGGATGAGCTCCTTGGGGACAAATGGGTCGGTGGGGCGTTGGCGGCCGTTTTTGCTGAGGTCGAGCAGTTGGCCGGTCTTCTTCTTGGTGACTTCGAGGACGCCCTCGACGGTGATCGTTTGTTCTTTTTTCTCGTTATCTTTGTCCATTCGAACGGGAAGTTAATCGACGATGTTATAGAAATATTAGTGTGCCTGAAAAACGAATACGGTGGCGTATAAGGGGGTTACAGCCGGGCTTTCCGAATCGTTATAAATTTAGAGGAGAATGATTTATGCGCTTTCCAAAGCTTGACCGGTGAAGATCGCTGCGAACATTATCCAGATTGCCTTTTAAATCCCTAACCCCCAACTGAGAGGACTAAGTAAGTGTCAGACAAGACAAGTTCATCCGCGACGGATGGCGAAAGAGTTTCGCCTTCACCCGAATTTCGTAAGCAGGCTACCGTTAAGAGTATGGCCGAATACAAGCGGCTATACGCGGAGTCCGTGACTAATCCGGAAAAGTTTTGGAACGCTCAAGCGAAGGAACTGCTCCAGTGGCGAAAGCCTTGGAAGAAAACGCTTGAGTGGAAAGAACCCCAAGCCAAATGGTTCGTCGGTGGCAAGCTAAATGTTTGCGAGAATTGCGTCGATCGCCACCTGGGCACCCCGCGGGAGAACAAAGCGGCCCTAATTTTCGAGGGGGAACCGGGGGATCAGCAGACTCTGACGTACAAGCAGTTGCACGTGGAAGTGTGCAAGTTTGCGAATGTGCTAGAGAGTTTGGGCGTCAAAAAGGGCGACCGGATTGCGATTTACATGCCGATGACCTGTGAAGCGGTTGTGGCAATGCTCGCTAGTGCTCGTATCGGGGCGGTTCACACTGTGATTTTTGGCGGTTTCAGCTCCGAGTCGATCAAGGATCGCGTAAACGACTGCCAAGCGAAGATCGTGGTCACGGCAGATGGAGGCTGGCGTCGAGGTTCGGTTGTTCCTCTCAAGCAGAACGTCAACAAGGCGGTCACTGGCTGCCCGACCGTTACCAATGTCGTAGTGGTCAAGCGTATCGGTAATCGTGTATCCATGAAACCTGGACGCGATGTCTGGTATCACACGCTCATGCATGACGCGAGTCACAAGCATACTGCTAAGGCGTTTGATGCTGAGTCTCCGCTTTTCATCCTCTATACGAGTGGTAGTACCGGAAAGCCAAAGGGGGTTCTGCACACAAGTGGTGGCTACCTCATGCACACGACAATCACCTCAAAGTACGTTTTCGACCTTAAGGAAAGTGATACCTATTGGTGTACGGCGGATATTGGTTGGATCACTGGTCATAGTTACGTGACGTATGGAATTCTTTCGAATGGTGCGACTAACGTGATTTACGAGGGCGCTCCAAACTTCCCGGATGTGGATCGATTCTGGGATATTGTGGAGCGTCATCGCGTCACGATTTTCTACACTGCTCCGACTGCGATTCGCGCGTTTATGAAATGGGGCGACAAACACATCAAGAAACATGACCTCAGCTCGCTTCGCCTACTTGGTTCGGTGGGCGAGCCGATCAATCCGGAAGCTTGGAAGTGGTACCATAAAACGATTGGTGGTGGCCGTTGTCCGATTGTGGATACTTGGTGGCAGACTGAAACGGGTGGTATTATGATTACCACTTTGCCAGGGGCCGCGTATTCGAAACCTGGATCGGCTGGTCTTCCATTCTTTGGTGTGGTTCCGAAGGTATTTGACGACGACGGCAATGAAGTTCGGAAGGGGAAGAACGGGAAACTGGTTCTCACCTCACCGTGGCCTGGAATGTTGCGTGGTTTGTATGGCGACAAAAAGCGCTACAAGGAGACTTACTGGAGCGAGTACAAGGGCGTCTACTTCTGTGGAGATGGCTGTAAGCAGGACAAGGATGGTTATTTCTGGATCGTTGGGCGTATCGACGATGTATTGAATGTTTCAGGACACCGTATCGGTACAGCTGAAGTGGAAAGTGCTTTGGTTGGGCATAGCGGAGTTGCGGAAGCGGCAGTTGTGGGGCGTCCAGATGAATTGAAGGGCAGTGCAGTCGTATGTTTTGTCACGCTTAAGGAAGGCGTGAGGCAGAGTGATGCGGTTCGCACTGAGCTCCGTAATCACGTGGGTGAAGTGATTGGCGCGGTAGCCAAGCCGGATGAGATTCGTTTCGCTCAAGCTTTGCCGAAGACGCGTAGCGGAAAGATCATGCGTCGTTTGCTCAAGGATATCGCTGCGGGCAAGGAAATCCACCAGGACACGACAACGCTTGAAGACATAAAGGTCGTCAAGCAGCTGCAGGAGCAGGGCTAGTTGCAACAAGGTATTTAAGGCGAAAGCCGGTTCCTGTTGGGAGCCGGCTTTTTTTTGTTGTTTGGGAGGGCGGCTCGCCGGGCCGTCGAGCCCTACCTTTTACCAGATTCCGGTTTCGCCGGCTTTGAGGTTTTTCGTAAATGCAACCAGGAGTTGGATACAGTGTTCAGCGTCTTGGAGATCGATCACCTCGCTGGGTGTGTGCATGTAGCGGAGTGGCAGGCTGATGAGTCCGGTGGCAACGCCAGGTCCTGCTACTTGAATCGCCCGCGCGTCGGTGCCGGTTGGGCGTGGGTCGCCTTCGAGTTGGTAGGGGATGTTATTCTCTTCCGCGGCGTCGACGAGTTTCTGAAAGACGATCGGATTGATGTTTGGTCCGCGAGTGATAATGGGTCCGCCGCCGAGCTTGAATTGGCCAAACTTACGCTTATCGCAATCGGGATGGTCGGTGGCATGTCCGACGTCGACGGCTACTGCGAAAGTCGGTTTTGCGTTGAAGGCAGATATCATCGCTCCTCGGACGCCGACTTCTTCTTGAGCGTTCGCGACAGAAATAACCTTAGCCTCGAGGCTCTCCTTTTCTTCTGCGAGACGTCGTAGAGCTTCGCCAACAATGTAGGAGCCGCCCTTGTTGTCGAAGGCGCGTGCTGTGGCGACCGTGCCATGGAGGAAGTCAAATTCGTGGTCGTAAGTGGCGACGTCGCCAACTTGAACCCGCGACTCTGCGTCCGCTTTATCTGTTGCTGCGATATCGATCCACATTTCGTGAATTTGCGGTACCTTTTCGCGGTCTTTGGCATCCATTAGATGGACGGCCCGTTTGCCGGTGACGCCTTTCACGATGCCATTCTTAGTTTGGATGAGAACGCGGCGGCCGGAGATGACGATACGATCGTGTCCACCGAGGGTTTTGAAATAGAGAAAGCCCTTGTCGTCGATGTAGTTGATTTGCAGGCCGAGCTCGTCGAGGTGGCCGGCGAAGAGGACTGAGGTTTCCTTGTCCGGGTTGAGGATGCCGATGCGATTTCCAATGGTGTCGCGTTGGTATTCATCGGAGGCCGGTTCGACGTACTTGTCGTAGGCTGCTTGAGCCTGCTGCTCAGCTCCTGAAGGGCTCTTGGCCTCTAGGAGTTCTAGTAGGAATTCGGGTGCTTTTTGATCTGATGACATAAACTGTTTTCTCTATTTCTGGGTGGGCAATGTTTTGTCATTGCTGGGAAGCTCAAGGGAGTATGGCAACGACGGAGCGTTGCCCTCCTACTCATCGATTAGCGAATGAATAGGTCTTTCCGTTTTCGAGTTCAGTTGGATTGGCTATCAGGTTGGCAATCTTTTCTGCGATCGTATCGGGTGAGGGGATACGACCTTCTTTTTTGAGATTTATAAATCGTTCTACGTCAGGGAACACATCTGGAGAGAGGCTTCTTATGTGTTCCTGCATGGCGGTTTCCATAACGCCTGGGTCGACATTTATGAAGGTAGTGGGGTGGGGCGTGATCGATTGCTCGAGCGCTATTGAGCGAACGAGCTGTTCTTGGCCGGCTTTTGAGGCGCAGTAGAGAGACCAGCTTGCTTTGGCTCGTTCTGGGAGGGCGGCTCCTGATGAGATTTGGATAAATGTCTTGGGAACCGGAATGTCTTGGACGCGCTTAAGGAACGCTGAGGCGGCTATAGCGGATCCAGTTAAGTTGGCTGCTATTGTTTGTTCCGTGTCGTAGACGTCTAGGTTCTGGGCGAAGTTAAGCTGTCCAAGTCTGCCAGCATTGGCGATGAAGGTTATCGATTCGGATTCGTCGAACTGAGTCTCAGCAAGCGCGTCGTCGAATATGCTGGCGGCCAGTTGCGGTTTCGTGAAGTCGCAGGTATGGAATGTTCCGGAGAAATCACCCTGAGTTCGGCCGAAGCCAATTAGTTGAGTGTCTTCGCTCGCTAAGAGTTTGGAGAGGGATTGTCCAAGGCCTCTGGATACGCCGGTGATTAGAATGGTACGCATGATGAGTTGGGGCTGTGGCCGCTGAGGACAGCGGCCGCTACCAGTAACCTAGAGCTCGTCTACGATATCTTCAAGTGGGTAGCTGATTATCTCAGCGAGGGTCGGGTGGTACCAATGCGTTTTGAGAAGGTCGGCTGCGGTAAGGTTGTTCGATACGGCTACGGATAGAGCATGGATGAGTTCGCCAGCGTCTTTCGAGACGATCTCGGCTCCGAGAATTCGGCCGCTTGGTTTTTCGCCGAATAGGCGGACGAAACCGTATTTCGCCTCCATCAAAATGGACTTCCCATGGTCATCGAATGGGTAGTCCGCTGTGATGTACTCGATGCCGCGTTCGTCGAGAGCCTTTTGTGTGAGTCCGACGCGGGCGACTTGTGGGTCGGTGAAAACGACGTCCAGCATGTGGTCGTAGTTCAAGGGGCCGAACACGCTGCTGGGTTCTTTTAGTGCGTGTCGGGCGGCGTATTCACCTTGCAGCACAGCGGTGTGTACGATTTCGAATGGCCCCGCGCAATCACCCGCTGCGTAGACATCTGGGTTGGTGGTTAGCTGGTGTTCGTCGGTTTTGATCTGCCCGTTGGGGAGCAATTCGATTCCCGCTGCTTCTAGCCCAAGGTTCTGTGTATTTGGCGTACGTCCGAGGGCGTTAACCACATATTTTGCAGTCGCCGCTTTTTCGAATCCACCTTGGTCGAAAACGACCTTGAAGCCGTCGTCGGTCTTCTCGATTCGCTTAAGCGAGGTTCCTGTGAAGAGGTCCATACCTTCGTCGCGGAAGGCTTTTTCTACTGTTTCGGAAACGTCTGGAGCTTGATCCTTGAGGATGTGTGGACTGCGTTGGATTTGAGTGACCTTCGAGCCGACGCGATTGAGGAACTGGGCGAGCTCGCAGGCGACTACGCCACCGCCGAGAACGATTGCCGACTCTGGTAGGAAATCGAGGTCAAGGACAGTGTCGCTTGTCCATATCTCTTCATGATCGAGACCAGGTATCGGGGGAACGGATACCTTTGATCCTGTGCCGATTATGAATTTCTTTCCGCGGAGTTGGGTGCCGTCGGAGAGTTCGATCGTGTTGCTGTCGATGAACTTCGCGAAGGAGCGGTAGAGGTCGTATTTGCGACTGCGCATCGCTTCGACGCGGTAGTCGGAAAACTCTTTGATGGTTTCGACTTTTCGTTGGTGGAGGGCGGGCATGTCCACCGTGGCGTTCGGAATGTTGAGGCCGAACTTTTTGGCGTTTTGGGCCAAGTGTAGAACTTCTGCCGAATAGATGAGTGTCTTAGATGGCATGCATCCGCGGAGGATGCAGAGTCCGCCGAGCTCTTCGGCTCCGTCGACAACGGCGACGCTGTCAGTGATGCCGCGTGCGACTCGTGCTGCGTTGAAACCGCCGGAGCCTCCTCCGATTGCGATGAAATCATATTCTTTCATTTGAGCAGGTAAATTTGGATTTAGGTGTTTAGGCCTTAGGGGAGAAATGAATGGAGTCTGCTATTTGTTGGGCGAGATCCTCTCCCTTCAAGCTACGAACGAGTGAAAGGGAAAATTCGACTGCGGTGCCGAGTCCTTGCGAAGTGGTGATGTGCCCGTCGGCTACGACCGCTGCATCGGAGGGATTGGGCAGGTCCTTGCGAACTGATATATGCGAAGTGGCTTGTCGGGTGGATAGCAGGCCATGTTGGGCGAGCACTTTGGGGGCGGCGCAGATCGCTGCGATTTGTTTGCCTTCCGAATCTTGTTGTAACAGCAGGTCGCGTAGGGAGTCGTGGTCCAAGAGTTCCAGGACGCCGGGACCTCCTGGGAGCAGGACCAGGTCGAAACTGTTCGTGTCTAGGAGTGATAGGGAAGTCTCTGCGGCGAATGTTATTTGATTCCTGCCTGTCACGGTTGCTTGTCCGTCTAGGGTAGCCACTGTGACTTCGATCTCTGCTCTTCTCAGAATGTCGACGGGGGTAAGAGCCTCGATTTCTTCGATTCCGTCGAAAACGATGACGAGGGCGTGAGGCGTGTTCTCAGACATGGATCTTTTTGTGTGGATGCGATTCATGCAGGCAATCTTTTAGCAAGGACTTGCGGTGAATGATTTGCCATGAGAAACGAGTCTGATGGCTGATATGAGAGGAAAGCGATTGTTGATCTTGGGATGCGGCTATTTGGGACGTTTTTTAGTCGCAGATGCTG
Organism: Pelagicoccus mobilis; assembly: GCF_016595505.1. Lineage (GTDB taxonomy): Bacteria > Verrucomicrobiota > Verrucomicrobiia > Opitutales > Opitutaceae > Pelagicoccus > Pelagicoccus mobilis. Next base: position 8,322 of record NZ_JAENIL010000065.1, on the reverse strand, counting down.
TTGCGAGAGGAATGAAGGTGTTGGCTGTATCTCGGAATCTGGATACTTTACGAGATGTGGAGGCTTTGGGGGCTACTGGGTTCTGCGGGATGGTTGACGAGAGCGCTTGGCATGATGCGGCGGGGCAGGATGTCGATTTTGTGGTGAACTGCGTGAGTTCTGCCGGCGGGGGGCTTGAGGGGTATCGTCAGTCTTATTTGAAGGGAAACGAATCTCTTTGCGATTGGGCGGAGCGAGTCGGATTCGAAGGGGCTGCTACATATACTAGTAGCGTGAGCGCGTGTGGGGATGCGGCTGGGAAATGGGTGGACGAGAAGAGCTGTCCTCTCCCAGGGAACGAGCGGGGGAAGATCGTTGCGGAATCGGAGCGACTATTTCTAGAGCGCATGACGGCGAGCTCGAAGATTGTATTGAGGTTGGCTGGTTTGTACGGCCCGGGGCGGCATTTGATGCTGGATCGATTGAAAACGGGACCAGCCGAGTTGCCCGGCTGGGCTGATTATTATCTGAATCTGGTACGGATAGAGGACGTGGCTTCGTCGATTTGGGCCTGTTTCGAATCTGAGGAATTGAGCTCGGAGCTTTTTAATGTGGTCGATGACCAACCTGCGTTGAAGGGCGAGATGGTTTCGTGGCTAGCGGAGAAATTGGGCGTGGGGGTGCCGGATTTTGTTGGGGCTTCGAGCGCTAGTGGAGTTGGGTCGCGGAGATTGGGGGAGAAGGGGCCTCCTGCGAATCGGAGGATTCGAAATCGGGCGTTGAGGGAGTCTACTGGTTGGAGCCCGAGGTTTTCGACATTCCGAGAGGGGTTTGCCGATTTGATGGACTAGGGATAGGAGTTGACGATGCAGGTTGCTAGCGGCAGCGTTTGCGGCGATTTTTATTCAACAAACCCCAATTTCAAAAAGAGGATTTAGATATGGCCGGAGTCGGTAAACTGATGAAGCAGGCTGCGAAGATGCAGAAGGCGATTGAAGCAACCCAAGCTGAGCTCGAGAAGAAAGAGCTCGAGGTTTCCAGTGGTGGAGGAGCGGTTACGATCAAGATCAATGGGCAAGGTGAATTTCTGGATCTGAAGATCGACCCGGAACTTCTTCAAGAGGAGGCAAGTCTGGTCGAAGAGACTTTGCTTGGCGCAGTAAAGGAAGCTGCCGCCAAGGCGAAGGCCTTCAATGAGGAAGAGATGGGTAAGGCGACGCAGGGCTTCAGTATGCCTGGCTTCATGTAATCCTTTTTGCTGTTCCTAGATGACTCCCGCATTTGAGGCGTTGCAGAAAGAGCTCAAGCGTTTGCCGGGAGTGGGCTTTCGCTCGGCTGAGCGGATGGCGATTCATCTGCTTCTGGAGAAGCCGGAAGCGGCCAAGCAATTGAGCGATACGCTTCTGAGCGCTCGAGAGCGTGTTCGGAGTTGTGCCTCTTGCGGAAATGTGTGCGAGGAGGAGCGTTGCTCGATTTGTGAGGATGTGCAGCGAGGTGAGAGTTTCTCGTTGTGTGTGGTGGAGCACGTTAGCGATTTGATGGCCATCGAGAAGTCGGGTGCATATCGTGGTCGATATCATGTTTTGCACGGCAAACTTTCGCCGATAAACGGAGTCGGTCCCGAGAATCTCAATCTGTCTGGCTTCGAGTCGCGTGTGAAGGAGGAGGGGGTAAAGGAGCTGATTCTTGCGTTGCCCAACGATGTCGAAGGTGAGGCGACTTGCCATTATCTGACAGAACTCGTTGAAGGCGGGGATGTTGAGGTGTCTCGAATTGGTTTTGGGCTGCCGAGTGGAGCATCGGTTTTATACGCAGATTCCGGTACTCTCAAAAGTGCGCTTGACGCTCGCCAACGCTACTAAGTCTCGATTTTCTTCTGCTTATGTTACCAGACGTATCGCAGGAAGTCGTTTTTGATAAGGCGACGATTGATGAACTGCTTTTGCGCGAGAAGAATGGGCGACCTTTGTTGATGCGCTTGTTCGAGATTTATTTGGAGGAGACTCCGAGGTTGCTTGAAGAGTTGGAGTCAGCGGTCGCAGCAAAGAATCCTGATGATATCTACGATATCGTACATCAGATGAAGGGATCCGCTGCGGCGCTCGGGGCTCGAAAGCTGTTTCGCGTGACGGAGGCTGTTTTGCCACTTTGCAAGAGCGGCGAGGTCCTGGAGATCGAAAACGTCATCGAGCGAATTGAGGATGAGTCGGACCTCTTTATCGCGAAGGTTTCCGAGGTATTAAATAAGCTTTAGCGTGAGTTCCCCCACGAAAAAAGCGACCCGGTCTGGGTCGCTTTTCGAATTCAATGGAGGTGCGTTCGTCTTAGTCTTGGCTGACGAGCTTGAGCTTCACTGCTAGACGAGTCATATCCGTAGCTCCTCTGAGGTTGAGCTTACGCATGATGTTGGAGCGGTGAGCGTCGATGGTGCGAACGCTTAGATTGAAAGAGCGGGCGATTTCCTTGGAGCTGTAGCCTTCGCCGACCATTTGCAGCACATCGGTCTCGCGAGGGGTGAGCATCTTGAGGCTGTCGTTGTAGTCCTTGTTGGTGATCGGCTGGCGAAGCAGCTTGTAGGCTTCTGGTGAATAGTAGACGGCTCCCTTGAGGATTTGGCCGATGGCGTCCTTGAGGCTTTCGATGGAGCTGTTTTTTGTCACGAGGCCGTTTACGCCGCGTTCAACGGTGTTTTTGACGATCTCGGGAGTAAAGTGTGCGGAAACGAGAATGACCTTACACTCTGGAGTGCGATCCTTGATGCGGTTGAAGACCGTAAGTCCACCGAGCTTCTTGATTTTCAGGTCGAGGATTACGAGGTCAGGTTGCAAATCGAGGCAGGCTTGAAGGCCCTCTTCCCCATCTTCATATTGGCCAACGACTTCTAGCCCGAAATCAGTCCGGACGATTGATTCTGTGAGTTCTCTGAAAAGGATTTGGTCTTCGATGAGTACGACTTTCATTCGATCTGAGGTCTTAAATACCGGGGGCTCCTGCTGGTGGTGTTTTCCTAGGTGACAGTTCTGTTATGTTACGTACAAATACTGTTCTGCTTAAGTTGATTAATGATGATTAAAGAAACGTAGGCAATATGATTGTTGCAGCAGATTGCTCATTTATCGATTTCTTCTGGGCGGAAATAAAGTAGTTAGGGTTAATACCCCATGCATAATGCCCGCTGGTTCGCAAGAGAAAGCGTAAAATCGCTAGTCGAGCTCACTTAGGCAGTGTTGCAGGTCTTCAGTGAAACTATGTCGACTTTGGCTGGAGGTAAAGGGAGAGTCTGATTTTGTGTTGAATGGCGCAGATAAATAGCTAACCCCGATGCCTTGATTCGCTCGTAATCATTCTTCGAAGACACTCATGGCACTTAGCAGAATAGTAATAACCGGCGTTGGCCTTACTTCTCCCAATGGCAACACTTTGGAAGAGTACCGCCGCAACCTTCTTGACGGGAAGGCGGCAATCAGCCGCATTGACATGCGTTACATGGGGCAGGTGCTAGCGGGCGTGTGCGATTTTGAGGCAACTAAGTATCAGAAACGCAAGGAGTTGCGTGTGGGTACGCGAGCGGGGAGCATCTCGATCTACTGTGCTCGGGAAGCGATCGCCGACGCGGGCTTGGAAGTTGAGCAACTCGACCAGAAGCGGACTGGGGTCTACGTGGGCACCACTGAGCACGGTAACGTAGAGACGGAGAACGAGGTCTACAATATTTCCAAATTCGATTACGACACGAAGTTTTGGTCGCACCACCACAATCCGCGCACGGTTTCCAACAATCCGGCCGGTGAAGTTTCTCTTAACCTAAAGATACACGGTCCCGCTTATACGATCGGTGCGGCGTGTGCTGCTGGAAATCTTGGATTGATCCAGGGAATGCAAATGCTGCAGTTGGGCGAGGTGGATTTCGCAATCGCTGGCGGCGTTTCTGAAAGCACGAGTACCTTCGGGATTTTTGCTGGTTTCAAGAGCCAGGGGGCTCTCGCGGATCATGAGGATCCGAATAAGGCTTCTCGTCCGTTCGATTTGAACCGCAACGGAATCGTGGTCTCTGAAGGCGGAGCGTTGTACACGCTTGAACGTCTGGAAGATGCGCAAGCGCGCGGAGCGAAGATCTACGGCGAAATTGCTGGTTACAAAATCAACTCCGATGCGACTGATTACGTTTTGCCGAATCCGGAACGTCAGGCGGAGTGCATGAGAGGCGCTCTCGCAAAGGCGGGCATGCAGCCCAACGACATTCACATCGTCAACACTCATGCAACGGCTACTCCTATGGGAGATATTCAAGAGTGTGAAGCAGTTCGCGAGGTGTTCTCAGATTGTCCAGACACGCACGTGAACAACACGAAGGGCTATATCGGACACGCGATGGGAGCGGCCGGGGCTTTGGAGTTGGCAGGCAATTTGCCGTCCTTTGAAGATGGACTAATTCACCCGACGATTAACGTTGATGACCTCGATCCGAAGTGTGATTTGCCGGGGCTTGTGATCAACGAAGCCAAGCAAGCGAAACGGGTTGACGCCATTCTTAATAACTCCTTTGGTATGCTCGGTATTAACTCGGCGCTGATCATAAAGCGCTTTTCGAACTAGCAAAAACAACTTACATGACCAAAGACGAATGCAAGCAAGTGGTGCTCGACATCATCGCGGAAATCGCTCCTGACGAGGATCTTAGCGATGTTAAAGGCGATGTCGCCCTACGTGAGCAACTGGACCTCGATTCGATGGACTTCCTCGATATCGTAATGGAACTCCGCAAACAGCACAGCATCGAAGTGCCAGAAGCTGACTACGTCCAACTCGCTTCTCTCGACAGTTGCGCGGAGTATCTCACTCCGAAGTTCAACGCGCTCGTCTAGCACCCACCAAGCAGCCTAATTAAGCTTTTTGAATTGGCCCACCGTTGAATGGTTGGGCCATTCTTGTATCCACGAGTTGAGTACGAATGTCTGAACACTACGATGTTGCGATTATTGGCGCTGGCATGTCCGGTTTAACTGCTGGAATTCGAGCTGCCCACTTCGGCAAGAAGACGATCATTCTAGAGCAGCACAACGCTCCGGGGGGCTTGAATAGCTTCTACGCAAAGGACGGGCGAAAGTATGACGTCGGTCTACATGCGATGACTAACTTCGTCTCGCCGAAGGAGCGGCGAGCTGTGTTCAACAAGATCCTGCGTCAGTTGCGTATCAATCGGGCGGATCTGGATCTGATTGAGCAAAAGTCGTCACGTATCGCTTTTCCGGGTACGAATCTACGCTTCAGTAATGACGAAGCTTTGCTCGAGAGCGAAGTGGAGGCCGCCTTTCCTGGGCAGATCGATGGATTCAAGCGATTGAGCGAAACCATTCGTGACTATCCCGATTCTGATCTGGAATTGCCGTATCGTTCGACGCGAGAGTGGATAAAGCAGTTCATTTCCGATCCGTTTCTGGAGGAGATGATCTTTTGTCCGCTGATGTATTATGGATCCGCGGTGGAAGATGACATGGATGTTGGCCAGTTCGTGATCATGTTTCGGTCGATTTTTCACGAAGGTTTCTCTCGACCAGTGGAGGGAATTCGCTTGCTGATTCGGGTTGTGCTTCAGCGTTATCGCGAATTGGGAGGTATCCGAAAAATGAAGACAGGCGTTAAGCGGCTTGTCGCGGAAGGGGGACGGATTTCAAGGATCATTCTGGAGAATGGTGATGAGATTACTGCGGATTCGGTTCTCTCCTGTGCTGGGTATCCGGAGACCTATGGTCTGGTGGGAGATGGTGTAGCTCCCGACGAGTCTGAGTTTGCCGGACAGCTTGCGTTTTCGGAGACGATAGCGGTTTACGAAGATTTGCCGGAGACCTGGGGGTGGGGCGATGACACTATTGTTTTCTTCAATAATGCGGACCGGTTTGAGTATCGGAATCCGAGCGATCCTGTTGATTTGCGTAGCGGGGTTATTTGCCTGCCGAGTAATTTCGAGTTTGGCGACCGGCCGTTAAAGGAAGGTCTCGTTCGGGTGACTTGTCTCGCGAACCACGATACTTGGTGCGGATACTCCGAGGAGGATTACAGGGCAGCGAAAGACGAATGGTTTGATAGGATCCAGAAGTCGATTTTGCCCATGATGCCGGAGGTAACCCGTGATTACTCTGGCGGATTGGTTGCGACGGACATGTTTACGCCACGAACGGTCAAGAAGTTTACCCGTCGTGCCCGCGGGGCGATTTATGGTTCTCCCAAGAAAATCAAGGATGGGCGGACCGAGTGGGATAATCTCTTCCTTTGCGGAACCGACCAGGGGTATCTCGGAATCGTCGGAAGTATGCTTAGCGGTGTGGTTGTTGCCAATCAGTACGTGTTAAAGGGGTAGTCTGGTAGCGCGGAGCTTTAGCCCGCGTTTGAGGAGATTTGATTTTGCATTGTGGCCGCGGGCTGAAGCACCGCGCTACGATAGGCTAGTAGTAGAACGAAACGTAGATCACTATCCCAGCTAGGGCTGCAAATGCTGCTGCTCCGATTAGCATGCAGCCTTTCTTCGCGTCGGCAGCGGCATTTCTAGTATCTGGACCGAGTTGGTCGTAGACGTCGCTGGCAACTTGCTCCTGGGAGCTGGCTTCTAGGTCGAGGCTTGTGCTGACCGGTTTATCTTCGGCGATCGCTTCGCTGAGTCGGTTGGCGTGGGGGCTGGTGCTCGGTGTGGACTCTATTGTTTCACGGTCGATCTCGACGTTGATCCACTCGAGATGTTCGAGGATGAGCGCTTTTTGCTTCTTCAGTTCTCTTAGCCGTTCGCTGTCCATTGGGGTGTTTGGCTATGCATCGGCAATTTCGGTCTGGGGTTGAGGGCACGAAAAAGCCCTTTCCTCAGTAGGAAAGGGCTTTGAAAATCTATTTCCGCGGAGTCTTAAACGACTGCTACCTTGCGGTGAGCCTTGTCGAACTCGACCTTGCCGTCTGCGAGAGCGAAGAGAGTGTGGTCTCTGCCCATGCCGACGTTCTTACCTGCGTGGTAGCGAGTGCCGCGCTGACGGATGATGATGTTGCCCGCGATGACTTCTTCGCCGCCGAACTTCTTAACACCGAGGTTCTTTGGGTTTGAATCGCGTCCGTTCTTGGAAGTTCCTTGTCCTTTTTTATGTGCCATGACTGGAAGGTGCTAAGTGCTAGCTAAAAGGTTGGGGGTTAGGACTCGATAGAGTCGATCTTGATGACTGAAAGCTCTTGGCGGTGACCGCGACGACGCTCGTAACCCTTGCGCTTCTTCTTCTTGAAGACGATGACCTTGCGGCCGCGCTTGTTTTCGAGGATAGTAGCGGAAACTTTTGCGCCTTCGACGAAGGGTGCTCCGAGCTTGAAGGCTTCGCCTTCACCCACGGTGAGTACTTCGTTGATTTCGAGCTTGGAGCCGGCTTCGGTCTCAGGATAGCGGTTCACGATAAGAACGTCGCCTTCTGAAACGGTGTACTGTTTGCCCTGTGTTTGGATTGTTGCCTTCATCGGAAATTTTGGAAACCGCGTAATAAGGTCGCTTTGCGGCCTTTGATCAATCTTTTTATCCGGAAATTTTTCTGGAAATGGATGTAGAGAGAGTTCGCGGTTATTTCAATGAGCCTGCCACAGTGCAACACTATGCGAAGGCGGTGGCTAACGTGGGGTTGTGGGAATCGGAGAAGCTGTTGTTTAGCAAGTACTTCTCCGAAGAAGAAAAATTGCTCGATCTCGGCTGTGGAGCGGGAAGGGTGACGATCGGTCTCTGGGAAGAAGGGTTTCAGGATGTGCTGGGGACTGATCTTGCGGACTCGATGGTGGAGGAATCTCAGGAGATCGCAGACTGCTTGGGATGCCCGTTTTCTTTCCGGAGAGAGGACGCGACAGCTCTGAGCTTCGCGGATGAGAGCTTCGAAGGAGCCATTTTCGCCTTCAACGGGCTGATGCAGATTCCAGGACGTGCGAAGCGCCGCCAGGCCTTGCAACAAATATATAGAGTGCTGAAGCCGGGGGGATCTCTGATTTTCTCGACGCTCGATCGGGAAGACCGGCTCTATTCGAAGGTGTTCGAGGTGAAGGATGATCCTGAGCACGATTTAAAGCAGAACATCAACCTGCTCGATTACGGCGATCGGCACTTCGACACGGAGCATGGTACGACCTTCATGCATGTGCCCACTCGTGCTGAGGTGTTGGAAGATCTGAGTTCGGCAAGTCTGGAGCTGGTCCAGGATGCGATGCGAAGCGAGCTGGCTCGCGAGTCTTCTGCGGTTCTCGATTTCTCGGAAAATTGCCGCCTCTGGGTCGTCCGAAAGCACTCCGCCACTTCGTCTAGGTAGTCGATGCGCGTTGCGCAGTTTCATGTCG
>NZ_JAENIL010000064.1 GCF_016595505.1 Pelagicoccus mobilis | reverse complement strand
TTTTGCGCAGTTTCATGTCGAACGTTCGACATGAAACTGCGCAAACCAACTCACCCCCATAAGGGCTGCTTCTCCGAAATCGAGCGGACTGACCTGCGATTCCGCCCCCTTCTGGTTCGGGTTAAGGATCCTTATACATTAGCTTTGCTAATCCTCTTACCCTTTACGCTGCCCTCCCGTCGTGCTATTTATACTGAAGGTCTGCAATTCGACTAAAGCGGTGATCGCAAAATCTAATCGCAGCTCTGCAAACCCCAAAATAGCGATGACCACTCCGACACTTTTCTGGATCGCTCCGGGCGCGGCTCTCGTCAGTCTCGCGTTCGCCTACCTATTCTTCCGCCAGCTCCAAACGAAGAGCGAAGGAACCGAACGCATGCGAGAAATCGCCGGCTACGTGAGCGAAGGAGCCAGGGCGTATTTGAAGCAACAATACAAGATAGTCGCCTTCGCGTTTATCATTCTCACCGCTCTCTTCGCCTTCCTCGCCTATCAGCTTCACGCCCAAAACCCGTGGACCCCGGTCATCTTCGTGAGCGGAGGCCTCTTCTCAGGTCTCGCTGGATACTTCGGGATGAAAACAGCCACCGCAGCGGCCAGTCGCACCGCTCAAGCCGCGAGCGAATCTCTCAACAACGGACTGCGCATCGCCTTCCGGAGCGGAGCCGTAATGGGGCTCTCCGTCGTCGGTCTAGGATTACTCGCCATCAGCATCTGGTTCGTAATACTCGTTCAACTACATAGCCCAAGCGGCAAGCCAAACATGCCGTTCATTACCACGGCCCTGCTCGCCTTCGGCATGGGGGCTTCCCTACAAGCCCTGTTCGCCCGCGTCGGAGGAGGTATCTACACCAAAGCTGCAGACGTGGGAGCTGACCTCGTGGGCAAAGTCGAAGCAGGGATCCCAGAAGACGATCCCCGCAACCCCGCCACCATAGCCGACAACGTTGGCGACTTCGTTGGAGATGTCGCTGGCATGGGCGCGGATCTCTACGAATCCTACTGCGGGTCCATTCTCGCAACCGCAGCCCTTGGCGCTGCCGCATTCGCTTACGATCCCAGCCTACAGATCCAAGCCGCCGTCGCCCCCATGGTGGTAGCCGGAATCGGAATCGTGCTCTCGGTCATCGGCATCTACCTCGTCCAAGCCAAAAAGGACGCCAGCCAAAAGTCGCTTCTGCACGCTCTCGACCGAGGCGTCAATTTCGCCGCCATAGGTATCGCCGTCCTCTCGATTCCCGTTATCTTCGGCCTCGGTCTTCCCAACGGATGGGGAATCTGGACCGCAATCGTAATCGGACTCATCGCCGGAATCGCCATAGGCAAAGCCACCGAATACTATACATCCTCCGACTACGGCCCCACCCTCTCCATCTCGGAAAACGCCGAAACAGGTCCGGCCACCGTCATCATCGCCGGACTGGGCACCGGCATGATCTCAACCTACATCGCCGTATTCGCAGTCTGCATCAGTATCATTTTCTCATATTCCGCCGCCTCGGGATTCGATCTGGCAAACATGGCCGGCGGACTCTACGGAATCGGCTTCGCCGCAGTCGGCATGCTTTCCACCCTCGGAGTCACCCTCGCTACGGACGCCTACGGCCCAATCGCGGACAACGCCGGCGGGAACGCCGAAATGAGCGGACTCCCCTCTGAAGTCCGTCAGCGAACAGACGCCCTCGATTCGCTCGGAAACACAACCGCCGCCATCGGCAAAGGCTTCGCCATCGGGTCCGCCGCCCTCACCGCCATGGCTCTCATGGCCTCTTACGTTTTCGCAGATCCCAACATCGACAGCTACAAAAACGCGAACGAGCTCCTCCTAAACTACATCAACACCCACGAGCTTCACCTCCTCAACCCGCGCATTCTTATCGGACTCTTCATCGGAAGCCTCATGGCGTTTCTCTTCTGCGGACTCACTATGAACGCCGTAGGACGCACCGCCAAAGACATGGTCGAAGAAGTCCGCCGCCAGTTCGCCAAGGACGACAAGATCCTTAAAGGCGAGTCCACTCCCGACTACGCCAGCTGCGTCTCCATCTCGACCCAGGGCGCCCAACGCGAGATGCTCACGCCTGCCCTCATCGCCATCGCCGCTCCAGTCTGCATCGGCCTACTCTTCGGTCCCGCCGGAGTAATCGGACTCCTCGTAGGCGGACTCGCGACCGGCTTCGTGCTCGCCGTCTTCATGGCCAACTCCGGAGGCTCCTGGGACAACGCCAAAAAGTTCATCGAAGAAGGAAACCATGGAGGAAAAGGCTCCGCAGCTCACAAAGCCGCCGTCATCGGCGATACCGTGGGCGACCCCTTCAAAGACACATCCGGCCCCAGCCTCAACATCCTCATAAAGCTAATGACCATGGTTTCCATCGTCACAGCCGGTCTCACACTATCGTATTCGCTATTCTAGCACAGAAGAGCGACGCTCCGTCGTTGCCGCACAAGTAGAACAGTCGAAACCTACCCAAGCGTCATCTCCACCGGACAATGGTCCGACCCCATGATGTCCGGCAAAATTCTCGCAGCCTTAAGCTGCGGCCGAAGCGACTCCGAGATCATGAAGTAATCGATCCGCCACCCTACGTTCCGAGCTCTAGCACCCGCACGGTAGCTCCACCACGAATAATGCCCCTTACCCTGGGTGAACTCACGGAACGTATCAACAAACCCAGCCTCCAAAATCGTATCGAAATCCGCCCGTTCCTCATCCGTGAAGCCCGCGTTTTTCCGATTCGTCTTCGGGTTCGCCAAGTCGTCCTCCGTGTGGGCCACATTTAGATCGCCGCAAAAGATCACCGGCTTCTTCGCTTCCAGCCCTTTCACGTAGGCCAGAAAATCTCGATCCCACTCCTGGCGATAATCGAGACGCTTCAACTCGTTCTGGGAATTCGGAGTATAAACCGTCACCAAGTAGAAATCCGCGTACTCAGCCGTGATCACACGCCCCTCCTGGTCGTGTTGCTCGATCCCGATGCCGTAAGCGACAGACTCTGGCTCTTTCGTGGCGATAATCGCCGTCCCCGAATACCCCTTCTTCACCGCCTCGTGAGCGATCACCGTCTTGCCCACACCCCAGTCGAAGCCCTTCACGATATCCGCTGTCGCCTTCGTCTCTTGCAGGCAAATGAAGTCCGCGCCGCACCCATCAAAAAAGTCCATCGCGCCCTTCTTCACCGCCGCACGAATCCCATTTACGTTCCAAGAAATGAATTTCATCCGCTCGGTCATAGTGGCCGACCGCTACGCATCAAACCGAAACCTCCAGAAAAGCAGCGCTGGACAAGCGCACCCCTCCCCCTAAAGTGCCCGCCTGACCTATCCAATGAGCGCCGGACAACACCTTCCCCTTGGCCAAGCCATACCAAACTCGCTACACGCCGTTTCAGTGAGCATTCCCACCATGGCCGACGTTATCGGCTACGAGGAAAAGAACCCAGAAACCCTCTCCAAACTCACCTCCGGCTACCCGCGTTTCGTCCTCCACACCTTCCTCCGTCAGGTAGAAGCCCATTGGCAACGCCTATTCGAAACACCCGACCACTCCTATTGGCCAACCTCCTCAGAAGGCATGGCCAAACGCCTACAAGCCCATCTCTCGGAAGTCCCTAGCAAGCTCATTGTCCACCGAGGCGTATCTGCGCTCCGGATACCGACCGCCCCGCAAACAAACCTCGAAGCCAAAGCCTTCCTCCAACACGTCGGCGGTTTCCTCTCAGCTCGCCAAGCCGAAGACTATCTAGTGACCGAGGGTGCGCTCGAGTCCGCCCCAAAAGAAGATCTCTACGAAGGCGACCCCGTCGCCCGCATTCGAGACGAACTCGCTCCACTCCACGGAGTCGACCCCGCCTCCATCACCCTCTCCAACACTGGCATGAACGCCTTCTTCGCCGCCTTCGAAGTAGTCCGCTCTATCCAGTACCCCAAAGGCCGCAAGTCATGGATCAAACTCGGCTGGCTCTACACCGACACCATGCACATCCTCGACAAGCTAAGCGGCGAGGAAGCGACCAACCTAGAGCTCCTCGACATACTCGACCTCGACACTCTCGAAAAGATGCTAGAGGAAAGAGGCAACTCCATCGCCGGCATCGTCACCGAGACTCCCACCAACCCGCTCATTCAAACCTGCGACCTCGACCGTATCAGCAAACTGGCGACACAATACGGAATCTACTTCATCGTAGACCCTACCGTAGCGTCACCTGCCAACATCGAGGTCGAGCCCTACGCCGACATTATCGTCAACAGCCTCACGAAATACGCAGCCAACGAAGGCGACGTCATGCTCGGCTCCATCGCCGTCACTGACCACTGCCCTCAAAAAGACGAAATCCTAAGTTTTATCCGAGACGACGTCGAGCCACCCTACACACGCGACCTCCATCGCCTCGCATATCAGATTTCCGGATACCAAGACCTCGTCAAAACGGTAAACCAAAGCACCGCCAAAATCGTCGAGTTCCTCGAATCACACCCCAAGGTCAAATCCGTCTACTGGGCCAAGCAAGCAAGCACCCGCCAAAACTTCGAAAAACTCGCCCGCTCGCCCGAAGCCGCCGGCGGGCTCATTTCCTTCGAGATCGACGGACCGCTCGCCCCATTCTACGACGCCACTCCGCTCGGCAAAGGGCCAAGCTTCGGCATGCACTCCACCTTGCTCTGCCCCTACATCTACCTCGCCCACTACTCCCTCGTCACCAGCCAGGAAGGCCTCGAGACCCTCGCCAGAGCCAACATCACCCCCGAGCTCCTTCGCCTCGCCATCGGCGAAGAACCGGTCGAGGAAATCATCGCCGCCCTAAAAATCGGCCTAGAAGCCTAGCCCAGTTTCCTACTTCAACCTTCACAAATCCTACTTTCAAAATGTCTCGTCCAGATACCGGAGTCGTCCACTACGACCTGCCTTCACCCTACATCCCCCACGCCTGCGGCCTACTGCACCTTCCGCGCTTCATCGCCAAAGCCAAGAAAGCCGTCAAAGGCGAGCTCGGGAAATCCTACCAACGCAACTACAAGAAAGGCTTCGACCGCTTCCTTTGCCTCCACCTCGGCATCGATCCCGACGAGGTGGAAAACATCGTCCGCGAAAGCGACTCCGACGAAGAGATCGACCGCCGCCTAGCCGAGATCCTTCCCGAAGACCTCAAGATCGCCAAGTGGAACCGCGAAGTCGTGCAAAAGGGCCTCAGCCCCATGGGCCGCGAGTCGCTCCAGCAAGCCAAACGCAAAATGGGCATCGAAGACCGAGACGACTTGATCACCTTCGCGGACATGATCGAGTTTGACGAAGAACGCATCCCATAACATACAGGACGTACTTCAAGGCGTCTTCACCCCCGAACGACCGCTTAATCATAGTCTCTTGTATCTGATATGCCAACCCCCTCCGACCAGGAAGTCCTCAGCAGCGGAACCGAAACCGCGTATCGCGGCGGATGCCACCAACTCGAGTTTTCCGGCGAACACGTCGTCACCGCAAAGCAACCCGCCCTTCCGCTCAACCTGACTTTCACCCTCCCTTCGGGAGCCCGCATCTCCGCCAAAGCCTTCGCTCGCAACGACGGAAAAGCAATCGCCAGATGCTACCTTCCCGAATCCGGCGAATGGCGCTGGGAAGCCAAAAGCTCCGCCGGAAAAGGCGTCGCGAGCGGACGTATCCAAGTCGAGGACTCCAGCCTCCCCGGCAAACTTCGCGTCTCCCTAAAAGACACCCGCCAATTCCAATACGACAGCGCCAGCCCGTATCTACATATTGGCGACACCGCCGAAGCCCTGCTCTCCCCAGATCAAGAAAACTGGCAAGCCTACATCGACCAAGCCGCCCAAGCCGGCTTCACCAAGATCCGCGTACGACTCCCGGAAACCGCTACCTCCGCCGCCAATTTCTACGACTCGAACCGCAAGCACCTCAACCTCGCCTTCTGGGACGAGGTCGAAACCCGCCTGCTCTACGCCCTCGAACGCTTCCCCGGGATACAATTCCAGCTAGACCTCTTCGCCCAAGACCGCGACGAGCTCGAACGCTTCGAAGAAGGCGACCCGCTCACCCACCTCGTCGTCAACTACGCCTGCGAACGCCTCAGCCCGCTCGCCAACGTCCACTGGTGCCTCGCCACCGAGATCGATCCCGCCAAGGACAGCGCCGTCACCCTCCAAGCGCTCTCGCGACTCGGGAAGACCATTTACGAGCAAGCCCCCTGGCACTCGCTGATCACCTGCGGACAACCCCGCTACGCCAGCTTCCTCTTCGATCGCGAAAAATGGTGCGGCCTCACCTCACTCGCCTCCCTCGGCCAAGTCGACGGATCCTTCGTACCGGAAAACGCCAAGCTAACCCGCAAGCCAATCGTACTCGACGCAGACCGAGCCGAGCACGCCCTCGCTCCTCTACAGCCCCGCTTCTACTTCCGACGCCTCTTCTGGGGACTCCTTCTTTCCGGAGCCCACCCCACGTACCACGGCCTCAACACCAGCGGACAAGGGCACGGCCACAAGGCAGGCATCTACGGCTACTACGACGCCTGCCACGCCGGACGCCTCCAATCCGGAGCCCACGACCTACTCCACATCCATACCTTCATTCGCGAAACCTGCGAAACCCTCGAAGGCTGGGTCGCCGACGACTCCATCAGCGGCAACAAGCCCCTCCTCTGCAAATCCATGCGCTCCGCCGAGTCGGACCAGTGCATCGTCTATATCGCCAACCCAGACGCGGCAGACGGCCACAGCGGCAAAAACGGAGAAGGCTTCTACTCCGACCAAAACGCCAGCGCCAGCGACATCTTCACCACCTTCAACCTAGAACTCCCTTTCGCTATCGGAAAAGCCAAGTGGTTCAGCCCGACCCGAGGAGAGTGGAACGGCGAAGTCGAAATCACCAAAGCCTCCACCATTTTCCTCACTCCCGAACCAGGAGACTGGATTCTCTGGATCCAACGAGGATAAGCGTCCCCAGCTTTTCTAACCCGCAGAACTCGCGGGAGTTCCGACACGCCGCGATCCAGCAAATTCTGCCCGAGCCGTTCGACAAGTCTGGCCGCCTGCGCCATTATTTTGGCCGATGGAACTGCCTCTCAAACGTGTCGAAGAATTTCTCCACAATCGAATCCCTGTTTCGAAAGCCATCGACTGCCAGGTCGTCGAAGCCTCGGATAAATGCCTCAAACTCTCCGCATCGAAAATCGGCAACACCGTGATGGATTCGGAATTCTCCGACCTCAGCGGCATCACCCTCTGCAAGCTCTCAAGCTGGGCCTTCCTTCAAGTCTCCCTCCAACGGCTCAACTACAAGCCCTTCACCAGCCTCAGCCACGCCACTTTCAGCAAAAACAGGGAAATCGATTCCAACTCCTCCACCCTCTTCGCCACCTGTTGCCTGCCCAGCGACAAGGAATGGCAGCAGTTTCTCCGCATGCTCTCCCGAAAAGCACGCGCCAAAGTCAGCCTCGTAGCGACCTTGAGCGACGAACTCGGTGAAACAGCGACGTTGACTTGCGAATACGATACGCGCGATCTGGATCCCGCCTAAACCATAGCGGCCTCCACCAAACTCGAAGCAGGTCCGGTTTCCTCCAGACCGCCGCGTCTCGAATTCACCGTCCATGCACAAGAAAGACATCGTCGAAAAACTCATCGCCATCATCGAGCACGAGCTCGATATCGCCTCCAAGGCAGCTCTAGAAAGCGCCGAAGAAGCGACCGACGAAGAGTCGCGCCCAGAAAACAAATACGACACCCGCGCCCTCGAGACATCCTACGTAGCCAGCGCTCAGGCCGGCTACGCCGCCGACCTCCAAGACGCCCTCCAAGCCTACAAAAACCTGCAAATCACCGACGAGCCTCACGACGGTCCCAGTGCCATCGGCTCCATCGTCACCACCCTAGGAAACTCAGGCAGAGAACAATTCTTCATCGGCCCAGCCCACGGCGGCGTAGAGCTCGAAACCGAGACTGGCCCCATCACAGTCGTCACCCCCAAGTCGCCACTTGGAGCTCAACTCATCGGCAAAAGCCTAGGCGGCAACGCCGGCGACCGCCGCATCCTCCGCGTCGAATAAACGCTCGCCAGAACGCAAAAACCTAAGGGATCCGGATCGAAGCCCCGACCTTCAAGCTCCCCTCGTTGGGGATCACGTCACGATTCGCATCCAAAATCTCCTTCCAGCGGCTACCATCCCCGTAGACAGAGCTCGCTATGCGGTAAAGCGAATCACCCGATTTGATCGTGTAACGACGCCCCGAATCCTGCTGCACGCTCGCCTGAGCCACCGGCCGACTTGGCGCAGTACGAGGCTGAGCCCGCTCAACCCGCGACGCAAAAACAGGTTCCGCCCTCGCCGCGGCCGCCTCGGTCTGGGAAGCCAGCAACGAGTCCGCCAGATCGCTTCTCCGGGTACGAGCGTCAGTCAGCTGACGCTTCAGCAACTCGTTCTGCGTCCGCAAGCTTTCGATAGTATCCAAAAGCTTTAGACGCTCGAGCGGATCCTTATAAACCTTCGCATCAAAAGTCAGAGCGAACTCCTTCTTCGCGCTCTTGATCCGCTCCTCCACCAACTCGATACGCGTATCCGCATCCTCGCGATTGCTCTGACGCAGCAAAGCCTCGTAATGCTTGAAATGGTAGATCGCCGAAACCGGATCATGCAAATGCTTCAGGTAGATATTCCCCGCATCGAGATGCGACTCCGGAGCGTTGCCATTTCGGCGTTGGATAAGCTTCAGAAAATTCTCCAAAGCCTCGTTCTCCATCCCCCGAGCATACAAGTCCCGGGCCCGACGAAAAATCGGATCCTCATCCTCCTGCAGAATTTCGAGCGAGTCCTGCTGAGCGCAGCCCGCCAAAAACGCGAACCCCACGAGCGTGAAAAAGAATAGTCTGGAAGCCTTAGCCCTAAGCGTCATTTAGTATCGTCTCTCTACGCATAAGACAGCAACCCGAGCCACGTTTCCAAGTCCTAAATCCTGAATAGATAATTTTGCTTCCCAACCAGATGGAAACACCTCAGATCATCGCAAAAGGCCAACGCTGCCTCGACGTCGAAATCGCCGCCCTCCAAGCCACCCGAGACGCCTTGAGCGAAGGCTTCGCAGGAGTCGTGGAAATCCTCCACCAAACCCTCGCTCGCGGCAACAAGCTCATCCTCACCGGCATCGGGAAAAACGCCCACATCTGCCAAAAGCTCGTCGGCACCCTCAACTCCACCGGAGCGCCATCCACCTTTCTTGACGCCGTTCAAGCCCTGCACGGAGATCTCGGACTCTGCCGCCAAGGAGACACCGTCCTCGCCTTCAGCAACAGCGGCGAAACCGAGGAGCTGCTCCGCTTCCTCCCCATGGTCCAACGCTTCGACGTGCAAACCATAGCGGTCACCAAAAAAGAAGACTCCACTCTCTCCCAACTCTGCGACGCCACGCTCTCCTACAAGGCCGATCGCGAGGCCTGCCCGCTCGAGCTCGCCCCCACCGCTTCCACTACCGCCGCCATGGCCATCGGCGACGCAGTAGCCATGGTCCTTTTGGAGCTCAATTCCATCTCCCGCGAAGACTTCGCCAAATACCACCCCGGCGGCTCTCTCGGACGCGTCCTCTCGCCCAAAGTCGACGAAATCATGCGTCGCACCGAGAGACTCGCCGCCCTCCCCCAAACCTCCACCTGCAAAGACTGCTTGGCAGAAATGTCCGCCAAAAGCTCCGGCTGCGTCGCCCTCCTCAACGAAGACGGCACCCTCGCCGGCATCATGACCGACGGCGACATCCGCCGCTACATCCTCAGCCACCCCAATTTCCTCCAAAGCCCCGCCAGTTCGGTCATGACCCCGAACCCCATCACCATCTCCAGCGGAGCCTTCGCTGCCCAAGCCCTCAAAACCTTCGAGCAGCACAGCATCGACGATCTCATCGTGGTCGACTCCGCCAATCACCCCATCGGCATCATCGACGGCCAAGACCTCACCAAGGTCCGCATGATCTAACCCCCCCGCTCAAAAAGACGCCACCCCTCCCCCAAATATCCGCGTCACTCTGCGCAGTTTCATGTCGAACGTTCGACATGAATTTGCGCAAACCGCATTCCATGCGTATCTTCCCGACAGTGAAAATACACCGTAAGAGCAAGGATCTGATCGAGTTTATCTTCCTCATGGGGATCGACTCCCTGACAAGCACTACAAGCCTTCACAAGCTCCTCCGAAGTTACGGAGGCTGGGAAACGGAAAGCAGTTACTGGCGCCAACTCCAATCATTGAGGGAGAAGGATCTTGTGGAGTACGACAACTCCAGACCGAAATGCGATTGGATCCCTCAGCTAACTCAATCAGCCCAAAACGTGATTCCCCAGTCACTCGATCCAGAGAGCGCCTGGAATCGCCAGTGGGACAAGCAGTGGCGAAGCATCACCTTCGATATTCCAGCAAACGAAAAGTCCGAACGCAAACGGCTAGACCGCTGGCTTGACGAAAACCGGTTCGGACACCTGCAAGGCAGCCTCTGGGTCAGCCCTCGCAGCTACACGGATTGGACCACCGACCTAAGTAACCTGAATATAGATCCAAAGTCGGTGATTTTTATGGAAGGGCGACCGCTAGGCCAACTCGATGACCAAGCAATCGTCACTCGCAGCTGGCCTTTCGAAAAGCTAGCCCTTCTCCACGACGAATACCTCCGACTACTAGAAAAGCAGACTCCTCAATCAATCGACCAGCTATGCACAAGCTTCCGCCAGGAAGCGCATATGTGGCGAGCCTGTTGCGACAAAGATCCATTTCTCCCCAACGAGCTTCATCCCCCAAATTACAAAGGAACACTCTGCTGGGAACACCGAAAAGCCGCCTACAAACACTGGAGCTCCCTCCTCTGAGCCACAAGAACTCTCCACCCGTTTAGCGCGCCCCACCGAGTGCGCAGTTTCATGTCGAACGTTCGACATCATTTTGCGCATTCCAGCGAGGATTCGATGCGCATTCGGGGTTTGCAATGGAAGCGTTGTATGCGATGCATACTGCTTCTCCTTCACTCCGATGCAAAACACGCCTCACACTCCCAGCCCGGAAACCTCCAAGCAGCTCCCCGAGCTGTTCCAGTTGCTTCAGCCTCACCTGAAAGCGCTGGACGCATTTTTGGAGACCCAAATCTCCGAGTTCGAGCCTGAGATTCGCGACCACGTCGCCTACAGCATGGACACCGGAGGCAAGCGCATCCGCCCTTCACTCATCTTCTTTAGCGGGTGGAATTCCGAAGGTGAGATCGACCCAAACCTCGTTAAACTCGCCGCCGTTGTCGAAACCGTCCACCTCGCCACCCTCGTGCACGACGATATCATGGACGAGGCCGATATCCGCCGCAACCGCGCCACAGTCGCCAAAAAGTACAACAACGCCACCGCGGTCCTCCTAGGCGACGCCCT
This sequence comes from Pelagicoccus mobilis, assembly GCF_016595505.1. GTDB lineage: Bacteria > Verrucomicrobiota > Verrucomicrobiia > Opitutales > Opitutaceae > Pelagicoccus > Pelagicoccus mobilis. Next base: position 20,082 of record NZ_JAENIL010000064.1, on the reverse strand, counting down.
CTTCTCGCACGCCGTTTACCTCGCCACACAGTTTCCGACCACAGAGGTCTGTCGAGACATCGCGATTTCCATGCGCCAAGTCTGCACGGGCGAGATCATGCAGACCATGCAACGGGGCGACCCGAACCTAGACATGGAAACCTACTTCCGAGTCATCGATCTCAAGACCGCAGAGCTCTTCAGGGTCGCTTGCCACTTGGGAGCCCGTCTCGCCGGCTTCGAGGACGACTACGTCAAAGCCGCAGGCGCCTTCGGACGCCACCTCGGAATCGCCTACCAGATATACGACGACATGACCGACCTCTTCAGCTCCGAGGAGAAAATCGGCAAAACCCTCGGCACCGACATCGCCACAGGCAAGCCCACCATGCCACTTATCCTCATGCGGGATCGCCTACCCGAAAACGAAGCCAAAGCCCTCCGTGACACCTTGGCCGGAAATATCGAAGCAGACGTCCCCTACTGGCTCGAAAAGCTCCGCGAAATGGGAATTTTCGAAGAGGTCCGCCAAGCGATTTTCGACGAAATCCATAAGGGCCGGAACGCAATCAGGCCCTTCCAAAACAACCCGTCCGCGGCTCACCTCCACACCATCAGCGAGCTCCTCTGGAACCAAGTCGCCGCCCTCTAGCGAGCCAATCCGCTCAAAAGTAAAAAAGCGGCTTCAAATCTCCGCGATTTTGCGTATAGATTGTAGGTTCAAACTTATCACCCCAAACTACAGTGAGCATCAGCAAGGCAATCAACAAAACCTTGGTCTCTACGCCTGAGCGGCAACAAGAGGCCGATGAGGACCTTGCGATCGTGCACAAAGTCCAAGCGGGAGACGTCGACGCCTTCGACGAACTGGTCACCAAATACCGCGAACGGATCTACGCTGTCGTCTACAACTTGACCTCAAATCGCGAAGACGCCTCCGACCTCACCCAAGACGCCTTCATCAAAGCCTTCCAATCCGTAGGCCGCTTCAAGGGCAAATCCAGCTTCTTCACCTGGCTCTACCGCATCGCCCTCAACACCACGCTCACCCACCTACGCAAAAACAAGCTTCGCCGCTTCTTCAGTTTCGAGAAGATGAGCGAAGAGGATCATTCAGCTGGCTTCATCGAGCAGCTCAAGACCGATTCCGACTCGGACAAGAACGCCCTGATGAACGAGCTTCAAGAGAAGCTCAACGACGCCTTCCAAAAACTCTCGGTCAAACACCGCACCGTCATTACTCTCTACGAGATCGACGGACTCAGCCACAAGGAGATCGCCGAAATCGTCGGCACCTCCGTTGGTACCGTCCGCTCCCGCCTCCACTACGCCAAACAATTCCTGCAAGCCGAACTGAAAGACTACGTCAAGTAGCCCCTTGGATCGAAAAATGCCCAACGCTTCCCACACAGCGACCGCAAACGCCGACCAACGTCTGAGCCAACTCATTCGGCTCAAACGCTTGGAAACGCCGGATGGGGAGTTTTGGCAATCCTTCGAGCAGGAATATCGCGTACGCCAGATGAGCTCGCTCGTCCAAGTACAGCCCTTGCATACCCGCATTCGCAAGGCCTGCGTGATTTTCGCTCGAAAAGCAGCTCCTCCCGTCGCCGCCGTCAGCGCGGTAGCGATCACAGTCGTCGCAGTCAGGAACTCCCCGGATCTGCCTGCCGGACAGTCCGAAGATCAAAGCAAGGCCACCTCCCAGTTCACGCAAGCGGAGGTCGACTCTTCCGCCGAAGAAGCTTACTTTGTGGTCCAACAAGAAAAGGAGCAGCTCCAGCAGCCCTTGGAAATAGAAGCGGACGGGACCATATACCAGATGAACGTATTGAGCCATGGATACGCCACAGGCGACGCCTATTTGCTCAACGCGACCCCAGTAACCTTTATTCACAGCCAGGCCCAACAAAACGCAGAGGCCAAGATTATTAGCGAACAACCCGATTACTAAGTATGCTCCGAGCCGTAAGACTCTCCGCATTCCTAGGTTCGCTTCTCGTCTGCTACTCCCTAAACGCAGAGCCAGGGGCATCACTCACTTCGATTGAACAACGACTAGTCTCGCTGTATCAGCAACACAAGGACGCAGTCGTCAAAGTCAAAGTAGCAACCAAGAAACAGAGCGAGAAAGGGCGAGAGCAAGTTGAACTAACCGTACTCTCTGGATTTTTCATAGATGAGAATGGAACGGTCCTCACCAACGCGGTCCCCACGCACGAAGGCCCAAGACTCAGAGTAGAAAAGGATGGAGCACAGTTCCTCGCCGTGCCAATCGGCTCCGACCCCATCTCAAACCTAGCGCTTATCCAACTGGCAAAACCTCCCGAAACATTGAGCTACATCGACGTTTCCCAAGCGGCCGACGTTCCCCCCGTCGGCTCCATCGCCTATTCCATTACAAGCCCTTTGGACTTTTCGGCCACTCCCAAACTCGGCTTGGTAGGCGGCCAAGAAAGCAGCTTCGGCGATATCGCCTTCCCCTTTACCTACACGCGAGTCGGGATCAAGTCTGGCCCCGCAGAAGGAGGCTCTCCCGTATTCAATAAAGACGGACAGCTAATCGGCATCAGCGTGGCGACCTTGCCTGAAATCGACTCCAGCTACATCGTCGCTGGCACACCGCTCCAATCCATCATCAAGCAACTTCGCTCGCAAGCGAACGTCACACATCCCGTCATCAAGGCAAAATTCGAGGAACGCGGCAGCCCCATCGACCTAAGCCGACGCGTCATTATCACAAAGGTCGAGCCTAACTCAGCCGCTGAGAAAAGCGGATTACTAGCGGGCGACCAAATCATCAGTTTTCAAGACAAGCCGCTCACAAGCCTCAACCAATTTAGGGACGATCTCTTTTTCAGTGAAGCGGGCAGCTTCGCCAGCCTGATGATACTGCGCGGAGACGAGCAAAAAGAGATTACAATCTTGCTCGAGAAAAAGTAGAGCAACCAACACAAGCATGGCAGTCTACCATTCAGAAATCCAAGTTCGCACCCGCGGCAAAGGCACCTTCGAAATCACCGATCAAGCTCGCAACGCCCTTCGTGAGAGTGGCTTCAGCAACGGGACAGTTACCGTCTTTTGCCAACACACAAGCTGCAGTCTCGTCCTCATGGAAAACGCGGACCCAAGCGCCCGTCACGATCTCGAAGGCTTCATGGATCGGCTGGTTCCGGATAACAATCCACACTTCACTCACACGTACGAAGGTCCGGACGACATGCCGAGCCACATAAAGATGGCCCTAACCCGAAGCTCCGAAACCATTCCATTTGCAAACACGTCGCTCCTACTCGGAACATGGCAAGGACTCTTCCTCTGGGAACATCGAACTGCCTCGCACAACCGTTCGCTTATTATAACCGTAGTCGGAGAATAGCGGATACAAAAAGACGCTCCCCGTTTCCAGAGAGCGCCTTTGTCGAAGTAAATTGCGTATCCGCGTTTCGTATACTAGCGGTTCTTTAGAGCGACTGCATCAACTCCAGCAGCCTTCATCATCTCTTCAGAGAAGACGTCCTCGAAGTCAGCTTCTTCGCTCGGCAAAATACGAGCGGTGATGAAGATAAGAAGATTGCGCTTAGTTTCCGTCTTTGACTCATGCTTGAAGAGACGGCCAAGACCAGGCATCTTTCCGAGTACAGGCACTTGGTTGTTGTTCTCGCTTCCCGCGCTCTCCATGAGACCGCCGATACCCATAGTGAAGCCATCCTTCAGGGCGATTTGCGTCTCAGTACGACGCGTAGAAATAATTGGAATCGTCGCATTGCCGGCGCCACCGAAGCTACGCTCGCCAGTACGGCTGCTCACCTCAGGAACCACCTTCAGAGAAATCAATCCAGTGTGATTCACCGAAGGAGTAACCTTCAAAATGATACCGATGTCCTTGAACTCGAAACCGCTTACTTCAAACCCGCCAGTCTCTTCGTTGTACTGGTAAGACGGGATTGGGAACTGCTCGCCGACAGAGATCATGGCCTCTTGGTTGTTGAGAGTTACCACTGTCGGATTCGATACGAGACGGCTACCTCCCTGCTCTTTAAGAGCGCTGAGGACAAATCCAAACTCATCCGCGCTGAAGACTGCCGAAGAAGTCCGGGTCAACCCCTTGTTGTCCACAAGTGAATACAGGTTGTTTACCGCATCCGTGATCAACGTGCTGTCGCCGATCGAGGTGAGGTCCAGGACCTTCTGTCCTGTGAGATTATCAATGAGCTGACCACGGCTCACACCATTACCTTCAATTTCGCCAGCGCCGCCGCTAAAGCTGGTTTCCGCGACGTTAGTCGATGCACCTTTCTCGAAGCCTCCGCTTTCAATGCGATCGCGATCGAAGGTCTTGCCGTAAGTCTTACTGATGTTCCCAACGCTCACCTCGTAGTTGCGAAGCGTAGACCAATTAACCCCGATGTTCTTAACATCCGTATCCGAAACTTCGATAAAACGCGTTTCGATAAAGACCTGTTGAGTCGGCTTGTCCAAACGTTCGATAACTGAACGGATGCTCTCCATCTTCGAAGCGCGCTCAGATACGATCAGGGCATTGCTGCGAACGTCTACTTGCACTGCTCCACCGGCAGTTGAGTCGACCAGGTTCTTGACGGTGGCAGCGATCGCTTCCGCCTCTGCGTAATTTACCATGAAAATTTCCGTAACAGGTGGCTCAATATTGAGAGCGTCACGGCTGACAACCTTGATAATGGATCCTTCTTCGATGTACGTGTAACCAACCGGATCGAGCACGACAGAATAGATCTGACGCCAAGTCACGTCGCGAAGCTTGATCGAAGTAGTGCCCACCAAAGTATCTGGAACAACCAGATTCAGAGTGTACAAGTCCGCCACGTTACGGAGGACAGTGCGAATTTCCTCATTTGGGTAGTCCACTGAAATCAGATCGGAAGCATCAAGCGTCATCTCCTGATTCGAGGGAGCAGCAAAGGAGTCATTCAGATCCGCCATGCCGTTTTGGCCATCTTCTTCACTTTCGCTATTTTCAGCCTGCGGCTCGTCAAACAAGCGATCGATATCCGTCAAACGAGGACCGGACTGCTCCTCGGTCGAAGCTGCTTCCTGCTTCTTCATAGCATCTGGAACCACTCCCGCAGGAGGGGCTTCCTGACCCGACAACGCAGGCAAGGCTACAGCGATCAGCGCCGCTGCAAAGGTAATCATATTCTTGGGTTTCATAGTACGCATTTACTTAAGTTTAAGTTGTAGTTCCGCATCACCTCTGCGGATACGATAAGTCGATCCTGTTATCTCAGTAACAAGCACGGTGTATTCTTTTCCGTTTAGTCTGATCAAAATCTCCGACCCGACCTTCATCTTCCTCTCCTTGAAAACGAGGTAGAATTCGCCACCAAACATGAAAATTCCAGTTGGGTTCACATAATCAGACAAGGCCTGCAGCAGTTCTTCATCCGACAGAGGAATCTCTTCTTCGGCCGCCTCCTCCTCGGGGCGAACGAGACCGAGATCACGAGAGAACGGACTCGGAGCTTTATCCAGAAGTTCGGGTTCGATCGCCCGAACCTCAACGGACACGAGAGCCTTAACCGTATCCAGTTTTTCTGCACGATCTTCTGACGACATAATCGCGCCCCAAGCTCCACTTGAGATCCCGAGAGCCAAAGCTGACGTCGCTATCCTAATAAATACTCTGGTCATTATGACTTCCTCCCCAACACATTAAAGGACACACGAACCGACACTCGATCAGCAGTCCCCTCATTCGCCGAACCTGGAGCCGCTATAAAGCCGTCAACAACAGCAAAAGCGTCGCCCCCTTCAACCTCACGAAAGAAGGTCAGAACTTCTGAATACGTTCCTCCAATCTCCACATCGTATACCAATTCCTGAAACTTCGAGCGCTCAGCCTTCTTACGCGCCTTCTTGTCAACCTTCCCCGATGGAAGCGCTTTAACGATTTGCTGAATGCTCGCCATATCTACTCCAGAGGTGGACTCGATTTGATAGAAATAGCGTTGATTCGTAGCCAAATCCTCAGGTGAAAACAGACGACTTTCAATGTCCGCTTCCATCGACTTCATCAGTTCCAGATCTCCATCGATTTCATCGGCGAACTTAAGATTCTTGAGAATTCGAGTGTGCCTTACACTCAAGTCATCGTAATCAGCAGCCAAACGAGTGATTTGCTCACCACGGACGAAATGAATCCCAGAACAGATAATCGCAACCGCCGCACTACCTGCGATGATGTAGTTCTTCTTTAAGTACGATACTATAGATGAGAATGTCATTTCTTCACCTCCTCTTCTTTCTTCAAAACCTCTATGCGGAACTTGATGCCTTGTCCCGCTTCGCCGCGTTCCAAACTCGTCAGCTTGTATTCATTGAGCAGCCCCTGAAGTGCGTCCGCCTCTTGGATCGACTTCAGATACTGGTTCACCAATCGAGAAGCTTCTTCAGCTGGGACTTGCACACTTCCCTCAATAGTCGCCAAAGTCGCCATGTATTCGACTTTTGTAAGGTACATTCCCTCCAGCAGATGAGAAGAAAGCGTCAGTAGATAGTCACTAGCCACCAGACGATTTGCCTTAAACTCAACGATTTCATCTAGAGTTCTGGAGATTCCCATAAACTCGGCGTTGAGCTTAACTTTCTCGTCATGCCTCGCTTGATAGGATTCAATCTCCACCTCAAGCTCAGCCATGTTCTTGCGAATGTCCATCGCGCGATACTCTTGAAAGAGTATGAAAACAGTGAATACAGCAGCGATACAGAGCGAAACGATCGGGAAGAAAAACTGAGTTCTAACCGTCCGAACATCGGGAAGCTCGTCATAGTTTCGGAAATTAGGACGCCAGGAATAGGAATTCCCAACAGAGGCCTTCTTCTTAATCTTGATCATGAGTCAGCCTCCCCACTTCCAAGTTCAAGGACCAAAGATAAAATGCTAAACCACGTCACGTCCACGCGCTCCAGAACCTCTTCGCTACCGAAAGAGATTTCCTTCGATTCGAGCCACTTATGCAGATCGAGCGCTAGCGGCGAAAGATTCAACAAATCGCAGATGCTCGTTTCGAGCCATGGCAGCGTCTTGCCGTCCTTCAGGCAGTAGAGTTCAGAAACGGAACTACCAGTCTGTACCTCGAAAAAGCCAATCGAGCTTTGCAGCTCGCGCAACAGCTTCCGCATCAGCTTGGCAGCGATAGATCCCAGATCGAAATCTCGAGAAGAGAGAATCTTCTCAGCCGCGGCTTCGTCTTTCAAATTCATCTCTTCCTTCAGAGCGAGAGCGATGTCCTTCGCTCCGAAGTCGATCCGACGCGCCATCTCAACCCCCTTCGGACCGACGATCACCGCGTTCGTGGATTCGACGTCAATCTCCAGGAAAAGGACCGGAGAACGCCCCTCATCAGATCCGACTGCATCCTTTATCGTACCGATCGTACCGACCGTACCAAACTCCAATCGACTCGGGTAAATCGCATGATCCACCAGCTGGTTTTGCACCGCGACGATTTCGTCGTTGGTCGCTCCGCAAATGAGCAGGTTCTTCTTGTTATGCTGGCCTAGATCGACGTCCGCACCTGTTTCCGCCGACAAACAGTAGGCAGCGAAACTGTCAGGATCCACGCCGACGGTCTTCTTCAAGAAGTCCATCACAAATTCGGCCTCCTTGCCACGCTGAGCGTCCAATAGAAGCTGACGCACCACTCTCCCTTCCGGAAACACCGAACAGGAGGCATGCATATAAGCATTGGACTTCGCGCCCGCGAAGTCGCGGATCGCCGAGGCAGGATCGCTTTCCCTAGTCAGATCAATTTCGACCAAATCCTCTATGACCGTGGGGGCGGTCTCCGAGCTGATGCGGGCAGCTCGAATCGTAGAGGGCCGAAATTCTACGATAAAATTGTTCTTTTTAGCTGAGATCATTGTCCGTTCACAGCCCCTAGGCGCTAAACACTTCGGGGAGCATATGTGGCTATCGGCCACACCCAGCTACTATTGAGGCCAATAGAGGGATCTAATTTCGATCCGCCGACATCCACCATCGGGCAATGCGCATTTTCCACCCTAAGAGAAACTTGATCCATAGGCGCCAGCCTCTAGGGCTAAAAGGCTCTCCACCCCAAAGAGTCACACAAACCCAACCTAAGAGCCGCTAAACCGTGAGCCCTTCACACAAAATGCGACGCAAGCTTCCCCGCTCAACTCCCTGCAAATGACTACGTAGGGGCAGGGCGGCTCTTCAGGACACAAAAAAGCCCGAACTTTGAAAGTTCGGGCTCGAAATATGTTCAGTCGGGCGCCTTCCGGAATCGGGACTTGTTCGACGGTTTTCAGCTTCGGAGCTACTCGTTGCGTCTTGCGCATACGAGGAGGCGCCCCGTGTCGAAAACTCAGCCTACCAAGCCTTCTTCTTGTGGCGGTTTGACTTCAAGCGCTTACGACGCTTGTGCTTCGACATCTTAAGTCTACGTTTCTTCTTTAGATTACCCATTGATTTTAGTCCCTTGAAATTTAGGAAAAGCCCGAGAACCTGCGCCTTACCCCCAACTCTGTAAAGCAGAAATTGAAGAAAGTCGCAGGACCAACGCGATCAGACTGATCTTTATCAGCCTCTGCCCCCTCGATACTCGTCCAATCGCTTGAGCAAGGTCTCAAATCGGCTTGGCAAAGGAGCCAGGATCGGAGACAGCTCCACTTCGGACAGGCGAAACTCGAGCTCCACCAGATGCACGCAAAGGCTGCTGTAGAGCGGTTTCTCGCGCCCTCTGCCCCTCATATAGTCTCTCTTGATACGGGAGAGATAGATCTCGTCCCCATCCGCATAAAGATCCTCACCCACGATCACCAAACCGCGTTCGGCCGCGTGTACTCGGACCTGATGAGCTCGCAGGCTCGTAGTCTCCGCCTCCCAAAGCTGATACTGGCCGAAGCTTCTCAGAAAACGGAAACGAGTCTCGCACTTCTTTCCGGTGCGATGAGAGACGAACATCCGCTTGTTGTTGAAATGCTTCGCCAGGGGCAAGTCGCAGGCGATTTCACGATCCTCGGTTTCCGCGCGCACCAGCAAATGGAAACGGAAGACGACCTGGGAAGAGCCCACCGCGTTTTTGATCAGCGTCTCGCTCTCCTCGTTCTTGGCGAAAAGAAGGGCTCCGCTCAATTCGGCATCGAGATTGTAGGCGCGAAACAGCCCCTCGATCCCAAGAGCCTTCAGCTGCGGCTTCTCGTTGAGCAGCTCCCGCCGCAACGCCATGGAGAGGTCCGGCTTCCCCAAGGTCCACTCATGCTGGAAACACGCGAGCCCCGCGGGCTTGTTCACCGCGAAAAAGCGATCGTCGTTTACGATCAGGGGAAATTTCTCCGGGCGGCTACCCAAGTACCCCGGCGGAAAGGAGATAAATTCTTTCTTGCTGCTCATAGTCTAAGGCCGGTTCGGAAAAAGAAAGAACCCCCATCGTCAGAAACGTATGGGGGTCCATGATGGGAGGAGGAAAAATGGATTAACCCGCGATGTACTTTGCGACGGAAGCCTTTGCGCGGCTTGCCTTGTTCGCATGTACGAGGTTGGTCTTCGCAGCCTTGTCCATTGCGGAAACGTAATCGATGGCGGCGGCCTTGAGCGCTTCCTTGTCGGAACCGTCGGCAGCGAGTGCGGCTACCTTCTTGGCCAGCGTCTTGATACGGCTCTTGCGAGAACGATTGTGCAGAGTGCGTGCGATCGTCTTGCGGTTGTTTTTGAGTGCTGACTTGGTATTTGCCATAAGGGGAGCGGATATTCCTTTCGGATTTGCCTTTGTCAAGGCTTTAGCCCGCAGGGAAGAAGATATTTTCGGGATACGACAGCGACCATACTCTACAGAGCGCCAATCTCGGAATTGAGAGTTGCAGGCGTACCAAACGTTAGCCGCTCTCCAACCCCCTTCAGTTCACGCCAGTAATTAATATTCAAACCGGCATCACCATTGAGATCAGCCAGAGCCTCATCGTAGTGAAACTCATACCCACCCGAGAGCGTGATATCGTAGCCAACAATAGCTCCATGAACCGTGCCGCTTGAACCACCACCCGAGAGCTGAACGTCCGAATTCGGAGCGTATACGACCACGTACGCCTTTCCATTCCCCGCAACCTTAACGGTGGTGGCGCCTTCCGTGGTGTCCGAATTGTACACCATAAACTTCTCCGGCTTCTTGGTCTCATTCTGCAGGCCATACGCGGAACCATTACCCGTAATGCTCACATCATCGTCAGAATAAAGCTCCAGCGAACCATTGCTCGTAATCTGGATACTCCCCTTACCCGAGATGCTAACGCCATTTCGGACGTAGAGCGTTACCGGTCCGTCGATGACTAGATCATCTCCATTTCCCGAAAGCTTGATTTCGTCCAACACGTATTCGGCCGGCGAAGTGTCTGTAGGGCTTCCTAAAGTGAGCGGACCATCGATCGAAGAAGAACCGCCATTGACCACAGACACATCGGTCCAGGAACCATAAGAAGGCTCCTCCACCGGCGGCAGATCAGCCGTAAAATCCTCCGTGACACGCGTGAGGTCTTTAGTCCCACCAGAGTCCCCCCACTCACCTAGCGTTCCGTTCCTATGGAACGAAGCATCGACGTCGAAGGTCCCCCCCACAGCAATAAAGCCATAGATATCAGCATTGTTTAGCGAAACGTCGGAGTTATCAAAAGATAACGAGCCCACGTTGCCATTCGAATTCCGATTCGAATTCGTCCCCGGCGTATAGTCGCCATTTCGCGAATCGTAGCTGTCGACCACGATATTGTTGCCGTTCATCACAACCGCATTTCGAGCCAAGAGACCATTTGCGAAAAGACTGCTTGTCGAAAGCTCGACCAACACCTGCCGCGACAACTCGTTGCCATCCGCGCCTACGATCGAACCTTCCGCAGCAATGACCGGATTATTGGCCGTATCATCAATAAAGACTGTCAAAGTCCCTACCGAACCTGAAAACAGATCCAAGGACTCCGGATTAATAAGTGTATCCGCATCACCCGTGACGTAGTAACCATTCGAATACGACGTCCAACCAGTCCAATCGTCCTCCTGAAAGGCACGCACTGCTTCCTCTAGACCAGACTCCGCGATATTCAGCGCGTTCTGCATGTCCAGATACCGGCTAGACATCTTGTATTCAGTATACGACGACTGCATCGCGACAGCCATCCACAAGCCTATCACGACCGCTACAAAAATGGCCGCCACCATGGCCGATCCGCTCTTATCCTGAAAGCTCCTGTTCCTCATAGCTACTCCAGCTCCTAACTGCTCACCCGTCGGTTCCGCATCATGAACCGGGCCGATATAATTTCGTTGGTGTTACCGATCTGCATCACCTCTCGATACATCTCCGCCTGCAGCTGGATTTCCTTAACCTCTAGAGGGTTTGGAGAACTATCTAGCGCGACACCGCTTAGGTTAAAATAGTTCAAGCTCAGCGTAATCACATCCTCCAAGAGAACGCGGGTCACTCCACCCTCAGTACGCGAGAACGTTCCAGCATCGGCATCGTACGAATAGACGATCGTATCCGTGGATCCCGAAGAGTTGTAGACCTCGATCGATACCCTGGAATCAGAAGCAGAATTCACATCGGATGTCATACGGGCGTCCGACCCAAAGTCCTCGAGAGCGAACCGGCTCGCCATGTTCATCTCCTGGTAGTTGCCCAGACCTCGGGTCGACTTAGCCAAAAACAAAAGGCTCCCAGTTGAAGCCGCAAGCACCAGGCCGCAGAGGCTCATCGTGATGAGGAGCTCGACCAAGGTCATCCCCTTTTTAGAATTCGATGCACGCATAGCCTAAAAGGATCGGTAATAATAGTCGTGGAGGCCATTTTCCGTAAACACGGCCGCCGTTCGTTTCGCCTGCCAACTCCCATCCCGGCGCTGCCAAGACACCCAAACACGCACCAGCTTCTGGTTCGAACTCCTGTCGGAGACGCGCACCCACGCCGAGTAGCGGTTTCCAAAAGCCTCATTAAACTCACTCGTCAAATCGATGCTCGTCCAACCATCGTAGAATTTCCCCTCCCACTCGACTTTGGCTGTGGTCTGCATTGCCTCGATGTTGCTGTAGCTAAGGGTACGCAGATCCTCCATCTCACTCTGCAAGATCTGAGCGACACGCGCATAGTCGCGCGCCTTTTCCATCGTCTTCACCGAGAGATTGATCGTGCCAAACGCGGCCGTCAGAACCATCCCCGTAACCACCATCGCCACCATCATTTCAACCAGAGTAAAGCCAGCCCGTTTGGATCTGGGTCTAGACCGGCGGCGCAAAGAGCGACTGTTTAGCGTGGTGCGGGAAGGTAGATTCATCTCACATCGCTCAACGGTCCCATACATCGAGCACTAAGAACTTTCCCCAAAACCAGCCCTCAATAGGAACATTTCCGGAAACTACCCCCAATACCAATAGACCGTTCCCGCAGGTTTCGCCTTCGTTTTCGCACAGCGCCCCTCGCGAGGAACCGCAAGGCCACTGAGCAATTCCCTCCAGCAAATCCCCCTCAAAACAGCTGAGAGACTAGTTTCGGAGCCTGTAAGCCGGATCCTGTACCTTGGCCGAAACCAAAGCCGCGTTCATTTATCTGCATCCCGCCGAAGCGGTAGCCCCTTCTTACGAAGTGGCGCGGTTTACCCGGGACCCTTAATGGACGAGCAGCCCAGGTCCCCTATTTAACCTTGCGCCGGAATGGGTTTACCCTGCCAGTCCGATTACTCGAACCGCGGTGGGCTCTTACCCCACCTTTTCACCCTTACCTCAGCCGAAACCGAGGCGGTATATTCTCTGTGGCACTGGCCGTCGAGCCGCCTTGAAGCGACCCTCCCCCGCTTTCGCGAGGAATCCTGCTCTATGGCGTCCGGACTTTCCTCCCCGGAGATTCTCAAAAAGAACAACGGAGCGAACGCGCGGCTCCGAAACTAGTCCGCGTAATAGAGGACGCGCCCGCAGTTGTCGCAAGTCGTAATTTCCTGAGCCGCCTTCACGTCGGAGGCGATCGCGTTGGAAACCTTCATGTGGCAGCCTTTGCAGGTCTGGCCGGAAAGCTCGACGATAACAGGCATCTTCAGGCCGCGAGCGACCTGATTGTATTTGGAGCGACTCGGATTATCGAGCTTGGAGTCAGCGTCAGCCTTGGCGGCGCGCGCCGCGTCCAGTTCGCCTTTCACTTCCCCTTCCCGCTCGTTGAGGCGAGCGATCGCTTTTTCCTCGAGGGCGATGTCGTCCTTCAGTTTCCCTTCAGACTCCGCGAACACCTTCCGCTCTTCGTCCAATCCGTAAAGCACCTCGAGCTCATCAGACTCGAGATCGGAAATCTTATTGCCCGCCATCTCAATCTCGTGAGTCAGGGCCTGATATTCCTCGTTCTTCTTAACCTGCAGCTGCTGGTTCTTGTACTTGACGATTTGGGCCTCAATGGAAGCCATCTCGGTCTCGATCGTCTTGCTCCTCGTCTCCAACTCCTTGATACGCTGGCGAGCCGCTTCGATATCCGCATTAATCTTGGCGATCTTTGCTTCTGCGGCCTGGCGATCTTTCGGGATCGTTTGCAACGCGTCTTCGACTTGCTGCAACTTCATGTCTCGATCCTGCAGGATCAACATTTTGGTCAAGGCCTCGGATACCATAAGAATGGGCCCATTCAGCGAGCCTCCCCCCCTAGCGTCAAACCCAGAACCTAAAAACCTAAGGCCTGACACCTAAATTACCTTATATATAATACATTTCCTCCGGAGAGGTCGGCATCATGTCCTTCACCGTCAACTCACTCGCCTTCGCCTCGAAACAATCCTGCAACACTTTCCAAGTCTGAGCGACCGACTCCCCTGATGCGCCTGCCGGATTCGCGACCGAGGTGAACACATCGCCTTGCACCAAGGCGATCACCTCGCGCAGGGAAATCTCCTCCGGCTGACGAGCGAGCAGGTAGCCGCCCTGCTTTCCACGACGACTTTCGATCAAGCCCCCATTCCGCAGCTCGCCCAGGATTTGCACCAAGTAATTGGCCGGTATCGCTTCGACCTCCGCAAGCTCCTCGATTCGAGAAAGTTCTCCCGATGGAAGGCGGGACGCCATTCTGGCAAGGGCACGGCAGGCATAGTCGAGCTTTACGGATAGTTTCATAGGCAAAATACGCAGGCATTCGACATCTGTTTTCCCGAGAAAGTCAATACACCGCCCTACACCCCATCAAGATCGAGCCATATAAGCACCATAGAACGGCTCATTTCACACAAATACGACAAAGGCCTTGCACGCGCGTGCGCGACCCCTTTCATTTGACGGCTTTCACACACGAATCGACACGATTCCGCGAACGCTAAATCAGCCGACAGAAAACCCTGTAACATCCTGTATGGATTCCCAAAACGAATCTGAAAACGCACCCGCCAACTACGAAGGCGACTCCGACTACAACGCTTCAAACATCCAGAAGCTCGAAGGCCTCGAGGGCGTGCGCAAACGCCCCGACATGTACATTGGCGACACCAATGAACGCGGTCTCCACCACTGCGTATTCGAAGTCGTAGACAACTCCATCGACGAAGCGCTCGCCGGCTACTGTAAGTCTATCAAAGTTTCCATCCACCTCGACGGCTCTTGCTCGATCGAGGACGACGGCCGCGGCATTCCGGTCGACATTCACCCCAAGTACCAGATCCCAGCTCTCGAGCTCGTACTCACCAACCTTCACGCCGGCGGTAAGTTCGGCAAGGGAGCCTACCAGGTATCCGGTGGTTTGCACGGCGTCGGCGCGAAGTGTGTGAACGCGGTTTCCGAGTGGTTCGAAGCCGAAGTTCGCCGCGACGGCAAGATCCACCAAATGCAGTTCAGCCAAGGTCTCACCACCAAGAAGATGACCGTCATTGGCGAAACCGAAAAGACCGGCACCAAGATCTCCTTCAAGCCGGACCCAGAGATCTTCGAAACCACCCGCACTTTCCAATACGAAATCCTCGGCAAGCGCCTCCGCGAGCTGGCATTCCTCAATCCAGGAATCTCCATCACCCTCATCGACGAGCGCTCCAACAAGGAGGAAAACTTCCTCTTCGTCGACGGTATCGCCGAATACATCCGCTTCCTAAATCGTTCGAAGAATATTCTCCACGAGGATCCAATCGCTTTCGGTGACTCCGTTAAGGAAAACGAAGACGCTCCTGCCATCCAGGTCGACGTCGCCCTCCAATACAACGACTCCTACAACGACCAGATCTTCGCCTACGCGAACTCGATCTTCAACATCGAGGGTGGTACCCACCTCACCGGTTTCCGCACCGCGCTCACCCGCGTAATCAACCAGTTCGCTCGCGCCAACAACTTGCTCAAGGACAAGGATCCAGCGATCACCGGTGACGACGCTCGCGAAGGTCTCGTAGCCGTTATTTCCGTCAAGGTTCCCGAGCCACGTTTCGAAGGCCAAACCAAGACCAAGCTCTCCAATGGCGAAGTGGACGGTATCGTCCAAAAGATCGTCGGCGAACGCCTCAAGTACCACTTCGAAACCGAACCGAAGCTCGCCAAGCGCCTCATCGACAAGTGCTTGAACGCCGCCCGTGCTCGTGAAGCGGCTCGTAAGGCTCGGGAAACAGTTCGTAAGTCCGCCCTCTCCGGCGGAGGTCTCCCAGGCAAGCTAGCCGACTGCTCTTCCCGCAAACCTGAAGAATCCGAGCTCTACATTGTGGAGGGTGATTCCGCGGGTGGTTCAGCCAAGCAAGGCCGTGACCGTCGCACTCAAGCCATCCTCCCGCTTCGTGGTAAGCTCATCAATTCCGAGAAAGCCCGCATCGACAAGGTCCTCTCCAACAACGAAATCCGCACCATGATCACCGCGATCGGTACGGGTATCGGCGATCAGGAAGACGGATCCGGCTTCAACATCGAGAAAGCCCGCTACCACAAGATCATCATCATGACCGATGCGGACGTCGACGGCTCACACATCTCGACTCTTCTGCTTACCTTCCTCTACCGCCACATGAAGGGCTTGATCGAGAAAGGCTACGTCTACATGGCCCAGCCTCCTCTCTACAAGATCAAGCGCAAACGCCGCGAGCAGTACGTCGACAATGACGAGCAGCTCAATCGCATCCTCCTCGAGCTCGGTGGAGATGAAGCAGTCCTCACTCGCGTCGACGACGGACACAAGTTCAACTCCGAGCAACTCGACAAGATCGTCGAGATCTTCGCTCAACTCGAGCGTATCGGTGGATCGGTTACACGCCATGGAGCATCACTCGGCGAATACCTCGAACAGTATTCAAAAGAAGACCACACCCTCCCCCGCTACCTCGCTCGCGTCCGTGAAGGCAACAACGAGGCCTACCACTTCCTCCGCGAAGAATCCGACCGAGCAGCCTTCGTACAAAACCAAGGCATGGGTGCTGAAGGCCTCAACGAAGAGAACGCAACAGCGACTATCTTCGACGAAGAAGCTGGTATCTCGAAGCGCATCTCCATCTTCGAAATCTTCGAATCCAACGAGATGTCCAAGCTCCTTCACGAGATCGAAGATATCGGCCTCGACCTCTCTCACTTCCTCACTTCGGAGTCGCCGGTTTACACCTTCACCGAAAACGTGGGAGCGAAGAACGAGAACACCATCGAGATCTTCTCGAACATGTCGATTCTCGACGAAATCCGCAAATCAGGCCGCAAGGGACTTAGCATTCAGCGATACAAGGGTCTCGGTGAAATGAATCCGAAGCAGCTATTCGAAACGACCATGGACGTATCCAAGCGTCGACTACTCAAGGTCAACATCAACGACGCCGCCAAAGCCGACGAACTCTTCACCATCCTTATGGGTGAAGAAGTCGCCCCACGTCGTTTGTTCATCGAAGACAACGCCCTCAACGTCTCCTACCTCGACGTGTAAGCGAAACCAGAACCGAGTAGCCAAAACTTAATTACAGATTTCCATGGAAAACATTTCCAACGAACGCATCTCCTCTACCAGCATCACGGACATCATGCAGACCGCCTACATCGATTACTCGATGTCGGTCATCGTATCGCGTGCCCTCCCTGATGCTCGTGACGGTCTAAAGCCCGTACAACGCCGCATCCTCTACGCGATGCTGCGTGAAGGTCTCCTCCACAACCGAGCCTTCGACAAGTGTGCCGGTGTTGTTGGTGAAGTTCTAAAGAACTACCACCCGCACGGCGACTCCTCCGTTTACGACACGCTCGTCCGCATGGCCCAAAACTGGGTAATGCGCTACCCGCTCATCGATCCACAAGGAAACTTCGGTTCGGTAGACGGCGACTCTCCTGCAGCTTATCGTTACACCGAGTGTCGTCTCACAAACATCGCCGAAGACCTCCTTCGTCACATCGACGAGGACACAGTCGACTTCGTAGCCAACTACAAGGAGTCCACCACCGAGCCGTCCGTATTGCCAGCAGGACTACCGAACCTGTTGATGAATGGCTCGACCGGTATCGCGGTTGGTATGGCGACCAACATCCCACCGCACAACCTCGACGAACTTATCGAAGGTATCTGCGCTCAGATCGACAACCCGAACATCACCATCGCGGAACTCGGCCAATTCATCCAAGGCCCAGACTTCCCAACTGGTGGCCGCATCATCGGACGCAAGGGTATCGACGAGTACATGAACACCGGTCGCGGCATCGTCCGCATGCGTGGCAAGGTTACTGCCGAGCCGATGGAATCCGGCGAGCGTGAGCGTCTCATCATCACCGAGATCCCTTACAACGTAAACCGTGCTTCCCTCGTCACCAAGATCGCTGAACTCGTTTCCTCAAAGGACATCGAAGGCATCTCAGATCTCCGCGACGAGTCCGACGAAAACACGCGTATCGTCATCGAGCTCAAGCGCGGCGAATTCCCGGAAGTCATCATTTCCAAGCTCTACAAGAAGACCGCTCTCGAGTCTTCCTTCGGCGTCAACCTGCTCGCTCTCGACAACCGTCGTCCGAAGCAGATGAACATGAAGGAGCTGATCAATTGCTACATTGATCACCGCCGCGACGTCGTCTACCGCCGTACCGCCTTCCGTCTCAAGAAAGCAGAAGACCGCGCTCACATCCTCGAAGGATACAAGATCGCTCTCGATAACCTCGACGACTTCATCAAGATCATCCGCTCGTCCGCAAATCGCGACGAAGCGAAGGGTCGCTTGCAGGAGAAGTATCCACTTTCCGATCGCCAAGTCGCCGCGATCCTCGACCTCCGCCTCTACCAGCTCACCGGCATGGAGCGCGACAAGATCGAGGAAGAGTACGCAGAACTCCTCAAGCTCATCGAAGAGCTCCGCTCCATCCTCGAAAACGAGTACAAGCTTCTCTCAATCATCAAGGAAGAGCTGCTCGACCTGAAGGAGAAGTACTCTAGCCCACGTAAGTCCGAGCTCGTCCCATACGAAGGCGACATCTCCAAGGCGGACATGACGCCGAAGGAAGGTTGCTTCATCACGATCTCCCACAAGGGCTTCATCAAGCGCGTTTCCGACTCCGAATTCCGCACCCAAAAACGCGGTGGTAAGGGCGTCCAAGGCGGCAACACTTACGAGGACGATTTCGTCGAGCACATCTTCACTGCGAACACGCACGACACCATCATGTTCTTCATGAACAACGGCCGCGTGTACGTGGAAAAGGTATACGAGCTTCCAGAAGGTTCCCGCACATCCAAGGGGCGCAGCATCAACAACGTGCTCATGCTCCAGAAGGAGGAAACCATCGCGGCCATGATCTGCGTGAAGGAGATCAGCGAAGACTTCAACTTGGTCATGTGCACCAAGAACGGTACGGTGAAGAAGACCAACCTCGCGGCCTACAAAAACTTCCGCAAGGGCGGCATCATCGGCATCAACATCGACGAGGGCGACTCGCTCATCACCGTAAAGTTGACCGACCGCGACAGCGAACTCGTTATCGTGACCCATCTCGGTAAGTCCATCCGTTTCCACGAGTCCGACCTCCGTGAACAAGGTCGCGCCACTCGCGGCGTCCGCG
Source organism: Pelagicoccus mobilis (assembly GCF_016595505.1). Lineage (GTDB taxonomy): Bacteria > Verrucomicrobiota > Verrucomicrobiia > Opitutales > Opitutaceae > Pelagicoccus > Pelagicoccus mobilis. Next base: position 1,109 of record NZ_JAENIL010000064.1, on the reverse strand, counting down.
GCGTAAAGCTCGCTGAAAAGGACTACGCCCAAGCGATGGAAGTCGTAGATGAAGAATCCGCATTCCTCATCTGCGGCATCAACGGCCAAGGCAAGCGTACTGCCTGGAGCGAGTTCCCTCTCCAGAAGCGTGGCGGTAGCGGCGTGATCGCAGCCAAGACCTCAGGTGTCGCGGGAGCCCTCGCAGTTCGCGAGTCTGATGAGATCATGATGCTCACCAAGAACGGCCAAGCCGTTCGCACAAGCGTGAAGGACATCAACCTCATCGGACGCATCACCAAAGGCGTGCGCTGCATCAACCTCAACGAAGGCGACCAGCTTCTCGGGATAGCACGTATCGTCGAGGACGAGGAGGAAGAAGGCGAAAACGCGGAAGGGACAGCCGAAACCGAGGCCACCCCAAGCGAGGAATAAGCCAAAAATAGAGGGCTTACTCATCAGTAAGCCCCATTTTCTCTTCGTAAGTCCCTAGGAGATCAAGCTGTTAAGGCTTGATCAGCTAGTGCATTCTACCTAATTTCCGCCACTCAAACCGTTTCAATAAAGAAAAACCTTTATGAAATGCATGAATTTGAGCAGAAAATTTCATATCGGAGAATATTACGAAAAATTTTATCTTTAACCTCGTTTGGCAATTAATTTGCTTTTTGAAGATTTTGAACAGAAGCAGGAACTTAAACCTGAACAACTTGTAAAACTCTCCTCGCAAGTAGCTTGCTACGAGCGTCACTACCTAAAAAAACTCAGATCAATGAACAAACTACTAAGTGTAACCGCAGCGGGTGCGCTGCTTTCCACTTCTGCCCTCTATGGTCAGATCGAAATCAACGACAACCTGTCCGTAACAGGTTTCCTCGACATGTCGCTCTACCACGTGGACGATGACAACGGTGACTCTACATCGTTCGACCTCGACCAAATGGAGCTCGATTTCCTCTTCTCCTTTGACGAGATCACAGGTCAAGTAGACATCGACTACCAGCGCGGCGAAACAGACGAGATCGACCTCGAGCAGGCGTTCATCACTTACGACCTCGGCGAAGGCACTTCCATCACTGCTGGTAAGTTCCTCAGCTACATGGGTTGGGAAACAGCTGAGCCTACTGGCCT
>NZ_JAENIL010000063.1 GCF_016595505.1 Pelagicoccus mobilis | reverse complement strand
CCTGGCCGGCTAGCCGGCCAGGGGGAGCAAGAACCCGCCTAGAATGTGTTAACCATGTCCTTTAACATGTGTTAACTATGTCCTTGAACTAAACAGGCCCGGCACGCCGCGTCCCCCCGCTCCACCTCATCTTTCACACTTCCCATGAAGACAGCTATCGCCTGGTTCACACGAAACCCCGTCGCAGCAAATCTGCTCATGATCTGCCTCCTCCTGCTCGGAGGATATGCCCTGCGGGAGCGGATCCTCTTCCAAGAGTTTCCAGATTATCCGGGACGAACAATCAGCGTCTCCGTAGGCTACCGTGGCTCCACTCCCGAGGAAATCGAAGAATCCATCGTCACCCGCATCGAAGAAGCGGTTTACGACATCCCAGGGGTCAAACGCCTCAACGCTCGCGCCTCCGAAAGCTCCGGCCAGGTCAGCATCCTAGTCGAGGACGGTTTCGACATCGACCGGGTCTACGACGAGGTGAAAAGCGCCGTCGACGGTATCACCACATTCCCACGCGAAGCGCGCCCACCTCGTGTCCGACGCCCTCAGTGGCAAGAGCGCGTCATCTCAGTCGTCATTGCGGGAGACCTCTCCGAGTGGGACATGAAAAAGCTCTCCGAACAGGTGCGGGACGAGATCATGAACCTGCCCGGCGTTTCGCTCGCCGATCTACTGGCCACTCGCCCCTACGAGATCGGCATCGAAGTATCGCCTCAAAAACTTCGCCAGTACGGGCTCTCCATTTCCCAGGTTTCCTCCGCCATCCGAGGCTCATCTATCAACCTCTCCGCAGGTAATATCAAGGCGGTGGGCGGAGACATTCGCTTGCGAGCCCAGAACCAGGCATACAGCCAAGAAGACTTCGAGAACATCGTCCTACGGGCGGACGACCAAGGCTCACGCCTCACCCTTGGCGACGTGGCAACCGTAACGGATGGCTTTGACGAAATCCCGGTCGAATCCCGCCATAACGGAGAAAGAGCCGTCGCCGTAAACGTCTACCGAACCGGCAACCAAAGCGCTATCGAGGTCGGGCATCAGGTTCGTGAATACATCAAGGAAGCCCAGCCACGCATGCCCGAAGGCATCTCGCTCACCCACTGGAACGACGACTCCGAGCGCATCGAGCAACGCCTCGACACACTCAGCGACTCCGCGATCATGGGATTCCTCCTCGTAGTCGGCGTCCTCTCCCTCTTCCTCCGACCCATGCTCGCCTTTTGGGTCGCCCTCGGCATCCCGGTCGCTTTTGCAGGAGCATTCGCAGTCCTGCCTTTCCTCGGGGTAAGCATCAACCTTATCACCCTGTTCGCCTTCATTCTGGTCCTCGGGATCGTGGTCGACGATGCCATCGTCACCGGAGAAAACGTCTTCAGCCATATGCAGAAGGGCAAGAGCCCGCTCGACGCGGCCATCGACGGGACCCAAGAGGTCTCCGTCCCCGTCACCTTCGGGATCCTTACCACCATAGCCGCCTTCTACCCACTCATGGTCATGTCCGGTTGGCGCGGCAACATGTTCGCCCAAATCCCCTTAGTGGTGATTCCTGTCCTTGTTTTCTCGCTCGTCGAGTCGAAGCTCATCCTCCCTGCTCACCTTCGCCACTGCAAAAACATTGGCCACGGCAAGAGCACTCGCAACTCCCTGAACTTCCTGCAAAAGATCCAGAGACGCATCGCCGACACCCTCGAGACCTTCGTCCGTCGCGTCTATAGTCCCGTTCTCGATACGCTTCTTCACCACCGTTATTCGACGCTTGCGGCTTTCATCGGCCTACTCGGAATCTACGTGGGCCTAATAGTTTCCGATACCCTTCCGTACCGCTACTGGCCACGCGTTCCTCGAGACACGCTTCGGGTCAACCTCACGATGCCCACCGGTACCGCCTTCGAAACGACCCAAGCCCATATGGAACGGATCGAAAAAGAAGCTCTCAAACTCGCCGATGAGCTCAACGACGCTTCTCCGTATCCAATTATATCGGACGTATTCGCCACCGCAGGAGGATCCCCTTTCGGCAGTGGGTGGGGTGGGTCACGCGCTGGTATCGCCGAAAGGGGCGAACTGGTAGTCGCCATGTCACTGAAAGCTTCCAGCGAGGCTGAAATGGATACCGGCGACCTAGCCCACCTTCTCCGCATCCGAATCGGCAAAATCCCGGACGCGCAGCGCTTCACCTTGTCTTACTCGGGCAGCGGAGAGGCGATCTCCGTCGACATTCGATCCCGCTCCACCGAAAGCCTTGGAGACATATCCCTTGAGCTTCAAAACCGTTTGCGAGATTTCGACGGGCTTTTCGATATCTCTGATTCCTACGAGACAGCCAACGACGAATTCGAGATTAAGCTCAAACCACAAGCCGAACAACTCGGCCTGAGCGCTAGCAAGATCGCCAGCCAAATTCGCGAAGCGTTCTTTGGGGTCGAAGCCCAGCGCATCCCTCGCGGTCGCGACGACGTTCGTGTCATGGTCCGCTACCCGCTCGAGCACAGGAAGTCGCTCTCAACTCTCGAAAACATGCTCATCCGCGTATCCGGAAGCGTGGAAGTCCCCTTCTCTTCAGTCGCCGAACTAATTCCCGGGAAGAGCCTCCCCTCCATCCGCCGCATCGACGGGAAACGCCAAATCACGGTCACCGCAGACGCGAATCCCATCGAAGTCGATATCGAGGCCATCCTAGCAGATCTCAATTACAACATAATGCCGCAACTGGTAGAGAAGTATCCCGATCTCGAATACGAGCTATCTGGTGATGCTCGCGATCGAGACGAAGGGGAATCGGAATTCGTCGCCGGAATCTGGTTCGTGCTGATAGCCGTCTACGTTCTCTTGGCCATCCCGCTTCGCAGCTACGTCCAACCGCTAGTTGTGATGTCTGCGATTCCATTTGGAATCGTAGGCGCTCTCATGGGGCACCAAATCATGAGCTACTACGACAGTGGACTCGGCATCCTTTCCATGATGTCCTTCCTAGGCATGCTCGCTCTCTCCGGCGTGGTTGTGAACGACTCGCTAGTCATGGTGGATTTCGTAAACAAGAAGCTCAAAGAGGGAGCCAATATACACGAAGCCGTAAGAGCAGCTGGAGCACGCCGCTTCCGCCCGATCCTGCTCACATCTCTGACCACGTTCTTCGGCCTCGCCCCGCTCATGTTCGAACAAAGCAAGCAAGCCAAGTTCATGGTTCCAATGGCCGTTTCCCTCGGATGGGGAGTCATATTCGCCACCTTCATTACGCTCTCGCTTGTACCTGTGATTTGCCTCGTCTTCGACGACATCAAGCAACTCTACCGCAAGATCTACGGTTCGCCCGCCACCGAAGAAGCAGCGATCGCTATCCCCAGCGGCGAATCACCGAAACAGGAAGAGAGCGAGAAATCACCAGCTATCAATTCGAATGCGAAATAGCTTCGCCCCGTCCCGCAGCTGATCAATCGGAAGCAGGATAGAGTCGATCGGTCCCGCTCCGTCATAAGCAATAGTCTCGAAACGCCAAAGCGGGGCGGTCAAAAAGAGCGGTTCGCTGGTTTGATCGCTCTCAGCCCAGTAGTCCAACCAGGTTTCGCGAACGCTTCCCGGATTCGGAAACAGCAGGCAGAGTCGCTTGTCTGCTCCATGTTCAACAATCCTGAACCAGTTTTCCGCGTCCTCGTCCGACGTCCTCCATCGCTCCTCCAACCAATACGGCACACCATCGCCATCTGCGTCGTCTTCCGACTCTTTGGGAGTATCTTCCCCTTCAACACCAATCACGGTTAGCTCCTTCAAAATGACACGGGAGGCACCGATCCCTCGTATCCGAACAACATGATCCCCCTCTCGTATTGATATTTTGGAGTCGGAACTAAAACCGCGAAACGTCCGAACCCCATCAACTAGGATCTCCACATCGTAACTATCGGTGTAGGCATTAAAATCAAAATACAGCTCACACGGACCTGACACCGTCGTCTCAAGCCAACTACGTTTTCCATCCTCCAGCGGAGCCATCGCCCAAAAAACGCCAGCGTCCGAATCGTAAGGATCTTCCGTCTCCTTTACCACCCATCCAAACTTGGGGGTCCTGTATGTACGCCCCTTAAAGCCCAATTCCCGCACTACCGGATTCGCTAGTACATGATGGCGATCCATAACCAGCGTGAACGATTCTTCAGCAGTCCCGAAACTGCCACTCTCATGCGTCACGCTTACCTCCATTCCCGCTGGGTAAGATTCCAATCGCGGCTCTAACTCCACCGGGCCAAACTCGACCGTATTCACAATTCCATACCCAGGATGGAATTCGACAGGCATGTAGTGGCTAGCGTTATAGGTCTGTTCCAAAAAGAACTCCCCCTCTTCCTCAGGTATCAGATACACAGCAGATCGATCATCCCCGTTCCTGTTAAACAAAGGCTCTCCATTCCAAAAAGCGCGAAGCTGGCCCGGCTGAGAATCAGTGACCTTCACCACGCCAGGTCCCTCAAGGTTCGCAAACCATTCTCCACCTTGGCCGTTTTGCAGAAAGGGACTCTCTTCACCGTAATGAGCGCGATAAAAGCCACCCTTCAAAAGGATGTGGCCGTCCACTTCCATCTTCTCAAAGCCTTTATGCAAAGTTCCATCGCTCGAATAGTAGCTATATCCACTGCTCGGATTAAAAACCACCAACAGCTCATCTCCTTCTTCCAACCCTCTCGAACGAGGCAATGCCTGGATCTCTCCGTTGCTGAAAGCCCCATCAAACACCACACTGTACCCCGGATGGACGCCCAAATCAGAGAGGCTCGCGATCCAATCCGAATACCGTTCCGCATCCCCGACAAATTCGAGAACGACTTCGTTCGGCCCCTCTTCCAATTGCAACAATACAGTTCGCGTAGCCAAATCTGTAAACCGCCTCACTTCTTCGCCATTCACTTTCACAGATAAATCCGCGCTCAACGCCGACGAATGATGAGGGGAGTATCTAAACTCCATGAGGCTTGGCCCCTCAAGCGTAGCAAGCACTTGCGTCGACAGCTTACCATCCCCCTTCAAAGCCAATTGACCACCTCCCGAATAGTCAGCCAAAACTGGAACACCTCTCACCCTAAAGCCCTCCCAGCCATAAGCGAGCTCCTCCCCAAACCATGGCTCAACCTGGCTCATCCCAGCACGCCTCCTTATGACAGAGCCAGAATCCGAAAACCACCCCACTTCGTTTTCTCCCCCGGAACTGATCTCGAGCGTCACCAATTCACCAATACGGTATGCGGTACGTTGGGGCGATTCGGAAACCGCATAATTCGGACCCACCGTATAATCAAATCCATACCCATTGGAAAATTCGAAATCGTCGAATTCCAACCTCCCAGGTCCAGCCAGGATTTTAATCCCTTCATCGAAATCCGAAGCGGTATAAGACACTTGATGCCAGCCGCCTTCTCCTACCAGCGACAAATACGGTTTCAAAGTCTGGCTATTCGTATACCTCCCATCCGGATAGGAGTTAATCGTTATCCGTTCCCCAAAATCCAAATACACCCAAAACTTCAAAACGGATGCACCTGTAGTTGGAATTAAAATACTCTTCGATTTGGAAAGATCCACTGCAAACGCCGAATCTCCCGATCGAACAACATCCGACTGGATTTCCACTTCGATATCCCGATCCGCCGCAAGATACGCGCCGCCACCTACATCGTGTAAACCCACAAACTGCGAATAGCCCGCGCCCTTTGCGACAAAGGTAAGCTCCTCACCAATCGGATCACCCTGCAATTCGATACCCTTCTTTCGGGTAACCATTACCTTCGCACCCTCTCCTAAGGTTTCGGAGGCAGTCACGACCGCTTTCTCACCAAATTCGAAGTCGCGCTTATTCGGCTCAATAGTAACTCCATAGCCTATCGAAACATCCGTCTCTTCCTGCCCCTCGGGAGAGAAGCAGGCCAATACGCACGTAACCTGGCTTTCATCCGACCACGGCAAGAACTCGACCACGAATTCTCCAAACTCCGGATCCGTCGCAAAGCTGATCATTCGCTCTTCCCCCACGTTGACGATCTCTTCCAGAACAAGACCGGAGTCGGAAAGCACACGGACCATCACAAAAGCCTCGTCATCTTCGCTGAACACCCGCGGCATAAAGCTAACTTGACGCACGAGCGAGTAATCAAACCTCAGGCGGCTCGCCACATTCGCGCCAAACCCACCATCAAAAGACAAAAGCTCCCTCAAATTCGCATTTATCAGATACATGCCTTCGAAGCGTACCAGCTTATCCGATACAATCTCTTCGTCATCGAAATGCGGAAAGACCCTAGCATGCCCAGCCACCTGCACATCAAACTCAGCCGCCTCGTTTTCGAAAGGCGACGACCACCTCGCAAACGCCTCGTCTTCGCTTCCCGCCTTCAAAGTCACTACTTCCCCCGCTACCCAAACATCATCGCCCAGTCCGAGAGCTGACGACTCCTGCTCGGTTTTACTGCGAAGCAGATATCCACTTCTGAACATCACCTCGTCGAAGTAGCACTTCGTGCCTTCAACCCGCTTCCCCGCGTCATAGCAGGCCGTCCTTCCTACGATCAACACATCTACGATATGCTTTCCTTCAGAAACAGGCACCTGAACCCTTACATTCCCGTCCTTCGCCGACCTCCCTTCAAGCAAATGAAAGGACAGTTCAACCCCGTCCACATAAACGTCGATGTCCGTGCAATAGTTCACAAACGAAAGAACCCCAGGTCCTTCCACCTCCACACTCAAGCTCCCTAGCCCAAAGCCATCCTCAATACGCTGGATGGAAACGGAATTCTCCGTTCCCTGCCCTTTCGCAAGTCTCCAAAACTCCTCTTCCCCCTCAAGAATCCGAACCCCATTGAAGTTGCTCGGAGCCCCAGCCGGACTTTTACCTCGTATCGTATTTTCAACGACATGTTCGAATTGAGCAGGCTGTCCGGCCAATTCTCCACCCCAGCCCCAGAACTCGTACTGAGGGTCGACGGTCACCCCAATCGTGATTCGCTCTCCATGCGAATAAAGATCCTTACTCGGTTCGATCGAAACAGTCGCCCCTGTCGCAGGCTCAAACGCCACGACGTAACGCATGTCACTGATTTCCAAATACGCCTTTCCTTCCGCTCCCGCAAGCGAAATGGCGACCCAATCGACCACCTCCCCATCCGGGGCCGTTACGAATCCCTTTTCCCAAGAGTCGCCAATCAGACCTTCCACCACAGTTCCATCACTCATTCCCGCCAAAATCTTCAGCGTCCCCTCCTCTGAGCTAAGCTCGCCTTTCCAACGTAGCACCATCTCCGCCGGCTTGCGGTCTTCAGCAGTGAAGAGCTTCATCCAATCCCCATCCCCCATACCGTCACAGACAAACGCTCGGCCACTTTCAGCATCCCCCACTTCCTGAACCGACAAGTCCGCGCTCGATACCGCAAGCCCCTTGAAAAAGCCATCCTCAACAGACGTCCCAAAAATCGCTCGCAAGTCACTGTCCTGCGTCACGTAAAAGCTTTTATCGAGAGGAGCTTCGTTCTCATCAAGGGCTACAAACTCGAAATCCTGCCCCTCTCCCAAGAAAGCCCATCCAAGGAAAACAGATCCAGGATCCGGCACAGCTGTGGCATCGAGCTTCTGGCCAAACGCCAAGCCGCTTCCATCCGGTTCAATCTCAACACTCCCAGCTCCCCAAGCTCCAGGAGTCACAACATAGCGCACTTCTTCATACGTCACGTTCTCAATCCAGAAAAGCGGATCTATCCCATTCGAAGTATAGGTATTCAACTTTCCATACAACCAATGCGTTCCCACAGGGACTTCCACCGAGTAAACGCCGCCTTCCCTAAACGGCTTTGATCCTTCGATCTCCGCTCCGTCAAACATGAACTCGAAGCTGCCATGCCCTTCCACCTCAAACTCCAAGCGACCCGGCCCCTTAACTTCCGTGGCGATCTTCACATCCTGCCCATAGACGTCCGCAGGCAGAGCCCCCAACTCAAACCGGTCACTCGTACGCGTCTCGCTCGTCATCCGACTCGGAGAGAGATACCATCGCAATCCACCAAGCTCGATATTCTCCAACGCGAACCGAGCGATCAGCTCCCCATCAAAATCCTCCGTCACCTGCAGCTCCGAATCACTGGAAAAGACATCCCCTTCCCATCTCACGAACTCCCAATTCTCATCGGGACTAGCGGTAAGCGTTCTCACACCCTCCCCGTCTTCATTCACACTCCACTTCCTATCGATGCTGCCTTCCCCAATCACTTCAACGGGAATGGGATAATGTTCCGCTCCGGCAATATGTCGCAGCTCGGACAAGGTCGTCTCCCCCCTGTCCCAAACAGATAGCACCAATCGATCCACCCATTCAGGAATCGCGACCTCTACGTCTCGATAGGTCTCCCCTTCATCGAGCTCCTCGACAATCATCGACAAGTCGCCTTCACGACTTCCCTCGTTCGAAATGCTCACCCCAGCGTTCGTCCTGAACCTAAACACCCCCGGCCCCGAAGGAAAAAACCGTACCTTATCCGCCCTCACCTCGCTCACGACCCCATCCGTTTCAGGCCCAAACTCGTACGTTTCCCTCACGTTCACAGCGATCGTTCCCCCAACAATCGAACGCTCCTCACCAAAATTAGCCGAAAAGGAGTGGTAAAGATCTCGGCTTTTGAAAACCAACTCCTCCTGGAACTCTCGCGGCCACAAGTGCGCATACGCTTCCGAGCTCGCGCTCAACCAGTCCAAAAAACGATTCCCCTCGTACGGAATGGCACGAACTATGAATCCATACTCGTCCCCCCCGCTCACCGGAATCTGTTCCGATTCCAGAAACCCACCCGACGAAGAGTCCTTAATTCCCCACCCTTCCTGAAAATGCGCGTCGTCGATATACCACTCCACCTTCGTCGCTCCTACATTCCCCCGAGCATATCGATAGATCCACGTACTTAGCTGCCCTTCCTTAACTTCCAAAAACCACCTGACCCACGTTCCAGGAGCGTCGTTCGAGTCGACCCGAGTCCAATAGGTGAACAATCCAGCCGCCGGAAATTCCAAATAGATCTGAGCGCTCACATCTTCCCCAGCGGTAGTAATCCCCAACGACTTGCCATCCGAGCGCCCCACATCCTCCCTCAGCTCAAGACCATCCGGCACAGCCGTGATTGAAATCCCACTATCCGCCAACCCAAGCGCCTCCACAAACCCTTCCGTACTTCCCCAAATACCCAGAGGAGCAACAAGCAAACCTAGCAATAACATCCACACACGGATCGTAATCATACTGAAACCCAAAATTCCCTCAGCGAAACAGTCCAGAATCGAATCAGGAAAAATACGCTACCGATTCTCACTCGGAGAAATTCCCTTGCCCCGCTTGCAATATTCAAGCAATCCGCTCGTATAAGTCTCATCTCCCCAAAGTGAAACGCATCATCGCCAGCATAGGTCTCCTGCTTCTCGCCTGCCAAGTCGCCCTTGGTTCAGCGGGAGCGATCTTCCTGTGCCTCTGCGCTTCCAGCGAGGCCGAGTGCGCCCCTCCCGCCCCCACCCTGCTCGAGGACGACTGCTGCGCTCACTCGGAAGAAAAAGAGTCTGCTCAGGAAAAAGAGGAGTGCTCCGACCTCCTCCTCACCACCGACGACCTAGACTCCGTCGAGTTCAACAAGGAGACCACAAAACTCCTCACACTCGTCCCCGTCGCCATCTTTGAGCTTCCAGAGCTCTACAACCTCGCCTCCCTTTTCGAGCAACAGCCACCGGCTGCTCGAGCTCCACCGGAAATTGCGAGCCCGCAAACGCTCTACACGCAGACGATCAAGCTCCTGCTCTAAAATCCTGATTCACCCGCTGGACTGTCTCGAGACTGGCCCATGGCCGACGCTCTCGCCTTCCAACCACCCAATCAGGATTTTATCATGTTTAAGCCAATCGTCGCAGCACTCCTTGCCGCTGCCCTATCCGTAAACGAACTTCCCGGTCAAACACACGACCACTCAGAAGCACACCTCGATCGCTCCACCGCGATCCAAGCTGCCCTTAGGTCCAACAAAGACCTGATAGCCGCCCGCGTCGCTATCGAGAAAGCCGAAGCTCGCCTCAAAGCCGCTGGCTTGCCCGCAACGCCCAATCTCCACCTAGAGTACAAGAGCGACATCCTCTTCGGAGACGAAGGTGAAGGCGGCTACGGCGCCGCCATCTCCCAATCCTTCCCGGGAGCAAAACGTCTCTCAAAAAAGAAGGATGTCACCCGCTTCGAAATCGAAAAAGCCAAACTCGAAGTCCGCCAACGAGAGATCGAGATCATCACGGAGATTTCCGAGTTCGCGCTCGATATCCATTTGGTCGATACACGGATGGACCATCTCGAAAAACTCGGTGATTTCCTGCTGGAGACAATCCGCTTCGCCACAGAGAAGGTCTCCTCCGGCGAGATCTCTCCACTCGACGTTTCCCAGCTCACCCTGGAAAAGCGAATCCTCGAGCAAGAAATCGCCAACCTCGAGATCACTCGCGAACGCCTGATCCACAAGCTCGCCCCCTTGATCGGACAACACTCTTCCGACCACTTCGAGTTCGATGCCGACAACGCGCTTCCATACTCAAACGGCGAGCTGCCAGGCTTCGACCTCGCATGCTTAAACCGATCGCCAGCATTCCAAACCGCCCTCGTCAAAGAGAAAGCAGCCGATGCAAAAACCCAACTTGCTCTCACCGAGGGCAAGGACTACCCCACCGGCCGCCTTTTCTGGAACAACGAAAAAGGAGTCGATCAACCCGCCGGTAGAACGTCCGACCACGTACTCGGCATTTCCGTTAGCATCCCCCTTCCCGCTGGAAAAAAAGCAGACCTACTCTCCCTCGAATCGCGACAAGAGAAAGACCAGGCTCGCCTCGCCGCGGCCGCGATCCGCTTCCGGATCGAAAACGACATCGAGCACGCCAAGCACGAAGCAGAAATCTCCCAACGACGCATGAGCGAGTATAGCGAGCAAGTGATCGAGTTCGCCGACCAGCAACTCCAAGAAATGCAAACCGCCTACCAAACCGGGCAACTCGACATGCTCTCCCTCCTCCGAGCACAAGAACAACGCGTGTCCCTAGAAAACGGATACCTCGAACTCTACGAAGAAAACGCCCACGCCCGTCTCGAACTCCAACTCGCCCGCTTCGAGCTCCCATAAACTGCGCCCTCAAATGGCACATCCACAAGCAAAGCCCCTCCGAGCCTCATCAGAGGCTCCTTATCCAGAAGCGCCATTGGCGATTCTTCCGATCCTATCATTCGTGGGCAAAAAATAACCTCTCAGAATACTCTGCACGAAATAGCTAAGTCCAAAACCATTTCCCGATGAAAACCATCACCACTCTACTCCTACTTCTTCACTCTTCATTCTGCATTCTTCATTCAGCGACTCCCCCCATCATCCTCGACCAGGCAGCCATCGACAACCTCGGGATCAAAACCGAAGAAGCCAAGCCGCAGGCATTCACCAAGACCCTCTTCGCAATCGGACGACTTCAAGCCATCCCCGCCCACAAGAGCATTCTCAGCAGCCGTATCGCCGGACACGTCAGATCCATCAGCGCTCATGAAGGCGACCAGGTGGAAGCCGGCCAAGTTCTCCTCGAAATCGAAAGCCTTCAGCCCGGCAACCCTCCCCCACGCATTTCCCTCACCGCTCCCCTCTCCGGGATCGTGATGCAAAGCCACACTCATCTCGGTAAACCGGTCACTCCCGAAACCGAATTCTTCGAAATCGTAGATCTCAGCAAAGTCTACGCCGTGGCGAACCTCCCCGAAGACCAAGCAGGCTACACCCACATCGGAACCGAAGCGACCATCCGCATCGCCGCCCGACCAAACCAAACCTTCAACGGAAAACTCATACGCTACGGAAACGAAGCCGACCCGAATTCAGGAACCATCGACGCCTACTTCCTTCTCGAGAATCCAAACAACGAACTCCGCCCCAACATGCGAGCCGAGTTCTCCGTCGTACTCGATTCCAAACAGGACGCCCTCTCCGTCCCCAAAGATGCAGTACAAACCGACGGTCTTAAATCATACATCTTCATCGAGGATTTCGACCTACCCAACGCCTTTGTAAAGATCCCGGTCATCACCGGCGTACGAAACGAAGAACACGTTGAAATAACAAAAGGACTCCTTCCCGGGGACCGTATCGTCACCAGCGGTGCCTATGCCCTGATGTTTGCCGGCGAAGGCACGATCTCCCTTAAGGAAGCCCTCGATGCGGCCCACGGCCACGAGCACAATGAAGACGGCTCGGAAATGACCGCCGCACAACGAGCCGCTAGAGCTGCCGAGAAAGCGGCAGCCGCAGGAGTCGCCGGCGGCGCCCCCACCTGGATGGTCGTCCTCCTCGGCAGCCTCTCAACGCTCCTCCTAATCCTGCTCATCCTCAGCAGAAAAACGAGGTAGCGGCCGCTGTCCCCAGCGGCCACCCGATCCTCCTCCCCTGGAACCAAATCAGATGCTTACTCGACTCATAAATTTCTCGCTTAACAATCGTCTACTCATCGTAGCCGCTGCGTTAGCTGTGCTTGGAATGGGGATACAGACAGCACGACAACTTCCTGTCGAAGTCCTCCCTGATCTCACCAAGCCGACCGTCACCATTCTCACCGAGGCCCCCGGCCTCGCCCCCGAAGAAGTTGAAACGCTCGTCACTGTTCCCCTCGAATCCGCTCTCATGGGGGTATCAGGTGTCACCCGACTCCGAACGACTTCAGACGTCGCCCTCTCGCTCGCCTACGTCGAATTCGACTGGGGCACCGATATTTACCTCGCCCGCCAATTCGTGCAAGAGCGACTCCAGGTCGCCCGCGAATCGCTTCCGGAAGGTATCCAACCCTACATGACACCCGTCGCATCGCTCATGGGTGAAATCATGCTGGTGGGAGTTCGCAGCACAGACCAAAGCATCGAACCACGAGATGTTCGCACCCTGGCAGACTGGACCGTCGCTCGACGACTCCAATCCATTCCTGGCATAGCCGAGGTTCTCGCCATGGGCGGAGGCATTAAGCAGGTGCAAGTCCAACCTGACCCGCACCACATGCTCGCCCTTGACGTATCCTTCGAAGAACTTCGAGCCGCTACCGCACAAGCAGCCCAAAACACCACCGGAGGTTTTCTCACCAACGCCCCGCAGGAAATCATGGTCCGCCATCTCGCCATGACCACCGATCTCGACGCGCTCGGTTCAACCGTCATCAAAGTTGTAGACGATCGCCCGATTCGTATCGACGATGTGGCGACAATCAAATGGGATATCGAGCCCATGCGCGGCGACGCAGCAGTAAATGGTACACCTGGCGTAATCCTGAGTGTCACAAAGTCCCCCGGCTTCGACACACTCGACCTAACCGAAAAAGTAGAACAAGCCCTCGCCGATCTGCAGACCACAGTACCCAAGTCCATCGAACTCGTCCCCCTCTTCCGTCAGGCCGACTTCATCAACAACGCCGTTGGAAATCTGCAAGAGGCGCTAAAGGACGGAGCCATCATGGTTTCGATCATCCTCTTTCTCTTCCTGTTAAATGTCCGCACCACGCTCATAACCCTCACCGCCATCCCGCTTTCCTTCGCCATAGCGATCCTCGTTTTCCGATGGTTCGGCATCTCAATCAATTCGATGACACTCGGCGGACTCGCGGTCGCAATCGGCATGGTCGTGGACGATGCTATCGTAGACGTTGAAAACGTCTTCAGGCGTCTCAAAGAAAACGCCGTATCCAAATCACAACGACCTAAACTCGAGGTCATCGCTTCCGCATCTGCCGAAGTTCGTAACTCCATCCTCTACGCCACCCTTTTCATCATCCTCGTCTTCCTACCCTTGCTTGGCCTCTCCGGTGTAGAAGGCCGACTCTTCGCCCCCATCGCTGTCGCCACTATCGTCAGCATGCTGGCCTCCTTCCTCGTCTCCCTCACCATCATCCCAGTCCTCGCTTCCTTCCTCCTGCGCTCGAAGGCCGAAAACACCAAAACATCCACTGACCCATGGCTTGTACGTTTTATGAAGACCGGCTTCCGCCATACCTGGCTCAAACTCGCTCTAGACCGCCCCTTCATCGTGCTCACCTTTGCATCCTTCCTTTTCGCAGGAGCCCTCTCGCTCTACCCGCGGATGGGCAAAGACTTCCTGCCATCGTTCAATGAAGAAACCTTGCTAATCGCCCTGACCGCAGCTCCTGGAACTTCCCTCCAACAAACTAACCAGATATCCGATGTCGTAGAAGACCTCATTCTCGACATCCCAGAAATTCGAGCCGTCGGGCGTCGCGTTGGCCGGGCCGAACGTGGAGATCACGTGGTACCGGTTTCCACCGTCGAGTTCGATATCGATTTCCACAAAGAGCTGGAAGGCGCCCGACCGCGCTCCGAAGTCGTCGAAGAAATTCGCCAGCGCGTACGCGGACTCCCCGGGACCTTCGCGGCCATCAGCGGCCCGCTCGCCGATCGCATCGGTCACATGCTTTCCGGAGTTTCCGCGAAGGTCGCCATCAAAGTCTACGGGGAAGACCTCGAAGAGATCCGCCGCATTGGCACGCGTATCCAAACCATCGCGCGCAGTATTCCCGGACTCGACGAGGCGCGGATAGAACAGCAAGCCCCCATTCCGCAGTTGCGCATCGAAGTGGATCGCGACCGAGCTCTGGCCTACGGGATCACGCCCGGCTCCCTCAATGACCAACTGGCCGCCCTAATGGGTGGCGACGCAGTCGGCGAACTCTACGAAGGCCCCCGCGCCATCGATCTCGTGCTTCGCCTCCCAGACGAATGGCGCGACAATCCCAAACGCCTCGAACAGCTCTATGTGGATACCGCTAACGGCGGCCGCGTTCCCCTCTCCTATGTTGCCAATATTCGAGAAGCTCGAGGACCCAACATCATCCTGCGCGAGAATACCCAGCGTCGTTTCGTCGTGAGTATCAATCCTACAGCCAGAGACCTCTCTGGCCTAGTCACACGACTTCGAGAACGCGTGAACACTGAACTCACCCTCCCCGAAGGAGTCTTCCTCAGTTTCGAGGGTGAATTCAAAGCGCAAGAGGAAGCGACCCAACGAATCGCGCTGCTCTCGCTGCTCTCTCTTTCAATTATGGCAGCGCTACTCTTCTCGTACTTCAAGACGAGCGTATTCACGATTCAAGTACTATTCGATATACCTCTTGCACTCATCGGAGGACTCGTCCTGACCTGGCTGATGCTGAACAACATTTCCATCGCTACCTTGGTCGGGTTCATCGCAGTTACAGGAGTCGCCGCTCGAAACTCTGTCATGATGATCTCGCACTATCTGCACCTCATGCGACACGAGGGCGAAGGCTTCACTCGAGAAATGGTAGAGCGTGGCACACTCGAACGACTCGTCCCCGTACTCATGACCGCACTATCCGCAGGCATCGCACTCATTCCATTGCTTTTGGCAGCCGACCAACCCGGCAAAGAAATCCTGCACCCAGTCGCGGTGGTTATCGTCGGCGGCCTTGTCACCTCCACCTTCCTAGGCCTCGGAGTCACTCCAGCAGCGTTCTATGCCTTTGGAAGCAAAGCTGCCAAAAAAGCTCTCGCCCAAGACTCCGCAGCATCGAACTAACTTTCTAAATCGAAACATTCAACACATCCAAATTATGAATACTAAAAACCTCATCCTCGCTGCAGTTGCAGCCGTTTCACTCGTATTCGTTGGCTGCGGCCACAAACACGACCACGATGACCATGATCACGGATCACATGCCGATCACAGCGACTCCCACGAAAAGAAAGTGCCCGGCCCCAACGGCGGCCGTCTCATAACCTCAGTCGAACCAGCAGCCGAGTTTCTCCTGCTCGAAGACAATCGAGCTCAGCTCACCTTCGTCGACGAAGCGCTCAAGCCAGTAGCAGTAGCCGGCCAATCCGCAACCGCTGTCGCGGGCGACCGCATGAACCCGACTCCCGTCACCTTCGAGTCCAACGGTACCGCTCTGGTCAGCGTCAACCCGCTCCCTGATATCCCAGGCCAGCCGTTCGTTCTCACCCTGCTCGCGTCAGCCGACGCCAAGCCAACGGTCGAAAAATTCAACCTAAAGACCTACACCTGCGGCGGCTGCGACCTGCAAGAGTACGCCTGCACCTGCGGCCACTAAAAGGTAGAGCGTGGGCGCCGCCCCACGCCTCGTCCAAAAAAGCCAACCAACGCGCCCGAGCCGAAAAGCTCGGGTTTTTTCATGAAACCTCCCAGCCCGTAGAGGACGGCGCCTATCGCGGTTTGAGCACAATACTGCACAAAGTTTCTCTTGCTCAGGTCGAAGTATGAACAGTCATGCCACTACTCGCCACTCAGTCGTCCGGTTCAAAGAACTCCCTCGTCCACAAGGAAAAGCAGAAATCCGTCAGCTTTTGGGAATCTCAACGTCTAGCCAAAGAGAAGGCATACGAAAAGAAGGCCAAGAAATATAAGCTAAAGCTGGAGACCCTTGCCGTATTCACACAGCAGCTCTCCTCCATGCTCGAAGCCGGACTCCCGCTCGTCTCCGCACTCGACGCCCTGCAGGACCAAACCGAAGATCCCGTTTTCCGAATCATCATCCGCGAGGTAAAAGCAGACGTCTCCCAAGGCAGCAACTTCTCCGCGGCCTGTACCAAGTACCCAAGAGCCTTCAACAACCTTTTCATTTCCATGGTCGAAGCCGGTGAGGCCTCTGGCGGTCTCGCGGAAATTCTTGGCAAGGTCGCCGGCTATTTCGAAGCAACCACCAAGCTGACAAAAAAGGTAAAGTCAGCCATGACCTACCCGGTCGCCGTTATCGCTCTCGCCATCATCCTCGTAAACGTACTGCTCATTTTCGTGGTCCCGACCTTCGCCGACATGTTCAGCGATTTCGGAGCAGAGCTTCCTGGTCCGACCCAGTTCCTCATCGACCTCTCCGACTTCCTCAAGGACAATATCCTCTATATCCTAGGAGGCGGATTCGTCCTCTTCCAAGTCTGGTCCCGATTCACCAAAACGCCGAAAGGACGCCGCGTGCGCGACCAGCTTGTGGTGAGGATGCCGGTGTTTGGAAACCTGATCGTCAAGATCACCCTTTCCCGCTTCTGCCGCACCTACGCAACGCTGCTCCGCTCCGGTGTACCTATCCTACGCTGTCTCGAAATCGTTGCCGCCTCCTCCGGAAAGACTCAGGTCGAAGACGCCTGCCGAAAGATCTCCAAGAACATCTCGGAAGGTGGCCAAGTCTCCGAAACCATCGAACGCATCGACTTCTTCCCGCCTATGATGAAGCACATGTCCAAGGCGGGCGAGCAGACTGGTAACGTCGACGGCATGATGAATAAGATCGCCGACTTCTACGATACAGAGGCCGACGCGATCATCGCCTCACTCACCTCGCTGATCGAACCAATGCTCATCGTATTCCTCGGTGTCGTAGTCGGCGGTATCGTGATGGCCATGTTCATGCCAATCTTCCAGCTCTCTTCAGTCGTCGGGGGATAGAGGCACCTGTCAGCTTTCCCTAGGCTGTAATCAGTCAAAGGATGAGAAAAGGCTGGCAGAGCTGACGCCCGCGCTTTCAATCTGCCGCAACGACTAAGCAATCGATGCAATCTATCCTCATAGTAGACGACCTCGAGTCCATTCACGAAATGCTCGACGCGGTCATTCAGCCAATCGGCTACAACACCGCCTTCGCCACTGACGGCGAAATCGCGCTCCAAAAAATCCGCGACGAGCATTACGATATCGTACTCACCGATATCAACATGAAGCCCATGGACGGCTTGTCCTTGCTCGCTCAGATCAAGGAAGCGGACCCGAACGCGATCGTCATTATGATGTCCGGCTACGCCAACGTCGAAAACGCGACCCAAGCCCTCAAGCTGGGAGCCTTCGACTACCTCACAAAGCCGTTCAAAGTCGACCAGCTCATGCTGTCGATCAACCGAGCCTCCAAAGAACGCAAGCG
Organism: Pelagicoccus mobilis; assembly: GCF_016595505.1. Taxonomy (GTDB): domain Bacteria; phylum Verrucomicrobiota; class Verrucomicrobiia; order Opitutales; family Opitutaceae; genus Pelagicoccus; species Pelagicoccus mobilis. Next base: position 14,460 of record NZ_JAENIL010000063.1, on the reverse strand, counting down.
GCGGCTCGAATCCGGCAATACCGCCGCAGCCCAAAACTCCATCCTGCTTTCCGGCGACTCGGATTTGGCCAAGTCTTTCGACGAGCGCCTATCCCGCTCCGCCAAGCTGCCGACTCCGCTGCTCATCAACGGCGACCCGGGAACCCAAAAGTCGAACGTCGCCGCCGTCGTACACGCCCGCAGCGAGCAATCAGGCGAACCCTTCGTCACCATCGACGCCAAGAAGTCGGAAGCAAGCGAGCTCCCCGAACTCCTTTTCGACGGAGCTGGCGGTCCCAGCGAGATGATCCGATCCGCCAAGGGCGGCACCCTCTACATCGCCGGCATCGACGCTATCTCTCACGAGCACCAAGCACCGCTCGGCAACTTGATCCGCGACCTCAAAGGCGAAACTCGCTTCATCTGCTCCAGCACTCGAGACCTGGAACAGCTTGTGGAAGCCGGGGAATTTGAGGACGCCCTCTACTTCCGGATCGCGAACAACGCGCTGCAAGTTCCCTCTCTCCGGGATCGGCCCGACGATATCGCAGCTCTCGCGCTCGCCTACTACGCCCAAAACCACCTTCCCTTCACCTCGATCGGCGAAGGCGCATTGGCGCTATTGCAAGGCTATCGCTGGCCCGGCAACTACACCGAATTCCAAGAAGTCTTGGCCGCCGCCGCCGAAGTTGGCGAAGGACAGGTCATCCGCGAAGCCGACCTTCCCGACAAGCTACGCGACATTTCCAGCTGGCCGAACTTAAACGACTACTTGGCGGAGCAGTCAGACCGCTACAAGCAAGCCGTTCTAAAAGCCTGCCAAGGAGACTCCGGCAAAGCCGCTCAGATCCTCGGCCTCGACGAAGGCGATCTCTAAGCTGCCAGCTCAGAGCTCCTCCCACACGCAATCGCCTTCCTAACCGGAACCGGGCGACTCTCGTGCAGACACGCCCCGAACGCTGATTCGCTCCATCAGCCCAACATAGGTCTTTCCCGCAACAGTCCATCCTCAAATTCGCTCGGCTCGAACTGGTTGCGACTCCAGAACACACGAATTTTCGTTCGCTTTTCCGTTCCAGCTTGCAGAAACCCGGTTTTCTTCTCTTTTCACCCTTGCCGAGAGCCGCACACATGCGTGAACTCTCTCAAATTTTTTTGCCATGCCGAAAAGAACAGACATCGAGAGCATCCTAATCATTGGGGCAGGCCCAATCATCATCGGCCAAGCCTGCGAATTTGACTACTCTGGCACCCAGGCCTGTAAAGCGCTCAAGGAAGAGGGATACCGAGTCATCTTGGTTAACTCCAATCCAGCGACGATCATGACCGATCCGGAGTTCGCCGATGTCACATACATCGAGCCACTCACCGTCGACGCGGTCACTAAGATCATCGCCAAGGAACGTCCCGACGCGCTCCTCCCAACCCTCGGTGGCCAGACTGCTCTCAACCTTTCCCTCGAGCTCGAAGCAGCCGGTATCCTCCACGAGCATGGCGTGGAAATGATCGGCGCGAAACCGGACGCCATCAAGAAGGGCGAGGACCGCGAACTCTTTAAGGAAGCGATGCTCAAGATCGGCCTCGACGTCGCCCACTCTCGCACCGTCGGCACTCTTGAGGACGCTCGCAAAGCGGCTACGGAAATCGGCAGCTACCCGCTCATCATTCGCCCATCTTTCACCCTCGGTGGTTCCGGCGGCGGCGTTGCTTACAACCGCGAAGAGTTCGAGGAAATCGTTTCCAAGGGTCTCGATATTTCCCCAGTCCACGAAGTACTCGTCGAAGAGTGTCTCCTCGGCTGGAAGGAATACGAGATGGAAGTCATGCGCGACCGCAAGGACCAGTGCGTGGTGATTTGCTCCATCGAAAACTTCGACCCGATGGGCGTTCACACCGGCGACTCTATAACAGTTGCACCGGCGATGACCCTCTCCGATCGCGAGTACCAAGCGATGCGTGACGCGTCCTTCGCCGTCATCCGCGAAATCGGAGTCGAAACAGGTGGTTCCAACATCCAGTTCTCTCTCTGCCCGAACACTGGACGTATGGTGGTTATCGAGATGAACCCACGCGTCTCTCGTTCCTCCGCTCTCGCTTCCAAGGCGACTGGCTTCCCGATCGCTAAGTTCGCGGCCAAGCTCGCAGTTGGCTACTCGCTCGACGAAATCCAGAACGACATCACCAAGGCGACTCCAGCTTCCTTCGAGCCGTCCATCGACTACGTCGTTACCAAGATCCCTCGTTTCACTTTCGAAAAGTTCCCAGGCGCAGACGACACACTCACTTCAGCAATGAAGTCCGTCGGTGAAGCCATGGCGATCGGCCGCACCTTCAAGGAGTCCTTCCAAAAGGCCCTCCGCTCACTCGAAACCGGAGCCAACGGATTTGGAGTCGGCGGCAAGTTTGGCGGTAACGACCTTCCATCCGAAGAAGAGATCAACGGTAAGCTCGTCCGTCCAAACACGGACCGCGTCTTCTACCTCCGCTACGCGCTCAAGGCAGGCTACTCGCTCGAGAAACTCTTCGAACTCACCGCTATCGATCCGTGGTTCCTCCACCAGCTCAAACAGATCCACGATCTCGAGGTAGAGCTAGCTGGCCAAAAGCTCGAAGACGTTTCTGCCGAAGCTCTCCGCAAGGCCAAGGAATACGGCTTCTCCGACAAGCAACTCGGCGTTCTCTTCGACTGCGAGTGGAGCGACGTAAATGCAGCTCGCAAGGCTAAAGGCGTCGACACCGTTTTCCGCCTCGTAGACACCTGTGCAGCTGAGTTCGAAGCAAAGACCCCTTACTACTACTCTTCTTACGGCGACGAAAACGAAGTTATCCCAACCGACAAGAAGAAGGTAATGATCATCGGTGGCGGTCCGAACCGTATCGGCCAGGGCATCGAGTTCGACTACTGCTGTGTGCACGCCTCTTTCGCTCTCCAAGAGCTCGGCTACGAGTCTGTGATGATCAACTCCAATCCGGAGACCGTATCCACCGACTACGACACGTCCGACAAGCTCTACTTCGAACCGCTCACTCTCGAAGACGTACTCGAAGTCTACAATCAAGAGGGATGCGAAGGTGCGATCGTTCAGTACGGTGGCCAAACTCCGCTCAACCTCGCTTCTCAGCTCAAGTCTCACGGCGTAAACATCATCGGTACCACACCTGAGTCCATCGATGCCGCCGAAGACCGCGAACTCTTCAAGCAGATCCTCGACGAGACTGGCCTCAAACAGCCAGCCAACCGCACGGTTCTCTCCGAAAAGGAAGCGATCGATACCGCTGAGGAAGTCGGCTTCCCGCTTCTCCTCCGTCCATCTTTCGTACTCGGTGGCCGCGGCATGTTCATCGTTCACACGATGGAGGAAATGAAGGCTGTTATCCGGGAAGCCTTCGACGCTTCTCCAGACAAGCCCGTCCTACTCGACAAGTTCCTCGAAGACGCGATCGAGCTGGACGTCGACTGTATCTCTGATGGCGAAACCACTCTCATCGGCGGCATGCTCGAGCACATCGAGTACGCAGGTGTTCACTCCGGTGACGCAGCCATGGTTCTCCCACCACACACTCTCCGCAAGGAGATGATCGAGACCGTTCGCCAAGCGTCTTTCCGCCTCGCTAAGGCTCTCAAAGTCGTCGGTCTCATGAACGTCCAGTTCGCGATCAAGGACGACGAGCTCTACGTTCTCGAGGTCAACCCACGCGCTTCCCGTACCGTGCCATTCGTCTCCAAGGCGATCGGTGTACCACTCGCCAAACTCGCTGCCAAGGTAATGACTGGCGAGAAGTTGAAGGATCTCGGCTTCACCGAGGAGATGTCACCCAAGCACTGGTGCATCAAGGAAGCGGTATTCCCATTCGTTCGCTTCCCAGGTTCCACCATCCGACTCGGGCCAGAAATGCGTTCAACCGGTGAGGTTATGGGTCTGGACAGCGACTTTGGTATCGCATTCGCAAAGACACAAGCGGCCGCAAAACCAGCCCTACCAACCGAAGGAAACTGCTTCCTCTCAGTTAAGGACCAAGACAAGCCACGCGCCCTCGACATCGCCCGCAACTTGATCGCTCTCGGCTTTAACATCTACTCCACATCCGGAACAGCCAAGTACCTGCAGGAGAACGGTCTCGAAGTTAAGAAGCTCTTCCGCATCGCGGAAGGTCGACCAAACGTGCTCGATATGATGAAGAACGGTGAAATTCAGCTCATCATCAACACGCCATCAGGCATGATCCCGCGTAAGGACGAAAACTACATGCGTTCGACTGCTTGGGCGAACAACATCTGTATCATGTCAACGATCACAGGTGCGGAAGCCGCAGTGTCTGGCATCAAGTCACTCAGCAAGACCGACTACGAAGTACGCTCCGTACAGAGCTACGTTCAGAAGAGCGTCGGCAACGCTTAGTTACAAAGGAAACTTTCCAAAGCAAAAGACCTCCGAGATTGGAGGTCTTTTTTTGTGTGCCTAGGTCCGACACGACGGCCGGCCCCTACCTACGTTTCAAGATTACTCGCTCCCCCCAACTCAACCAGCCACCACTCATGTTGTATGCTTCGTAGCCATGCTGCCGAAGCATTCGCTGGGCATCGTACCCTCTCTTACCTACGTGGCAGTAGACCCAAACGGGTTGATCCTTAGCCAATTTATCCAGCGAATCACGCAAGCTGCCCAAGGGGATGTGGACCGCCCCTTCCAAATGTCCGCGATCCCATTCAGCAGCTTCCCTCACGTCCAATAAAGTAACCTCTTCTGGAATCGCTTGTGTGGGCGAGACCGGGAAGTGATCCCCACGGAGCGTATTCGCTGCGAGCATACCTGCCAGATTCACCGCATCCTTGGCGGCGCCAAACTGAGGAGCGTAGGCGAGCTCAGCTTCTTCAAGATCATAGACCGTGCCTCCCATCTGGATGTAAGTCGCAATCACATCCAGCTTCCGGGCTACATCGGTTTTACCGGTAACTTGCGCCCCTAGAATCTTCCCATCTTCACTGTCAAAAATCAGCTTCATGTGAAGAGTCTCTGCTCCTGGGTAATAGCCCACATGATGGGCCGGGTGCAGATAGACGCTTCGATAGTTCGTAACTCCCAAGCGTTGCAGAGCTTTCTCAGAAAGTCCCGTCGATCCAATCGCCATGTCGAATACTCCACAAATCGAAGTCCCTTGAACCCCACGGAAACGGCTGTCACGGCCGGCAATATTATCAGCAACGATCCTGCCTTGTCGGTTAGCCGGACCCGCAAGAGCCAACAGCATCGACTGACCGCTCACCGTGTCGATCTTCTCAACCGCATCGCCGACTGCGTAGATATCTGGCTTGCTCGTACGCATACGGTCGTCGACTAGAATCCCTCCGCGTTCACCGAGATCGATTCCCGCAGCCTGAGCGAGCGAGGTCTCTGGCTGCACGCCGATTGCTAGGATCACAATATCGGCTTCGTGTTTCGCTCCGGACTGCGTCTGCACTGACAATTTCCCGTCTGCAGCTTCCGTGAACGACGATACCCCATCACCCAATGCAAGCCTGACTCCCTTGGCACTCATATGCTTCTCGAGTGGGCGCGTCATCTCCGCATCCATCGGAGGCATCACTTGATCGAGCATTTCGACAAGCGTTACTTCAAGCCCGAGGTGCTTGAGATTTTCGGCCATCTCCAAACCAATGAAACCTCCGCCAACAACCACCGCTTTATCAGCGTTCTTTGCGGCGATCCACCTTTGAATCTCTCGAGCATCTGGAATGGTTCGAACCGAGAATACTCCAGGCAAATCGATGCCTGGAATGGGAGGACGAAGCGCCTTCGCTCCGGGAGCTAAAACGAGATTGTCGTAGGATTCGCTATAGTCCTCGCCCGTCGAAAGGTCGCGCACGCTCACCGTCTTTCCCTCGGTATCGATGCTTCGCACCTCATTTCCGGTTCGTACTTCAATCTTGAAGCGGTCTCGAAACAGCCCCGGCGAGGCCAACAGAAGATCGTCGTCACTCTTGATCAACTCGCCTACCCGATACGGCAGACCGCAATTCGCGAACGAAACATACGGCCCCCGCTCCAGCACCAGGATCTCAGCGTTTTCGTCCAAACGCCTCAAACGTGCGGCAGCCGAAGCTCCTCCCGCGACACCTCCAATGATGATCGTTTTCTGGCTCATCTCGAACAGGAACATGAAGTGTTGAGCTGCGAGGCACTAGCAGCAGTCCGGTTCCATGGCATTCTCGCAAAAAGAAAACCTAAACCACAAAAACCAGTCGCTCCCGCAACGAAAAGCCCTGCTCCGGTCAGGAGCAAAACGACCGCCCAGTACGGGTGAACAAAAAAGGCCATCAAAGTTGCCAGTATGTTGATCAGTCCAACCGTAAGGTGAACTTGCCGAACCAACGGCAACCCCTTTGGCGTGCTGCGGACAACCGGATATCCTCCACGCTCCCAGCCTTGTAGGCTCCCCTCTAAAACACCAGATTCACGACCATAAAGCTCGGCAGCCCTCTTCGCCCGAGCGCCTGACAAACAAGTAAAAAGGATCTGCCTACCCCGAGCCTGCGCCTCCACACGCTCCGCGGACAGATCATCAAGCGGCTGTGAAACCGCGCTATGAATGTGAGCCTCGGAAAACTCCGAAGGCGTTCTTACATCCACCAAAAGATATGCTTCTGGGTTGGCCCAGTACTCCTCATTTCCTATCGTTTTCATAAATGTCTTGGATTAACGTCAAACATCACCATATCACGATACAGTAATATTCAAGTGAAAAAAGACCATTCTCAAAATCCTCTCTCTGAGGGTCAGCTTACCGAAATCGCGAAACTGTTCAATTTGCTCTCCGAGCCAGCCCGTTTGCGCCTCATTTCAGCCCTAATGCCAGGTCCCCGCACGGTGGGAGAACTGGTATCTGAAACCGGTTTGAAGCAGGGCAACGCTTCGAAGCACCTTGGAATGCTGTTGGATGCCGAACTCGTAGAGCGGCAAAAGGAGGGCAACTTCGCTCGCTACTCGATCAAAGAGCCAATGCTCTTCGAGCTTTGCAAAATCGTGTGCGATCGTACCGAAGAGAAATTGAAAGAGCGCCTCAGCTCGCTCCTAGGCCAAGCCAACCAGTAAGAGTTCACTCCCTGAAAAGCCTGAAGCCACATCAGCTTCCCGAATCAACGAGTCGCTGCACTTGAGCATGTAAGCGAGTCACCTTGTTATCATCACTCTCCTTCATGACTTCCTCCAAAGTCTTCAGAGCGAACCGGTATTGCTTGTTGTTAATCAATGCAATCGCCTTGGAAAGGAGCGCCGTCTGCTTTTGCGCGGGATCGGCCGCCGCGCGATCGTAGTACACAATAGCCTGATCCGTATTCTCATTTCGTATACTTATGCTCGCCAACTTCATCAGTGCGTAGCTATTGAACGGATCGAGCTCTAGACCATGCAAGTACTCGGCCTCCGATTGATCCACATCACCCCGGAAATACGAGAACTCCGCCTTCAAGAAACGGTACATCGTCTTGTCATTGTGAGTCCAATCCGACGACTCGTCTTTGAGATGGGCAAATATCTCCTCAGCGAACTCATGCTTGTCGTTAAAAACGAGATACCGAACGGCATTCAGGAGCTCTTTCTGATTCAACCCGTCTTCATCCTCCGCAGCCGACAAAAACACTTTTCGGGCCAGCTCAAAGATTCCTTGCTCGAGATAGACGTTTCCGAGAAGATACAGAGAATCGGATTCGATATCGCCCACGCGTCGAGCGATCTCTAGGCACTGGGCTGTCTTGAGCGGCTTATCAAGAGCAAGCCAGGCGTTCGCCTTCATCAGCCAAAATTCGCTGTTGTTCGGATCTGTACGTAACAGGTCATCGAATACAGAAATCGCTTCCTCATATCGAGCCGTCTCATAGTAGGCTTGCGCGATTCCCTCAGCCCAATCGGTCTGATCCGGTTCGAACAACATCGCGAAATGATAGGCCGTTTCTGCTGAGCGATAGCGCCCTAGCTGAAGGTGACAGTAGCCGAGGATACCGAACGTCATCGCGTCGTTCGCCCCAAAACGCACACTCGTTCCCAAAGCCTCCGCAGCGCTCTCGTAGCTTCCCTGCTTGTAGCGGGCTAGCCCCAAAGAGTTCCACGCCCGTCGGAAGGACTTATGCTTCTGAACCGCCGCAAGGTACTGGTTCTCAGCCTGGAAATAGTTCCGGTTCCGGAAATAGAGGTTGCCTAAAGCGTGATTAAATGCGGCCGAGACCGGCAAATCGCTATCAAGCGTTTCCTGCAAGAACGTGTAGGCATAGTCTGGGTCAGACGAAAACAGTGCGTAGATCTTCTCCAAAAGCTCCTTCTCCACCGCCGTCACATAAGGCTCCGGACTATCGACCGATCGATACCCTTCCTCGATTCGCTGGCTAAGCTCATCCCCCGAAAGCTTCGGCTTCTTCAACTTAAGCTGCCCAAACAGACTGTTACTGAGAAAGAGAACAAAACAGAAGTATATGATGTAACGCATGACCTATAAAGTGAATGGGCTGGTTGAGCCCTCGTTGAATTGAACAGTTTGCTGTACCCAACAGGCTACCGGCTTGCCGTTTTTCTTAGCCGGCCTAAAGCGCCAACTCTTAATCGCGTCCTTAGCAGCATCGCCATATGTAGGGTTTTCGGAAGAAGAATACAGAACGCTTTGACGCTCTGTTCTGCCCTTCTCGGAAACGTAATAAAAAACAACGACATCTACCGCTTCCCCACGTAAACTATAGGGGACTGATGGAGGAACTGAAAATCGAAGGACCGGCTTTTCGTCCACCTCAGTCTGGTCATAGATGGTGAATTCCTGAAACTCTTCCAAACCTGGAGGCGCCGCCTGGAAATCTTGGCTGATATCGAAATTCAGTGTGACGTCAGAAGACACATCCGGATTGAACGAAACGTCGATCGGGCTTAGCTCCAATTCGACCGATGGCTCCATCTCCTCAAGAGTGATCGAAGACGTATCAATTGGATTGGATACATCCGGTGCGGACGACTTCACCTCTACGTAGTCCTGAGGCGGAGCGAGGTAATAAACCGGCTTGTCCTCGCTCTCTTTCGGCTCGAGTTTGAACACGCGAACTCCCGTAGTCGCAATAGCCGTGAAAACGGCAACGGTCACCAGTATCGATCCCAAATGGGCACGAATCGAAACTCGGGTAGTCTTAAACTCTGTATCGATCGATTCCATACACCTCAACTATTCGTAGTTGATCACCTCATCCGTTGAAAAATAGACATCCGCTCCCGCCACTTTGGCCTCACCATAAACCTTAGCGAAAAGATCGAGCCCTATGTTCTTGTCCGCTTGGATAATCACAGAAGCCCTTTTTGCCGCGAGCGCCCGATAAACGATCGGACGAACCGAGGACAAACTAATCTCGCGCCCACCGTGAAAAATACGTTCATCCGAACTGATCCCAATCAAGATACTGTCCTGCTCCAATGGCACCGACCCCGAAGCCTCCGGTCGATCCACCTCGATCCCCGTCTCTTGGAGAAAGACCGTAGTCAGAATAAAAAAGATCAACAATATGAATACACAATCGATCATTGGTGACAGATTGATATCCACCTTATCTTCTTCGCTACTGCGTAGTAATTCCTTAAGCATCAGTCTTCAAATTCGTTATTTTCGGTGGCATTCACCTTGTGCTCCAAGAGCTCAAGCTCGCGTCGGTTCGCCACACGGCGTATCCAGTACATGATAAACAAAGCCGGGATCGCGATCGTCAGACCCGTCTGGGTCGTGATTAGCGACTTCTTCACCCCTTCCGCAACCAGCAGTGTCGTTTGATGCCCCGCTTTGAGCGATAGCCCATTGAACATCTCAAGCATCCCCAAAACCGTACCGAGCAGACCCAATAGCGGAGCGGCGACTAGCAACACTCCAGCAAAACGTAACCGGTTGCGCATAAACTCCCGAAACTGCAGCAACACGTCTTCATAGCGGATCAAAAGCAACTCCAGCTGCGTAGAGGCAACCCCCGCTCGATTCGTACGAGCATTCAACGCATAGCTCCGACTATCGATAAATCGGTGTAACCGAACTTTCACTACATACATCAATATAGCAATAATCTGCCAATAGAGCACATAGGACAATACAGCTAGGATGTACATGACCGGCCCCCCGGTCTTCAGCGCGTTGATAAAGGTGGAGATCGATTCCATCAGCCCAACTATTCCCCAACGGATATTTCCAACTTGGTCGACTCGACAAAATCAAACGCCGTCTGCTCTAAAGCCACAATCCTTGAACGGATCAGACGAGAGAACAAACCATGCAAAATCAAAGTCGGGATCGCTACCATAAGCCCAAGCTCCGTCGTGATCAACGCCTCCGAAATCCCGCTCGACAAAGCGTTTGGCGTGCCCGCTCCATAAAGCGTTATCAAAGCAAACGTCTTGATCAAGCCAACCACCGTACCCAACAAACCGAGCAAAGGCGAAGCCGCCGCGGTAATCGCCAAGAAAGGCAAATAACGTTCCATGCGTGGCTTGGCTCTCAAGATCACGCTCAGCATGGTTTCCTCGAGCAAGAGCGCGTTCTTGTTGATATTGCGCACTCCCGTGGCAAGCACGTCGCCCGCAACCCCTTTCACTTCCTTGAGCGGTCCTTGCGCCGCAGCTGTGCTCTCTTCGCGAGCCAAACGGGAAATCTCCGCCACCTGATCCGCCGCCGGCGTGTAGAAACCTGCAAGGTCGCTCAGCTTTAGCAAACTGATGACTCCCGCGATCAACCCGAGAGCAAGAATGATAAAGCCAACGTATCCACCTTGTTTCAAGTGGGTCATCAAATCGCCCTTCGACGTTTGCAAAGCCAAGGCATCACCCAAGGTCGAATCAAGCGGCAGCTCCCCGCTTCCCGTTTCCACAAATCCTCCGATCTGAGCGCCTTGGGCATCGGGTAGAAAAGTGATTCCAGGCTCGATCGCTCCAGAGTCGTACTTGAGCACTCCTCCCTGCTTCGAATCCTCACTCTGGAAATAGCCAGCTGGACCAAAAATCAGGACCTTGCCATTGTGGATACGCCCCTCGCTGTCGATCGCCTTCCCTGAGAAGACTTCCCCGCCGATATTTCTAGAAATCCGTTGCAAGGACAAACGCATCGCATCCGCGTAGCCAGCGAACTCGGCTTGCATGTTCTGGCTATCCGGATCGACCTTCGCGCGAATCGCATCCAGATCATCCATGTAAACCTGCGTCTCCGAAATATTGATACGGCTTTCAAATTTGTCCAAGAACCCGTCCAACGCGGAACGAACGTATTCTATCTGGCTCGTAACCGACTTGCCCGATTCCCCGAGCTCTTCGATCTCCGCGATCACTTGTTGGCTAAGGAAGCGGTAGCTCTCCACTTCCGAACGCAACTTGAGGTTTGATTCCTCCAGCTCGGAAAGCCGTGCCACCAAAGGCGTCTTCTCAGTCGCGATGCTCTGCTCGAGGGCAAGGTACTCTTGCAGGCTGCTTTCCACCAAACCAGAAATCTCCTCCGGCAGATCCTGAGCAAACATAGCCGGTTGCAGTCCCGTAAACAGCAGGAAGGAAACAGCAAAGGCGGACAGCGACCGAGTCATCTTCTTTGAAAGTCTTTCTCTCATAATTCGTATTCCGATTGGTCCCTTATAATAGAGTTGCAGGAAGGCTGATGAGTTGAGGGTCGGTCGACTCGTTCTCGTAATTGCCAATCATTTCCGAGATTTGCAGGAAAAGGTCGTCGCGCTGCTGCCAGTCCCAGCCGCCCGAGCCTGGCTGGATCACCCAAGCCCGCTGGTTCGCCTCATCGACGCCATAGCCACACGCAAGCCCCCAGTAGAGCACGCGCACACTCACCTCGCCCGACTCCGGACCAGGGCGCGTAATCCGAGCCGCTGTCAGCGAATTGCCGAAACGATCAATCGCCGTCAGCGCCGCCACTAAACTCTGTACCCTCACCGGAATCGCGATCTCGCCATCCCCGTTTTCGATCTTGTCCAGATGCACCTTCAACTCCGCCAGCAGAGGCTCCGGCAATCGAGGCATCAAGGATCGCAACTCGGTTTCAATACGCGCCAAAGGAGTGACCAAGGCATCAAGCGCCGCCTTCTTATCGTCGATGCTCTGCTTCATCCGATCTCGGTTCCCCACATACACGTCGCTCGCCTTCTGGTTCGCTTCGAGGTTCCCCTTGAGCGTGCTCTCCTCAGTCTCCAAAAGCTTAATCGTGCTTTGCAGCAGCGTCTGCTCGCTCCTCCACTCCGCTCGCGCTTTCGAGATCTGGGACTGCAATTCGATCCAGCGATCGGTATCTTGCTCCACTTTGCTTACGGAGTCTGACGGAAGATTCGCATACGCGAACCAGACAGGGATTGCGGCTAGGCCGACGCAGAAGCTCAACTTCTGGAGGCGACGGGGAATCGATCCAATGTTTTTGGGCATACCAGTGGGAGGATAAAACGCAGTTTAAGAGGCAGCCAAACCCGGGCAAAAGCGCCCCGAACGGACCGGCTAACGAAAAGGCATCTCTTAGATAAAGCGGGGTTGGGAATTTTGTCAAATAAACGACCAAACTCTCAAAATTCGTCAAAGATCCCCACGCGCCACTCGCCCCGAAAAAACAAACAGGAACTCCGTTTCACCCATCGCCGATACGACCGAAACCAGCGAGTAAATCTGAGTCTTGGCCTAGGCCCGCCTACTCCGAGGACTTGGAATCATCGCTTTGGGCAACCGGTTCGCTCCGGTCTTCGAGTCCGTTATCCAACATTCGCTTAAACTCGTAGAAGCCCGGCCGCTTGCGGAGCGAACCATCGTCGCCCACGTCAACCAACCCAAAGCCCTTCGCAATCAGCTGCCACCAGTAGACGCGCTCCACGAGTCCGCTATCCCACGCCTCCTCGTAGTATTGCCTCAAATACACAGCCGCATCCTCCTCGCAAACGCAGTCAGGCTCGTGCGTCGGCGAGTACGGCCCTTGGTCCGCGATCGGCCAATTCACCTCGGTGATCCAAAAGCGCCGCTGCGCCTTTGTCGCAAAACGAATGCACGCCACGAAATGCAGCAGCTTCTGACGAAAATCGAAAAAGAGAAGCTGCCTATTCTTCGGAGAGCCACGCCGGTCGACGTAAAGAGCGCAGCCCACCGCGTCCCAGAAAATCTTGTGGCCATGCGTGATACAGCGAAACAACGGCATCGTCTCGAAATCCAGAATACAAGGCCCTACCAATTCGATCCCCGGGAAGTCCTCCCGCATCTCTTCCGCGACACTCGCGAATCTCAAAAACTCTCCCGTGCTGAAGAACCCCCACTTGGATCGGTTGATTCCCTGGCCGATCTGGAAAACCTTCACCCGCGGCCAGCAACGCTCGACGATCTGGCGGAGCAGCTTGCGCCAACGCTCCGCATCGATCACCTCGTTACGCGTCTGCATGATGCACACCACGAAATCGCAATCCGGCAAGCTATCGATAAACCCGACGTACTTATCGAGTTCATCGATCTCCCAAACCGGAACGCGCAGCAAGATCCTGCGCACGCCAAGCTCCCGGATCAGCTCGGCGTTCGACTCCGCGTCGCTCGAGTGCAATGCGATCGCCAGCCCCGCAAAGTCCTTGATATCCTCGCCACGCTGCTTCCAACGCTTCGGCATTCTCCCAAAATTGAGAACGAACTGGTAGCCGACGATGAACGGCAAGAACGCAACCGTCGTGAAAAACGTCTTTACGTAGTCAACAAATGAATACCTAGCCCGTTTCCAAATATTTCGACGGTGCCGGATCGGATAAGGTTGCTCGCTATAGCGATCCCACTCGATCTCCAAAAATTCGTCCTTAGAGTCCAATTTTCTTCCTCCACGGTCTCGTGGCGTTCTTGACGCGCCACTTCAGCTCATACCGCCCTTTGCTCGTATCAAAAGTCCTTACGCACGCTTCCCGCTCAAACCCTCGACTGTCCGCGTAAGCGTGCAAAAGCCGCGTCTGAACCTCTCCTTCAAATTCCAGCTGCAACAGGCACTTCACGCCTCTCCCCAGCGAGACCGTCCGCCGCCGCAAGCGATTGTTGTCAATCAAGTCCAGCTCCCACCGCCCCTCGCCGCTTCGCGAAAACAGCCAGTTCCCCTGGTTGATGTCCAAGTGCAACAACCCCGCCTCATGCATCCGGCCCACCGCTTGGCCCAGCATCTCCAGCTTCTCGTCCCGATCCTCGCAATCCGCGTCCTGCAAAGCCGACGCGTCATGCTCAAACTCCTGAAACGCGCAAAGATAATGGCTCTCGACCAGCCAGCCGCCCGACCACTTTTCCTGCCAGGCGATCGGTTGAGGACTGCTAATTCCGAAGTCATTCAAAGCCACGCTGTGCAAGTACGAACGCTGCGCTTTGCTCGAGTTGATCCGGTAGGCGATCTTCTTCCTGTCTGGTCAAGATACATGGTTAACAGGTGTTAAGAGACATGGTTAACACTTTTTGATGCCGTGGATGGAGACCGATAAGATAACCCAAAGAA
>NZ_JAENIL010000062.1 GCF_016595505.1 Pelagicoccus mobilis | reverse complement strand
CAACGCTTCCCCTGCCGAATCGCGTGACAAGCACGCTCCCACATTTCAATTCAGGAACTCTCACGTTATCGGACCGTCTCTAAAACAAAATTCTAGCAACAACTTCTTTCCGTAGAGAGGCCCGTAGTTTTCGCAGGCACGGAAGTCCGCGCCTTCGAGACCAGCGGTACCCAAGGCACTACAGCTCTATCAATTGAAGAGCCTCCCCCCTCACATGCCTGACCTTAAAGACGATTCACCACTGCGTAGTAAGCCCCAATTACATCTTCCCCATCAGGCCCCGTTTTGAAAACCGCATGAAGATCGGCTGGACCTTCCTGTAGCTCTACCGTAAAGAGGATACCTTCGTCGGCGTCGCTGACCGGTTTTTCTTCATTAAAGTCACCCACTGACAACACAGCGCTCTTCGCGCCTATGCCTCTTCCCGCTGGACCGCGATACGCTTCCAAGCCGATAACCGGGGCTCCAGGATCCAATTCCGCATTGATCGCAGCCGAGAGCTCAGGCGGATAGCGACGAAGCTCCACACTATAAGTTCCCGCCATCTCCACATCGATCGCCCAATATCCGTTGATCTTTGCCCCTCGGCGGATATGCCCCTGGTTCCAAGGAGAAACGGGAGCCTCCGTAATCCAGTCATGCGCGTTGAGTACAACAGGATTCTCCACGTCCGTACCGATTCGCAATCGCTCCTCCTTCGCAAAAGTAGGCGAAATGCTATCCCACCACTTTTCGTATTCAGCCCTCAACGACGAAACTACATCGGGATGCATACTAGCAACATCCTTACTCTGCGAAGGGTCAGCCACGATATCGTAAAGCTCTTTTCCGTTAATCAAACGCCAACGCTGCGTCATTGTCGAAGAATCCTTCCACTTGATCGGATCAACAACCCGCTGCGAGTCCGTAACAATCGTACGCTCCACCCAAGGTGTCGGATTATTGTAAAGCAGCGGAGAAAGGCTACGTCCATCGAAACTGTAATCCATTGGGATCTCCAACCCACAAAGGTCCATCATTGTCGGCAATACGTCGATGTGGGAAGTCAAGGTATCGATGTCTCGAGCAACATCGAGTTTGCCATCTGGCCAGTGAATGAAAAACGGAACCCGGTGACCGCCCTCGTAAGCGCTCCCCTTCTTGCCGCGCATCCCGTCATTGAATACATCGTGACCGGTGGCCGTCCCGTTATCGGTCATGAAGATGAATATCGTATTATCGGATACACCCTTCTTTTCCAAATGAGTCCGGAGAGCTCCCACATTATCGTCGATATTGTGGATCATGCCAAAGAAGATCTCCTCTTCCGGCTTCAAGCCCTTGCCCTTGTACATCTCCCAATACTCCTCTGGACAGTGATACGGCAAATGCGGGGCGTTCGGTGTCACATAAGCGAAAAACGGTTTTCCAGCTTCAATGCTCTCGTCAATAAAGCGTGTAGCCTCACGGAAAAAAACGTCCGTGCAGAAACCCTCGAACTTTTCCGGTACACCGTTGCGAAAATAAGTATCGTCAAAGTAGGAATTGTCCCAGAAATCCGGAGTCTGCCCGACCCCGCCAGCAGCGTGGCGAACCACATCCTGAAAGCCTCGATCCTCAGGACGATACGGATAGGAATCGCCAAGATGCCATTTTCCAAACAAGCCAGTAGCGTATCCACCATCCTCGAACACCTCACCCATGGTTATCGCGCTCAATCGCAACATCGAACGCCCCTTAATCGTATGCCATGGGCCCGCCCGATTCGTATAGTGTCCACTCAAGAGAGCCCCGCGCGTCGGCGAGCAAGTCGGACTAACATGAAAGTCGGTAAAACGAGTGCTCTGCTCGTAAAGAGCGTCAAGCGCTGGAGTCTTTAGGATCGGATTTCCAGTACACGACAGGTCACCATAGCCCTGGTCATCCGTCATTACCAAGACCACATTTGGTCGATCGGCAAACAACGTGGCTGCAAAGGAAAACAAGATAACGAGAATAAAGGTCTTCATCATAAATGGGTGGGAGGGTCGGAAGCTCCGCGACACATAGGAGACAGATCGACTGCTGTCAAATCGGACCCAAGCCACAGGTAAGCCTCACTTCTTACATAAACTACACTCCTAAGTACGCCCAAGGAGTATCACTATTTCAGATTGTCCAACAAAACAGAAGCAACACGATCCCCCTGAGCTGTCTTTCCGGTCACATTGTAGTGAACGTCACCTGCCCTAATCCACCACTTTGGCTGGTTCGGTAGCGTGAATGAATATAGGTCGTTGATCACGATATCCTCATGATTGCCTAACACTTCTAGAGCAGCCGCATTATAACGTTTGGCATCTCCAGCGAACCGTCCGGGCTCTCCTTCAGGCACCGGGGTCGTGGTCGCGAATACGAGTTTCGCCCGCGGAAAGCTCTTTTTTAGATACGAAACGATGTCCGATAGATTCCGTTTGTATTCACCAATCGTCGACACCTGGGTTCCCTCCTCCTTGTTGAGTTTCTTGTCAGCTAGGTACTTCAAATCATGCAACCCGACATTAAAGTGGATCACATCCCACTCAAACGACCAAGGAGCATCCAGCGTTTCGTCCCTCATCGTATCATGCATCTTTTCCATCTTGCCGACAAAGGAGCTTGAGTCCCCACCGTTACAGTAAAGGCGATAGACATTCGCCTTCCCGTCCAAGTTTTGGCGAACCCTTGGGGTATACGCGATAGATATGGAATCGCCATAGATCAGTACGTTGGGTAGATCCGGGTCGTTCTCGACATAAGCGAACTCAATCCGCTTAGCAAATCTCTCGCCAATCAGCTCCTGCCATGCCTCTTCCGAAGATCCGGCAAAAGCCAATCCTGATAACAAAAGGGAACCAACCCCCCAAAAAACACGTTTTTTCATAATGATCATTTGTTTGTAAGCATTCACTTTCATCGCCCTACGACATAAGTATCCAGCGGTTCAGTACCACGATACTCTCTCACAAGCTTTGCGTTTCGCTGCCGTAAGGCATCGGCGGTCGCAGCATGAGCGGCGACGTCGATCAGATTGTGGATTTCTTGCGGATCGTTTTCCAAATCGAATAGCTCCTCATAGATGGGCTGCTCGCCATTGATGGAAGCGTCGATCATCTCGCTATAGTGCTGATCCTTCTCCCGATCAAAATAACGCACGTACTTCCACCTGTGAGTACGCACCCCTTCCATACGTGGGTAATTCTGGATGGTCATCATATTCTCAAGAAAAATCTCATTCCGCCATTCAACAGGCTCGCCTTCCAGCAGAGGTACGAGGCTCTTGCCCTGCATTTCCGCCGATCCCGACGTACCCGTCAGCTCTAACAAAGTAGGAGCAATATCCACCAATGCGACCAGCTCGTCGCTTTGATCGACCTTATCCCTCTTCTTCGCACGCGGGTCGTATACGATCATAGGAACCCGAACCGATGGGTCGTAAAGAAACACCTTTCCACCTAAGCCAAACTCGCCGTGCATCAAACCGTGATCAGAAGTAAAAACTATGACCGTATTTTCCGCGACACCCTGAGCTTCAAGCTGCGCTTGCAATTTCCCCAGCAGTTTATCAATGCCAGAGATCGTCTGCATTTCTCGGATACAACGCTCTCTCAATCCATCAGGCGTCTTCACGTAATCATAGGAGCTGATATACTCCCCATTATAGACGGAATGAGGAACCTTCGGTCCGGTGATGTCCTTCTCGGCAACATAGGTCGAAGGTAGCTCGATCTCGTGCAATTGCTCTCGGTAAGCAGACTTATACAAGTCCAAATCACTCTCCCTCAATTCCATCGAACCCGTGCCCACAGAATGGGGAACGTTGAAGTTGATCAACAGGGCAAAGGGCTGACCCTGCGGGCGACTTTCCAGAAAGCTGCTTCCCGCCTGAAAGGCTTCGTTGGGCTCCATGAAGTTCTCCACGCCCTCTTCCAGAATCTCCACCTGCGTATCGGCCTGGGCATTCTTGAAAATGGCATGCCGCTTCTTGTCCTTCGGATAGAAGGTCAAATGATGATGGCCCGCATACCAATAGTCGAAGCTCCGATCCATGACGCCACTATTGTATCCGGTTTTTCCTGCTTCGTTTTTGCCGATAGGCGTGTGGTTCTTTCCGACGTAGCCGACGAAATAGCCGGCGGCCTTGAGAAGCATCGGGTAGGTTTTCGCATAAGCAGCTTCGGTCATGCTGCTCTTTGAGTTGAAGTTGATCCCGTGTCGACGTTCGTACAGTCCGGTCAAGAGCGTAGTCCGGCTCGGCGTACAAGCCGCGCTGGTAGCGAAGGCCTTGCTAAAAACCGTACCATCCGCCGCCAATTGATCAAGGTTAGGGGTCTTGATGAGTGGATCTCCGTCAAATCCCATCGCTCCGGTCCTCATGTCATCCGCCAGAATGACGATCACGTTCGGGCGGCTCTCCGTTTCAGCCGGAGTTTGCGTACAAGCGGCTATAACGAACATCAGACTGACCGCCACAAGGTAAAGCAAAGCCTTGGGGTTTGAAATGACTCGAAACATTGTTCGTGCTATTATCGGTCTTCGCGCTTGTTCGCCTTATCGCCTTTGTCTTTCGGAGCGACGGCGTTCGTCTTTCGAGCTTCCGCAGTCGCTTTTCTGGCTGCTTCGATTCCCTTCGCATCAAACAGTCCTTCTTTTTCGGACCAGTCCGTCTCTCGATCAAAGATGGTTCCGTAGGGTTGGTAATTGTTGTAGGCGACCGCTTCTTTCTTCCAGTCTGACAGATGCCGATCGTAAGCCTTGCGCATCGCCTGCATCGCCGGACTGTATTCGGGATTCCCAGACAATTCCGTCAATTCCAATGGGTCTTTTCCCAAGTGATAGAGCTCTTCCGTGACTTCGAATCCTTCAGCAGCGTATCCCCAATGCAGATACTTCATGTCTTTCGTTACAACGCCAAGCGCATGAGTTGCCGCCTCGCCCCAGACATTGACCAACGCGAGCGACTCGTGCAACTCCGCATTGGGATTCTCATAAAGTGCCATCAAATTGCTACCATCCATGTTTTCCGGAACAGGTAAGCCTGCAAGACTCAGGATCGTGGGGGCGAAATCGATATTGCCGGTCAGGGCATCGGAACGCAGGCCCTTCCCCGAGTTCGCATGCCGCGGATCGTAGATGATCAGAGGAACCCGCGTCGACTCCTCGTACGGCAAGACCTTCGAACCATAACCATGCGAACCACAGAAGAACCCGTTGTCAGAAGTATAGATGATGACGGTGTTATCCGCGACCCCGGCTTCCTCCAGCGCCTCGCGTACCATACCAACCGCCACGTCGATCGCATAGATCTGCTGATGATAGGTCGCCATCACCTCGTCGTACTTATCGGAATAGTTCCAGGAGTGGAAGCGTTCGTACTGCCGGTCCTGCTTGCTTTGCTTAGAAAAATGCTCGCCGTGCTCACGACCGTAGTTGGCCGGCTTCTTGAAAGTCATTCCGGCATAGACATCATCGAACCGAGGATCTGGCGTCGCCGGCTTGTGCGGAGCTTTGAAGCTGATCGATAGACAAAAGGGCTGATCTGACTTAGCTGACGCGTGAATGAAGTCACGGCTGAAAGCTCCGTATGAGAGCGTCGCATGCGGGTACTCCTTGGCGTAGGCGACCATCGACTTGTTCTTTTTCGTATCGTAAGAAGTCTGGCCAGGGCCACCTCCCCAGCGGTCGAAGTCCTCGGCTGGCAACTCCAGTTTCGGTCCATTTGGCGTCTCGCGAAGCTCGAAGCCGAACTTGCCCGCAAATGCGGTCAAATAGCCCGCCTCTCGTAACAATATCGGATAGGAATTGGCCCAGATGCTGGTCATCATCTCGCCATGGCTGAAATTGCAGCCATGCTTGTACTCGTACATGCCCGTCATCGCCGTAGCCCGGGACGCCATGCAAATCGCGGTGGTAACGTAGTGGTTGTCGAAGGTCACGCCCTGGGAAGAAAGCCGATCCAGGTTCGGCGTCTTCACGTCAGAATTGCCGTAGCACCCCATCGAATAGGAGCTCTGATCGTCCGACATCAGATAGATGATATTCGGCCGAGAATCGGCAAAAAGAACTTGAAGGCCTGTTCCGAGAAACAGAAGTCCGATTAGGGTAATTGCTTTAAAATTCATATCGTGGGGTACCGAGGGTGCAAAAACACCAGTCAATTATCATTGAACTGGTAACTGTTGCAAAAAGTATGAGGCCTATAATAGCAAACGAACCCCTTCCGTGTACCCTCTATTTGTGTAGGTCGACGAAGTCATTCCCACCTCGAAGACCGTCAATATACCACTCGCAAAATGATTTGAACAAGTAGTGCAGGCTCAATCGAGAGCAGAGCAAGGCGGCACCAGCCAGCCGGAGCTTCATGCGGACGCAGCTCGGCGTCGCCAACGAAACCGGTGATTAAGAGGCTGAGTCGTAAGCAGCCGCCTACACCTTTTTCGGCACGACAAAAGGAGCTCGATAGCGCGGTTCGACCAGTGCATTGGCGACCGAATCGCCATAGTCACCGCCACCCGAAAACGTCATCTTTTTCTCATCGTAATGAATCCACTGACTGCAACTTAAAGGGGCCGCAGCCAGATCAGCTTCATTTCTGCCTAGATGAGCAGTGATCGATTCGATCGCTTCCGTCGCATGACCGTAGCTTCCCACGCGTGCCGTAATATCGTCAATCGAGGTAGGAAGCCCGCTTCGGTACGCGAGGTTCGCCATATGACAGAGATTCGCCGAACGCACACTCACTGCAATTTCTGCCCTCATGATGGAGCGCTTACGGGTACGAATAGCCTCAAACCAGTTTTCGAAATGAGTCATCCCACCGTCCCCAGGAAACTTCTCGATCTTCTTTCCATCATTATCGTAGACAATGCCTCCGCCGCGGCCGCCCGCGAAATATCCTCCTTCGCACTGAACGATGTTACCGGAACGTTTGCCCCGATAGTTGTCCATGTACGCGGCACCCTTCTTATGAGGCAAACCACGCAACTCCACGATTATCGGCGGAGCGTCTTCGTACTCGACGAACGCCGCCTGTATATTCGGAGTTTCCCCGTAATCATCTCTTGAATACATTCCACCCAAGCACAAGAATCGCTTCGGCATTCCGTGAGTACCGGTGATGTTCGAGGCATCATCCATAATATGCCCACCCAGGTTGCCCATATCCCCATTTCCGGTATTCCAATTCCAGTGCCAGTCGTAATGCAGTTGCTTCCGCATCAGAGGCTCTAAAGGAGCCGGTCCAGTCCAAAGGTCGTAGTCGACCCCGCCAGGTATCAATTGAGGCCCTGCAACCCGACCCAGCGATTCGCGCTTCTTGTACCACAAGCTGTGAATCCACTGGATCTTTCCAAGCTGCCCCTCTCGAATATACTCCAATGCTTGGCGAAACCCATTATCGGATCGGTTTTGCGTACCAGCCTGTACCATCCGCTTATACTTGCGAGCAGCTTCGACCATTTTCTTTCCTTCCCACAAATTATGGGAAACCGGTTTTTCGACATAGACGTCCTTTCCCGCCTGACAGGCCCAGATCGTTGCCAGAGCATGCCAATGATTCGGCGTAACGATCAAGACTGCGTCCACCTCGGAATCATCCAAAAGGTCCCGCATGTCTCGATACTCTTTAGCCTTCAGCCCCTTCTTATCCAACTCACTCTGTCCGCGATCTAAGTGCGCCTGATCCACATCACATAGCGCCACGATCCGTACATCGCTCATCTCGAGCAACTGCTGGATATGCCCCCTCGCTTTGCTGCCCACTCCAATGATGCCCAACTGAATAGCATTATTCGCGCTGCCCTTCCTCGCAGCATTGACCCGCGGCAAAGCCGACGCCACCGAGACCGCCGCTCCAGCGGTCACCGTTTTGGATATAAATTTTCTTCGAGTAAAAGGATTCATTTTATATATGATATAAACTAGTGCCTCGTGTCCAGCGCTCCGGAATCAATTTCATCCTCTTGGGATTTACTATACTGGTTCTCCACTTTACCCTTCACGGTCACCGCAATCACGCTAGCAATGTCATTGGGGGCTTCGGCGGGCAGCTCAATCACTAGACTACCGTCATTCTTATGCGCTCTCAGTTCCGTGTGATCAGCCAGAAGGGTTACGTTCATCACATCGTTGGCCACTCCGGGAACCTTCAACTCTCCCACCGCGGGCCAGTCAAAAACGTAGAAATACAGAGTGGTCTCTTCTTCATTCTCTTTTTTGGAACAACGCCCCCAAGAGAAGGGTTTATAAGGTCCGGCCTTTGTACCGTGAATAGCCTCGTTATAAACGGTCATCCATTCGCTGATTTCCTTTAAGCGAACGATGCTTTCTTCGGGAAAGGATCCGTCCGGCTTGGGACCGACATTCAGCAGGTAGTTTCCACCTTTTGAAACAATGTCCACCA
Source organism: Pelagicoccus mobilis (assembly GCF_016595505.1). Classification (GTDB taxonomy): domain Bacteria; phylum Verrucomicrobiota; class Verrucomicrobiia; order Opitutales; family Opitutaceae; genus Pelagicoccus; species Pelagicoccus mobilis. The sequence continues at coordinate 25,210 of NZ_JAENIL010000062.1, read as the reverse complement.
GGTTCCGAATTAAGGTCTCGGAAGACTTCCACTCAGCGTCCACTTTTCGCAACCCATATCCCCAGGTTGTATTCATGGTCATGCAGACTTCCCAGTTCACCCCTTCCAAACCGTGGGCATCAGGGATGTGCTGCTCCGGAGTCTTTGTGTCTCCGGGAAACTTCGGGCGATGCAACCTGTCGTTTGTGATAATATGAGGCTGCAGTTTAAGTTGCTCCTGTAATTTCAGTGCAGCGTCATCGGTCATGCCGCGTGGAGTATCCCACCACAGAACGGATATTTCACCATAATTGCTTAATATTTCCCGCACCTGAGGGACTGCGACCCCGTCTATATAGTCCTCAAAGGTCGCGGTTTCCTGAACCGGATCCCAGTGGCCCTTATGCACTTTGGTGTAGGCATCAACTTTTGCGGCATCAGGATTGGGCCAGCCTTCCTTCGATAATCTACGTGCGGCCGTTCCTCCAGGATGGCACCAGTCCTGGTTTTGGGAATAATAGAATCCCAATTTGATCCCCTGTTTTTCGCAAGCCTCAGCCAAAGGCTTCAAGAGATCCTTACCATAGGGTGTGGCATCGACCACGTCCCAGTCACTGGCCGCACTGTCGAAAAGAGCGAACCCGTCATGGTGCTTCGCGGTAATGATCAAGTATTTCATCCCCGCATCCTTGGCCATTTTAACCCAGGACTCCGGATCATAGTTATCCGGATTAAAGTGCTTCGCGTTTTCCTTGTATTCGGCCACGGGAATTTTACATCGGTTCATAACCCATTCTGCACCCCCTTTGGCCTGATCATGTCCGTTGTAAATTCCGGCATACTGCGAATATACCCCCCAATGCACAAACATGCCAAAACGGGCTTCGTGCCACCAGGCAAGCCGCTCATCATCGCTCAGCGGATTTATATTCGGGGTTTCCGAAGCCAACGCACCTCCTGCCAACAGGGTCAATAATAAGCACAATGTATTCTGTTTTCTCATACTACTAAAAAAAACGTTCAAATCTATATCTATACTTTCACAAAAATCATTCCTATTTCATTCCGTGGATCCCGGTCGCTCAAACCCAAGCAACCAATCCACCATCTCCACCGAACTAAAAAATACATCGCCCGCCTCTCCATGATCCGCCCCTTCGATGACCGTATGCTCTACACTCTCATTCCCAGCAGCCCTCAACTGGTTCACCCTATTCTCCATCCCTGGGGCAGGAGTATCATCGCCACCCACCATCAGCCAAAGCGGCAAATTCGCAAGCGTCGCCATATCGTCTATAGCGCCAGCGCCATTGTTCCCTCCAATCGCCGCTGCCGCAAATCGATCCGCGGACTCATTGAGCCAAGTCCAAGTACCGCCGCCCCCCTTACTGTAGCCCATCACATACACATGATCCGTATCCACGTCAGGAAAATTCTCCAACACGTAATCAAGCATCGCATCGAGCTCATCCGCCTCCCAATCTGCCGTCGTGTTTGGCTCAAGCATAATCAGCTCCTTCCCCGCAAGTTCCGCCAAATCATAGCCCCGCACCTTATCTATCTGAGCCGAAATCTCTATCTGCTCTTCCAAACTCATGACCCACCAATTCGGTCCTCCACCATGCAAGGAAATGATCAAGGGCAGCTTCCCTGAAGTACTCTCCACAGGTCGCGTAACATAAGCGAATTCATGCATTGCTCCAAGGTTACCATTCAACTCGCTAGGCCACTTAATAACCTCCACCTCAACATTTTCAAACCCCGCGTTAATACCCGCCACCGCCTCAGCAAGTTCAGGATCCACAGTCGGCTGCGGTGGTTGTTCAGCTGCGTTCTCTACTTTCAAGCGTAGAAACAAAGCACTGCTGCCAATTTGGCTGTCTGGAAGCAATACGGTCGCCGGGGTTCCCACTAATCCATGCGAATCATCCACTGTAGCGAACAGCTCCCAGTGATCGAGGTCCAAACTTGACTCAAGGGTGTAATCCAAACTCGCCACACCTCGATGGAAAACGTATTCAAAAACGCTGCCATTTTTGCTGAGCATCGGTCTACGACCTTCAGCATCCGAACTCTTCGGATTACCACCCAAGGCAAATTCGAGCCGATTCACGATCCCATCATTGTCGTCATCCGCGAGATCGTCGGTGATGCCGTAGTTGGTTTTCCATACTTCGTAGTCTGAATTAGCCGGTGGATCGTTTCCGATTATTTCGTAGATCCATTCTGCCAAGTTTGGGATTCGTTCGCCTGTATCAGTGCCATCTCTTGAATCTTTGATCCATTGACCATCTTTCCATATCTGCTCGATATTCACATAAGGATCTTCGTAACCAATTGCAGATGGATGCTCTCTTAGCGCTTTAAAAAACGTCCCCGATTGGCCTGCGTTATAATTAGCTTGGGAATAATTGAAAGCATCCAAGGCGCTATGGGAATTATCGCTTGGATAGGGATCGGGATGCGCATTAACAACAGGGATGGAAACGTCAGCAAGAAGTTGCGGATCTTCGAAGTCCACGGAATGCCCTTCTTTCCGGAACAAATTCCAATGCCATACGCCTTTGATACCAGATACTGATTTCTTGTAAACAATATCATTGAACAGAACGCCGCCCGCAGAACCGCCACCTACAAATATCTGATCAGGGTTTAATTTATATTTTTCGGCATTGTCTTTAAGGTAGTTTATAAGGGCAATCCCATCATTTATCGCATCAGTTACCCCTTCAGGCGTTCCACCGTGTATGCGGTAGTGCATATTCACATAAACCACGCCATCATTCGCAAGCAGCGGTCCAGAAAGCACCATTCTCTTTTTACTCCCGCCGGTGAAACCGCCCCCATGAGCATAAATATAAACGGGAAAGGGACCAGCGCCATCGGGAACCCAAACATCAAACAACTGGTTGTCGCCTTCGTTTGATTTACCCCAAGGATTTGTGCCGATATCTACCAAATTCTCAGGTCCATAGGCCTCGTTGGGGAATGTAGGTTCTCCACCTACCTCCCACCTCCAGTCATATTCATCAGGTGAAACAAATGGCTCTGCAACCCCATGCTGATTAGCCCCCCAAGCTAGCACCCCTACTAAAGGCGCTAGCTTCTTTATCGTCTTACAAATACTACCCATCCTTTTACTATACCCACAGCGATCGAACGCCCGTTTAAGTACTCCCTATTTGGATACATTCCGTTCAAACCCGAGCATCCAATCCACCAGCTCCACCGTATTGAAGACTGCTTTGCCGCCCTCTCTATGATCCGCTCCTGCAAACTCGGTGTGCTTTACGTTCGCATTGCCCGCCGCCTTCAAGCGCTCCACCATTTTTCTGACTCCAGCTGGATTCTTTCCATCTTCGCTGCCCGCCATTCCCCAAATCGGCAAGTTCGCGAGTCCTTTCCAATTGTCCTCAGCATTGCCGCCCGTAAAGCCGCAAGGGGCCGCCGCGGCAAATCGATCCGCCGATTGATTGATCCATCTCCAAGTCGCTCCGCCCCCCGCGCTGTAGCCCATCACATACACGCGATCGGCATCCACCTCAGGAAAGTTTTCCAAGACGTAATCCAGCATCGTATCGAGCGAATTCGGAACCCAACGTTCCCCCGTGTTAGGATCGAGAGTGATCAAGCTCTTACCCGCTAGCTCCGCGATATCAAAGCCCCGCTTCATCCCCAACCTCGCCGCAGTTTCAAGCTGCTGTTCAAAACTCATGTCCCACCAACGCTGACCTCCCCCATGCAAATTAATAAGCAAGGGCAGCTTCCCTTCCGTCTTCTCCACTGGGCGCGTCATCAACGCAATTTTCGTCATTTTTCCGAGCTTCTCATGCAAGGAGCTCGGCCACTCGATAAGCTCCATCTCAACATTCTTAAACCGCGCATTCATCTCCGCCAGCGCCTCAGCCAGTTTTGCATCCCCCGCCGGCGTCGGTGGCGGCGCTGCCGCTGCCGCCGGGCGCCCTCTCCTCTGCCTGGATTGGACAAACGCTTGGACTTCCTCCGTGGAGAGCTTGCCGTCCTTATCTGTATCCGCTTGGGGAAAACGTTTGAGGATTTGCGCCCGCTGCCTTTCGGAGGGCTGTGGCGATTGCGTATTCGTACCGGACGCCGTCGGTTGCGCCGCTACGGGCGCCGCCGTTTGGGCCTCGTTCAGTCGAGCTCGTCTCTCTTCTCTGGTAACGATGCCATCCTGGTTGGCATCCATCTGCTGGAAGCGTGCTTCGATGGATTTTCGATCGAGCTGCTGACCACTCTTCTTTGTGTTCCTCTCCACACGCTTAATAAATTGCTCCTTCGTTTCCTGGTCAGGTCCGCCTCCTTTCTCAGCGACTTTCCCACCCCCAGCCTGCGTGCGTTGCACGGCCGCGGGCGCCGTCGACGACGTCATCCGAATCTTCGAATCAGCCTCTTCAGAAAGCTTCACCCGCGTGTAGGGACTGGACAAATACTGCTGATAGCCGTTGGCCCTGTGCCCGTGATTACTGAAGAAATCGATGCGGGAAGCCCCGTCCTTTAGCGGTATGGTGACGCTCCATGAACCGTTCTTGGGATCCCTCTCCATGTCCGCCCATTGGTCTTCAGGGATGGGCGTGAGCATGAACGGCGCGGACCCTTCGGGCGCTCGATCATACATCCACCAGATGCGCCCGTCTGTCGGCTGAGGCCCTTCCTCAAAGCTCACGCGAACCGTAAGTTTATCCTTTTCGACTTTATGACTCGACGCCGGAGGGCTCAGCAAGGAATCACCGCCGAAGAAGTGATGCCAAAGAAAAGCGTCTCTATTCTGTTCGTCCTTTGCCGTCGCGACATGCGGCGTTTGATGGTGCCCGCCGTTGGGCTGGTAATAGACAGGCACCTGAGGATGGTTTTGCGCTCCCCAGACAATATCATAGGCGACGTAGTCATGCGTTCCCGGCTCGAAAAGAATATCGACGCCACGCTCCATCAAGCGATCCCAATTCTCCGCAACGCTGGCGCTAGACCATAAACGATCCAGAAAATTTTGCATCTCGTCCATGGATTTCCCCGCTTTCATCGCCATCTGACCCGCGCCGCCGGCGGATCCCACCATGACGCGCCGAAAAACCCTCTCGCGGTCTTGATCCAGATCGACAGCACCCGCCTTGACAGCTTCAAAGAATACCTTGTTTGCCCTTTCAGCTTTGGCGATTTCTTCCTCTTCGGCTCTTCGAGTGGGCGAAAAGTAAGGAGACGCATGATTGGAGCAGGTCGCAGTAAAGCGCTCGTCATTGATCAAAGCGACCGCAGGCGACATGCCATTCTTGGAACTGCCCGAACCGGCCACTTTGCCTGGCTCGAAGTATTCGGTTTCCGCATACGCCGCCGTAGTGGCCCGCATCAAGGTCATCGACCACATCCAGAGAACCGTATAACGCGGGTTCAGGTCTTTCATAAACTCGCGCTGCATTTTTTGCTCCAAGCTCTTCTTACCCGGAATCTGCCTAAAGGCCTTCACATGCGTTTTAACGATGCCCACGCCCCCTGCCAACAGCTTCGCCTCAAACTCGCTTGGCTCCGTGTCTTTCATCAACCCTTCATAGGCATTGGATCCCGTAATGCTAAAGCCCTTCGCCTTGCCTTCGAGGGGCACAATCATACGCACCGGAATCCGATAATCCTGCCCCGGCCACCAATCGGCAACATTGATTTCGATGGCCTTCTGTCGCGTGTTCCCCACGGGATGCCAGTCCTGGATTATCTTTGTATCCAAAGTGCTTACATCGAGAATCTCTTCGGTGTTGAAAAGGGCTTGCTCGGTGGCACTACTCCGCGGCTGCGCCTCAACAGGTTTCGCATCCTCACTGTGCTTCGGTTGCGCCGCTGCGGCCCTACGGCTATTCCTCTGGCTGGATTGACGGAACTGTCGGATCTCCTCGACGGTCAGCTTGCCATCCTCATTGATGTCCGCTTCGGGAAAACGCTTGAGAGCTTGCTCCAGTTGCTCTTCGGAGGGCTGCTGCCTTTGCGCATCCGTGAGGGGCGCCATCGCCAACAGAGCGAGGATCACGAAGAGCAGGGTGAAGTGTTGCTTGTTCATGGTACATTTCATATTTAGTTCGCTTGTAAGCTTGTAGGGGCGTTCGGTTTACCAAATCGTTCGCAAGTATATTCAATTTGGAAATGCCTGAATATCCTCAATTTTAAGGATAGGCGAAATGGACAATATCTACGATGATTCAATTCGCGAAGGCTGCGTTTTCTAGAAGGTCCCTATAATCGGAAAAATCCCACATGCTAAAAGGTTTGAACAAGTGGCGTTGAGCTAAAGCCCCTTCCACAGCCCCCCCCACTTCGTCGGCTCGTAATCCCTATGTCAGGCATCTCAAAAAAGATCACCCTTCCGCTTATCGTTGTTCTGGTTCTCACCGCAATCTTCGGCGGGACGCTCTTTTTCAGATCCGCTTCGTCCTCCCAACCCATAGCTGAACTACAACAGCAATTAGCCGATATTGACGCCGAACTGGAGACACTCGCGGATTTCAGCCTACGAAGCTCCGCCGGAACCACAGGATACCGTTCCAATCCTCGACTAAACAACCACTCCAGGTGGGTACAAATCGATTTGGACGAACCCGCTAGGATTGACGAAATCGTTCTCGTTCCCGTCATCCGTCGTACCGAGCAAAACGGATTGCAGGCGGACGGATTCCCGAAAGCCTTCCGCGTGATCCTCGGAACAGCAGACAAATCCGAAGGAATCGTGGTGGCCGAGTACGACGAAACGCAAACCCTCCTTCCCCGAATTGCCCCACTTTCGGTTCCCTGCCAGGAAACCGAAGCTTCCTGGATACGCATCGAAGTCGACCAACTTTCGCTCAGCGAACTGAATCAAAGGTATGTCTTTCAGCTCGCGGAAATCATGGCGTTCAGCGGACACGAAAACGTGGCATTACATCAACGCGTGCGCGCCCAGAATAACCGAAAAGACGGCCTTGTCTGGGATAAGGACTTCCTTGTCGACGGATTCGTCCCCTACCTCATGGACGCGGCTAGCGGCGAAAAGAGCCGAGCCTTTGTCTGCATAAGCAACAAGGACGTGCATCCCGTGCTGACGATCGACCTAGGATCCTCCGTCCCTCTATCCCGCCTGCACCTACACGCCATCGAGAAAGAGGATTTCATTCCCCAATCCTTCGCCAGCGATTTTGGAATGCCTCGGCAAATCAGCATCGAAGGCGCGACTCAGCCCGACTTTCAAGATGCGAAAACGCTACTCGAGCTCGATCTGGACAAGCTCCACGACCTATCCCCGATCATGATGTGGCGTTTTCCCAAAACCATCTGTCGCTATGTAAGATTTGATATCACCGATCTTCGAGCGGACCCCTTCGATGAAGAAAACAGCCTGCGTTTGGGATTCTCGGAAATAGAGCTGTTTGCCGACGGGAAAAACGTGTCGACCGACAGGCTCATGACGGCGAACGGTACGATCTCGCCGAAGGATTTTCGGCGCCCGCTATCCCATCTCACCGACGGTCGCAATATGTACGGCAGCATCCTCCCCATTCGAGACTGGATGGGGCAACTCGCCCGGCGCCACGAACTCGAAGTCGAACGACCGCTTCTTGAAACGGAACTGAACCGGATTTTCGCGAAACAGAAAATCACGCTTGGCAGATTGGCTTGGCTCTCCGCGCTGCTCGCAGCTGGCATCGCCCTCACCATCCTCGTCAACCGTTTGCTGCGTATGCGAGAGGTGCAGGCCATCAAAGAACGCCTCGCCGCCGATCTCCATGACGAGCTCGGCGCCAACCTACACACCATCGGCCTGTTGAGCGATCTCGCCGAAAACGCCAAGGACGAGCCGGAGGAACTCAGCCAGCTCCACCAGCGCATACGCGCCGTAACAGAACGCTCGGGAATCGCCGTTCGCAACTGCACCAGCATGTTCAGCTCAGACGGCCTCTACAAGGGGCTCGTAATCGACATGCAACGCAGCGCCCAGCGTATCATGGCCAAACTGGAGCATGATTTCTCCATCGAAGGAGAAGAATACGTCGATCAGCTCGAACGCCATACCTGCTTCGACCTTTCCCTCTTTTACAAGGAATGCCTCGTAAACATCAGCCGCCACTCCGGAGCGACACAACTCCGCACGAGGCTAAAGATAAGTCCGCAGGAAATAGATCTGACCATCAGCGACAACGGCCGCGGACTCCCCGAACCGGAGAGAAACGAAATCCCTGCTTCGCTCAAACGTAGAGCCAAGCTGCTCGGTGCTAAGATCACCGTCAGCACACCGTCCATTGGCGGGTCCCAAATTAGCTTGAAACTCAGATCCAATCCACGCTCCCGCATCTTTAGCTGAATCTTGTCATGAAAAAACGCATACGTATCATGTTGGTGGAAGACCACCCAGAATATCGCGACGTGATCGAGATCGCCCTCAGCAAGGAAACCGACCTCGAGCTCGTCGGCGAATTCGGGACCGCAGAAGCCGCCCTGCGCAGTCTGGAGGACCCTGCTCGTCACCCAAAGCCAGACGTCATTCTGCTCGACCTGAATCTGCCAGGCATTTCCGGCATCGAAGCGATCCCCTTCTTCACCTCCACGACTCCGAATGCCAAAATCATCGTCCTTACCCAATCCGACAGGGAGGCCGATGTGCTCGAAGCCATTCACCGCGGCGCCGGCGGCTACCTTTTGAAGTCCTCCACCGTAGCCCGCATAACGGAAGGAATTCGAAGCATGATGGACGGTGGAGCGCCGATCGACTCCGACATAGCAAACTACATTCTGAAGACCCTGAAAACCGCGTCACGCCAACCGCACCCCGCGGTCCAGCTCTCCAAACGGGAATTGGAAATCCTAAGCTTGCTGGCAACCGGCCAACAAAAAAAGGAAATCGCCAGTCAGCTCGACATCAGCGTCAGCACGGTCGTCACCCACGTCAACCACATCTACGAAAAGCTCAACGTCGCCAACGCCCCCGCCGCCGTCGGCAAAGCCTACCGCAAAGGAATTCTGCCAACGGAAGACTAAGCGAAAGAGAACTGGGCGATACGCAGCTCCATGGTTTACGCTCGTCGAATAGGACTTCTTTCGACATATACCTTCATGACATCCCTCCCTTGAAGTTAAGGCGGCCCCTCCCCAACATCTAAACCCCAATTTCATGATACGACTCCTCTCCAGCGTTACGATTTCAATCTTCATAGGCCAACTGAGCTTCGGGCACGGCTCCGCCTCCAAGCATGCTCCAGATGAAGCCCGTAAAATCGACTTTCCCGATACAGCTCATCACAAGACGCTCGTTCTCGATCCGCACACCCACTCCGTTTTTTCCGACGGACATGTCTGGCCACGAATCCGAATCAGCGAAGCCATACGCGACGGACTGGATGCTATCGCGATAACCGAACACCTCGAGTATCAGCCACACATTAATGACATCCCGCATCCAGATCGGAACAAGTCCTACGAAGAAGCGGCAAGCTCCGCAAAATACTCAAACCTATTGGTCATCCCAGGGGCTGAAATAACGCGAAGTCTACCCGCAAGCCACATGAACGCTCTTTTCATACAGGATGCGAACAAGTTGCTTTCGGTACCTGAAACTGAAGCCTCCTACACACCAAACGAGTTTAGCTCGCAAGCCAAAGCTTGGCCCCCGCAAAACGCGGTGGACGCGGCCAACGAACAAGGAGCGTTTCTGTTCTGGAACCACGCATGGTGGAGGACGGATTATCCAAACGGGATTCCAGAAGTATCGGACTTTCACAAACGCAATATCGAAGCGGGGCTGTTACACGGGATTGAAATTGCCAACGGTAAACACTATTCCGAAGACGCCTTTCAAATCGCGCTCGACAACAACCTCACGCTCATAGGAGCTTCGGACGTACACGATCTAATCGATTGGGATTACGAACCGCACAAGGGAGGTCACCGCCCTGTAACACTCGTCTTCGCAAACGAAAAATCCACCGACTCTCTCAAGGAAGCTCTCTTCGATCGACGAACGGTAGTTTGGTTCAAGAACTCTCTAATTGGGCGCGACGCTCACCTGTATCCACTTCTTGAAGCATCGCTTTCTATAAAAGGAGCCACATACCGTTATAGCGAAATTCTGGCTGTGACGATTGTGAATACCTCCGATTGCGATTTTCAGCTACGCAATCTCAGCCCCTATGGACTTCACGAGCGAACCGCTGTATTCACCGTGCCGCAGCATAGCTCACAAACACTGCAAGTGCGCACAGGCACCAAAGTCGAATCTATCTCTCTCGAATTCGAAGTCCTTAACGCCTACACAGCGCCTAACCAAACCGCGACTCTAACGCTAGAGAGCACAGTAACAAGCCTCCCCAGCAAACCGAATCCCTAGTTTTCCTGCTTCCGGTTCGGGAGATGGCTCCGAGCCCAAGCACTCAACTTACGAAAGGTTCCCAGCGAACATTATCTGCCATGATGAGCACCGCGTTCGGGGTACGCGAGTGTTCCACTAAAGCCACTTCCGAAGGTGCCGAAAAAACAAGCTTAGCCCCAACAACTGCGAATACGAAAGAAACAGAAAGGACCTTCTCTATTTCTTCTTTTCCTTCTTAACGCTTACCAGCGACTTTTCTGTCTCGATCGGATCCGCATCGCCCAATTCTGCGAGTTTGGAACGTAGTTGTTTCTTCATGACTCTAGCTACTTCCCGATACTCCGGATTATTGATCTCGTTTTTCAATTCATATGGATCTTTCTCCAGATGATAGAGTTCATACTCCGGGCGATGGTGTAGCTTGCGCACCAGGGTTTCAGCAAACGCATCTTCCTTCGCTACATCCACCCAAGAGGACGCCACCCCCGGCTTCTTGATCGGTTCGCCCGAGACCATCGCCAACGCATCGTCAAGCGTCGTATTTGACGTCTGCTTACGATAGTTAGGATTGTAGATCAACGAGAAGGACTTGCTGCGAATCACCCGAATCGGAAAGATCCGCTCTCGACTTCCGATGATATTGCAGTTGGAGAACGCCCCATAAACGTACGAGTGCAGGGTTTGCTCCTTGCCCTTCAGCATCCCCAGAAAACTCTTCCCGTCGCAATCGCCGGGCTTCAGCCTACCGCCAGCAGCTTCCACCAAGGTAGGCGTAACATCAGCAGTGGATACCAATTCCTCTGCCACGGATCCCGCTTGAGTCATGCCTGCCCAATGAGCAACCAAGCCGCTATGCAAGCCATTGTCGTAGCAGGTCCACTTGGCAAACGGCAGCTGCGTCCCCTGCTCGCTGCACACCATGAAGATCGTATTCTCCCAAAGCCCACGATCCTCCAGTTCCTTACGCATCTGCCCAACTAGCTTATCGAAGTTCGAGACTTCCGCGTAGTACTTCACAAGCTCCGCCCGCAACTCAGGCGTATCCACCCAATAAGGAGGAATCGTCAAAGCATCCGCGTCATAGACAGAACGATCACCTGTAGTAAATGGTGCGTGCGAATCGTTGGATGCGATAAAGAGGCAAAACGGCTTTTCCTCTTGGAGGCAAGAATCCACAAACTCCATTGAACGTTGAATACACGCAGGGTTCGGATCGACTGCCTTGCTCTTATCCCCCGGGAAATACTCGAAAGGATAAGCATCCTTAGGCCCTACATGGCTCTTGCCGACCAGAGCGACCCGATAACCCAAAGGCTTCAAATAGTGAGGAATACTCTTCGTACCCGCTTTGGACTTTGAATGATTCGGAAGCGTACCGGTTCGCCACGGCGACCGCCCACTGTATAATTCCTGCCGATACGGAGCGCACATTGCTACCGAAGAATAGGCCCGCTCAAAACGGACACCCTCGCTAGCGATTCGGTCGATATTTGGCGTCTTACAGTCAACGCTTCCGTACGCGCCCCACGAATCGCGGTTCATGTCGTCCGCCAAGATAAATACGATGTTTGGCTTCTGAGATGCCGCATGTATTCCGCAAACGCTCAACACAGCTACAACGAAGGCGATCAAAAACATTCTCATGATTTCACTTACATTCAGGATTTAAGAGAGAGAGGTCCACTCCTAATCATCCAACCGCCCCAAAGGCAAATTCTTCACGTTAATATTTGGAACAATCGACTTGGTCCTGTACTTTTTGGCGAAGCGTTCTGACTCCGCCATCGTCTTGAGCACCGGCAAACCATAGGGCATCCAATCACTTCCCGGATACCAATAATCGCTTCCAACATCGTACGCGCCGCGAAAGGAGTCCAGAGCTGCAACACCTTGAATCTCAAGGGCCTCACTCTGAGTAGCCCCTCCCCTAATCCCTAAATCAGACGGCACAAGATTCAGTTCCGAAAGCTCCCCGCCAGTAAACAGATCCCTTCTCTCACCCGTTAGGTTCCCCTGTATCGAACCTCTATCTACTATCGGGATAGCGGCAGAACGCATCGCAGCACGCTCGGGGTGAACCCGCTTTGCCTTTAGTTGCTTGGCGAGTTCCTTCTTCTCCCGTGGTCCAACCCGATCTTCAAGTTTCTCGATCAAGTTATTAAGCACATTCCAATCATCAATAGGAGGGAAAGTCGTATCCAAACTAGCATCACTCATCCCAACGTGATTGAGAACATTCCGAGTCAACGCGTCAGCAACCTCGTTATGCACAGAGGTGTTGTTATAGATATTGAACTGCCCGTAGCCCTCTATGTTCAAACCTCGCTTGGAAGCCCAAAAGACATTGTGGTGAATCGTTAATTCTTTGCCCCCTAAATCCAATCGCAGCGCGTTCCCGTGCACGTTATGCATCCAATTATGATGGAACTCGGTAAAATGCTGAGACTGAATCGGCATGTACACACCTGAGACGTCGCTATTGAAAATCCCCGCGTTAAATATGTTGTTGTACGACACTACCGGCACCGTATCCATTTCCTCAATTTTCGCTCGAATTTTAACCGCGTCAGAGCAGTTATTGAAAAAAGTGTTCCTGTTCAGTTGAAACGTTCCTCTCGCTTCCAGATACAGTGGAGCGCTTTCGAAATTCGCATGGCGATTGTTCTCCAGAAACACGCAATTCTCCACGGTGATATCCGATCCCGTCAGCTTCAGAGCGGAATTTTGTCCCCCAGCAAACAAGCATCGCTCGATGCTTATATTTGAGCCAGCAACCTCAATCGGCTTATCAATCTCCCCACCCTTAACGCGATCCACGTACAAGAGCTCCGCTCCAATATAGCTGAAGTGCACGTTCTTAAAGGCGATGCCGGCATTTGCATTAGAGCTTAAACGTACAGAACATCCTAGGAAATCAATTCCATCAAGGATCACGTCATTGAGCCCCTCATCTTGATCGATGCAGAAATCGTACGCTTTCGTGAGAATCACAGCATCATTCGGATTTGTTCCGTCGGGAGAATACAAATACAAGTACCCGTCCTCTACAAACCATTCTCCCGGGGCATCCAAAAGGTCTAGAGCGCCTGCGAGAAAGAACTTCGATTTATTAGGATGCCAGACATGGCTTTCCTTCAACGTGCGTAACGCATCTTCAGAACCTCTGCGACCATCCTCGCCGGTGAACTTCTGCTCATAGAAATCGTCGTCGTTCCAAACTAATGTGCGCCCATCAAACGACTCAACAGTTCGACTGTAACAGCTATTTCCCTTCCCGTATCGGATGAAACAATACGCGCCTGCAAGATTCAGGCCAGCGATTTCCTCGAACGCCTCGGAAGTTAAAACACCCGGGCCGGTCCCGTCGCCAGCAGCAGCCCATTTCTTTTCCCGAACCCAATTCTCCGCCCATCGCAGATTGGGCCAACATGCCCATGCCAGAGGCTGATCGTTGTAAAGCACCTGCTTCGGCTGCCCATTGAACTTAGCCCTGAAAATACCCTCAGCGTACTTCTCGAAACGGGAGTTCAGATGCTCAAGCCCGCTAAAGAAAACCTTACGAGGAGTCTTCGCCTCGATAGTGATGCCCGACTTAAGATTTAAACGGCCAGAATACACTCCGTCCAGAACCACCAAGGTATCGCCAGCGTTCATCTCGTTCACCGCACGTTGAACCACCCGAAACGGCTCTTCCTCACTCGTTCCAGCGTTACGGTCGTCCCCGTCCGGAGAAACGTAATAGGTAGTCGCGAAAGCCGCCTGAACAGCTGCGATAAATAGTAGGAGAACTCTCAGCATATATGTTTTCATTCAATCCAAAGGTTCCACCCCAAACGCACTAAGGCTTCTCAGATCTAGGGCCAATATTCCACCTTGTTTGATTACCTAGCGGATGCTCCGTCGGCAAGTCATCAGCAGTCCATGTCGCTCCTGGTATCCAGTATTCCCCATCACGATCATAAGCACCTACATCGGTAGCTTTACCTGAGGCATCGATTGGCAGGCCGTCGACCTCGGTTCCTGAATCGTGAAGTCGGCTCGCTTCACGCGGGCGGAAATCCCAATTGTCGGGATCCTGCAAAAGATCGCGAACGAATGTTTCGCCTCCCTCCTTCTCATTGTAGGCACTGGAGAGGCCTCCTTGCGTGGTATCGATCAGAAAGACGTTATGCGAAAATCCTCGTGGCTCCTTCCGATCATTTCTCCAGGCGATTATGTCGGCAGCATTGTTATGGAAGTTTGAATCGCGGTTTTGAACTTCCAGAATCTCATGCTTGGTCCACCATTTCTTTGGCTCTTGTCGCGTCGGCATGACCAATGAACCTCGTTTCGTTAGATGGAAGATCGTGTTGTTATAGACCTGATTGAGATCTCCTTTGACGATCACTCCCTGAAACGCGGTATTCCAAACCACATTGTGATGTACCGTCAGTCCACGCGTTTGATCATCCCCACGAATTCCTAAGTAGGACGAGTCGTGCACCCAATTATAAGCGCACACGCTGCCCAAAGCCCGCCCGCCGCCTGTATGGATAGCAGATATGTCCTTACACAGTTTTCCGGTATCGAATACATGGTTACCAACAATTAAATTATCGTGACCAGCGTAGCGAATACCTACGTTGCCCACTCGACTCACAGTGCAGTTTTGCACCTGAGACCCGCCACCTTCGCTTTCAGAAACGATCCCCGCGTAGGATATATCTCCGAGCCAATTGACATCGCGAACGACACAATTCTCAAGAATGTTATCGCTCCCAGAAATCTTGAAACCGCCATACTGACTGTTGGCCAGGCTACATCCACTAACCCGATTGTTCTTACCTGAAATGCTAACAAACTTTCCAATCTTCCCCTTAGGAATACGCTCTAGCGTAGGAAAGCGAAAGTGACACTCTTCTAACCTCCAGCCTTCGACATCGTCGACATCAACATAACTAGCGAAAAAATGTATCTTACTAAAATGAACATGTGAGGTTCCGCGAGAGCGCAATCCGCGAACTGAAGCGAGAGCCCTCAACTTGTGATCTGCAGGGTGCGCCCCTATCGGCTTGAAGTATAGCTTACCTTCATCGGCCTTATAAAACCACTCGCCTGCCGTATCCAAAGCTTCCAACTTTCCGAACAAATAGAAGTAGTCGTCCCACCAGCTTTCACCCTCCTCAATCCCGTTTCCCGGACGACGTATGGAGTCGTAGACAAGAGTCCCACTCTCCGAGTCAAAATCAGTCACCTCCCGTATGTGCGACCTAAACTGTTGCCCGACGTTGAGAACAGCATACGCCCCCCTCCAATCAATCGCCTGCCCCTTTAGCGCCTCGGAAACCAGAAACTCCTTTCTACTGCCTTCGCTCGACTGTGCCCAAGTCGAACGATCCCAACGCTGGGAGAAATCCGCATTGGGCCATCGCGCCTCGGTGAGTAAACGACGCCCATCGAAAAGCTGATCCACTGGGTCAGTAATTTTGGCGACAAAGATTCCATCCCGATAAGGCCTCCATTCACAACTCAATGGGCGTGTACCGTCAATGACCACATGTTCGTCCCTGTAGGCCGCAATTCGGATGGGAGAACCGTCCTCACCGGATACCCGGACTTCAATCACTTCCTCATAGACGCCTTGGCGGATGAAGCACTCATCTCCCGCCCCTAGAGAATCTACCGCTTTTTGGATACTAGCGTAAGGAGCATCGATCGTGCCCGGATTACTGTCAGAGCCATCCTTGCTTACGAAAACCGTTTTCGCCGATATCGATACGCTTGTGACCAGTGCGGCAAACAGGGCCATCTTCCGAACGTTCATAAGTTCAACCTAAGTGAGTTTTTAATTCCCAACAACAACAAGAGGGCAGAACCTCGCAGAGCCAATGGCCGACCAAACGATCCCCCCTAAATCCCGTCCGGGCTCCACTCAGGGATACCCAATTCAATCCGCTGTTTTTCGTAACGTAGATTCAGGGGTTGCTCTTCGGGAGGGACAGCCGGAAGCCCCTCGTTAACAAGCAATGACTCGGTTGAACGCCACCAACGATCATACGCAGAACTCAGCTCTGCCACAACTTCAGGATACTGCTCCGCAACATCACGACTCTCTCCTGGATCTTTGGATACATCGGAGAGTTGCACGGTACGTTCCCCTTCGACCAAATTAAAGACGAGACGCCAGCGTTCGGTGCGTACCGCAGCCCCGTTAAATTTGTTCTCCTCCCTACTTAGCTTATTCCAACGATCATCATCCCAGCGACCTTTGTGAACGAAGAGCTTTCGGTCCGGCCAATCTGATTGCGAGTTCTCCAACAGAGGCACCAACGAGCGTCCCAGTGGAGGAAGCTTGCTATCAGGGATCCTCGCTCCTGCGAGTTCACAGAAAGTTCGATATAGATCCAGGTGGGCGGTCAAAGCATCGACATCGGCCCCCTCCTCAAACCTGCCCTGCCAGTACCAGAATGAGGGCACGTGAGTCCCCCCTTCCCACGCCGAGTTCTTCTTGCCCTTCATTCCCGCATTAAACGGCAGCAGCTTCCGTCCATCTTTTTTGATTGGCCGCATACTCATGCCATTGTCCGTCATGAAAATAACCAAAGTGTCTTCCAACGCGCCCCACTCCCCCAAGGTTTCCATCAAACGCCCGAAGTTGTGGTCGATGTTCTCCACCATGCCGTACCGGGCTGCAGTGGATTCGTCGTACCCTTGGTCAAGAAAACGCTTCTTGTACTCATCCGGTGCGATCATCGGACCATGTGGAGCATTAAGCGAGATGTATGCAAAATATGGATCAGCAGAGTCTTCCTGCGTTTTGATCCAAGCCAAAGCCGCATCGAAAAACAGGTCCGTGCAAAACCCTTGGGTCTTCACCACTGTGTCATTGTGCAGCAGTACATTGTCGAAATACGGATTTTCTGAATTAGCGAAAAAGTCCCCGTAAAGCTCCTGCCCGATCCCGCCAGCACCATGCATGAGCACCTCGTCAAAGCCACGGTTTTGCGGAAGATATTCATCTTCATCTCCTAGATGCCACTTGCCAAAGAGTCCGGTTCGGTAACCGGAGTTCTGAAGCGCCTGCGGAAAGGTGACCACATCTAGAGCCATGCGTTCACGCTGCAGGATCGTGTGAGTGATCCCCACCTCGAAGGGTCGGCGTCCACTCATCATCGCCGCGCGAGTCGGAGCGCACGTGGGACTCACCTGAAAATCCGTGAAGCGCGTCGACATCTCATAGAATCGATCTATCTGAGGAGTGCGAACAATCTCATTCCCCATACAAGACAGATCGCCCATTCCTTGGTCATCTGTTAAAACCAAGATAATGTTCGGACGACTACCGGACAGCGTATCTGCGGTAGCCATACAACTGGCAACGAACAGCATCACAACGACACAACACTTCCAGCCAACTCCATTAAAGTGAGTTATCATCGAATTCTTCTAGGTTAGTGAGGCGACTCTCGCAAGATTCGATGTTTCGTACGAATATCGCCTCACAACTGTATCAAAGTTCAACTTTTATCGCGTATCCAAGTTCTGGATTGAACCCTTTGGGAAGCTCCACCTTCAGACCATTGGACGATTGAGAAAAAGGAACGGAACCCTGCCCGAGAACCTCGACAGACTTGATCTTGCCAATCTTGCTCCCAAACGCTTTCACCTCCGCTTTTCCATTCGGTTTAGCCAATGAGATAGCATAGAGAGCCGAACCTTTTTGCGTGAACCAAAAATCTTTATCAGTGAACTCGGCTTGGAAGCCATGTTCTTCACGTGCATTCGTCCCGCCCATATCGAGGGAAGTAGGGCCTTCCTTGGTAGTGCTCCATTTCGTGGTTCCATACAAAGCCTCGCCATTCACATCCATCCAGGCACCTACCGCTTCTAAATTGTCGACGCTCTCTTGCGGAACTGCCCCGAGGGCGGTCGGCCCGATGTTCAACATGTAGTTGCCCCCCTTGGACACGATCTCGATCAGCCAGAAGAGGATCTCTGTCGGTGACTTCCAGTCCTGATCGTAGCCGTTGAATCCCCAAGAATTATTAAAGGTGCCTACAGTCTCCCAAGGCTTAACGAGTTCGTCCGGATTTTCAGGGATCTTGTTATCACCGGGGATCGAGTAGTCGCCAAAACCATTACCAATACGCTCAGTAATGATGATCTGAGGCTGACGCTCGTAGACGATCTTGTAGAAATTGAAACTCTGATCCGCATCCATGCGCCAAGCCATATCGTACCAGAGGCACTTCATATCGGGAAACTTCTCCATCAGCTCGATCACCTGCGGGTAGGCCTTGTTTTCCAGATACTCTTGAAATGTGTTCGGGCTTGGGTCCCACGTGTTCGCGCCAAAAGAAAGAGTCCGGTGCTCCGTCTTCCATCCCTTCGCTTCGTACTCTGCCACGCGGCCATCGGAACCATCCGCCCAGTCGATATTGTGCGAATAATAAATGCCGAAATCGAGACCGATGCGCTTGCAGGCATCGTAAAGCTCTTGGACTGTATCACGCTTAAAGGGCGACGCATCCATCACATCGAAGTCGCTCACCTTGGAATCATAGAGAGCAAATCCGTCGTGGTGCTTTGTCGTGACAACCAGATACTTCATTCCAGCGCGTTTCGCCAATCCGGCGATCTCATCCGCATCGAAGAGAAACGGGTTAAAGCCCTCCGCTAGCTGGGCGTATTCCTCACGGGAAATCTTCGCCGCGTGCTGTATCCACTCTGCCACATGTGGACGACGCATGGAGTGGATCTTCTTGCCATCCCAAACCCCAGCAGGGATCGAATAAAGCCCCCAATGGATGAACATCCCGAATTTGGAGTCCTTAAACCACTCCATCGTTTCCGCCTTGGAAGCGTTCATCTGTTCCCACTCCTCGACGTGGGAAGTAGGCCAAACCTGCCTTGCACCGCCTAGACAGCCCTGCGCGGCGATTAGAGAGAACAACAACAGATACTTCATTCGTTTCATCAAATGTAATTTGTAAGAGAGTTATATAGAATCGGCATCAAGGTTTCGACACCGGTTACTAGGGGTCATCGGCTTCGAAACCGATAACCCCGTTAGTAATGTTCGCCTAGAAACTGAACGAATTCGTCAGGATAAAGCTCCGTGGCTCGACTGCTCTGTAGATCGTGTTGAGAGGTTGATTATCAGTGTTCACCTCTTCGTCCGCACGGATAGCAATCGGATCATCGTCATCCAAAACGTTTCGTACATTCAGCTGGATACGCCAATCAAAGTTGTCGAATTTCTTTTTGTATCCAAAGTTTAAACCAGTTGAGAGAAGAGAATCGCCTTCAAAAGGAAGGTTCGCATCCAGAAGTCCATTCTCATCCTGAGCCCAACCAATGGTCGCGTTCGATGCGTAATTCAGATTTCCCCCCAGATTGAAGCCCTTCATCGCTCCCTCTCGGAAATCGTAGGTAGCCAAGAGGCTGAATCTCCAATCACGCAATTCGATGGGGGCTTGCCCTTCCTGGGCGAGGACTCTCGCGAAGTCTCCATCAAGGCGATCGAGGCGTTCGCTTACCGTTTCGCTACCGCTTACGTCGATGTCCCCGTATTGCGATCTCAGCATAGGGTCGTTCTCAGCTCGATACATCCGAGAAGAAGGGTTCACGTTGGAGTTGGTCGCGTCGTTATAGCTGAGAGTGGATCGTACGCGCAGCCCATCAATCGGTCGAGCGTTCAGTACAAGCTCGATTCCTTTCGAATCGATATCGAAGGTATCGCTCACCTGCCCTAGTTCGTTATCAAGAAAGCTCGGATCCACTTCAACAGCCAGAGCTGACCAAATCTGATCGTAAGCCGCATTTATGAACGAATTATTCGATCCTGACTGGCGAGCGCTCTTTTGCGAGCTCTGGTAGTAGCTCAAGCGGAAGTCCAGCTTCCCGTTGTAGAGCTCCGCTTTGATTCCAATATCCTCAGTCTCGCCCTGTGAATATTCCACGGTCTCCCCCTGATAGTTTCTCTGGGCGGTAGAAGGAGCGAAGTTAGTCGAGGTATTGAAGGTAAGCGAGAAAAGATCCAAGGCTCCTTGTCCACGAATGAGATGGTACACAGCGCCTAATGAATAACTGTCCTCGGAAACGTCTGATACGCCAGCGTTCTCGGTCCGCTCCACCTCAATATCTTGATAACGAGTGAAGTACCCCCGTTCATCCTTCGTCCAACCAGAGCTGATATCGTATACGTCCTGCTCGTCGATACGGTACCCCAAGGTCGTAACCAAGCGATCGTCGAACCAGAAACTCTGCGCTGCCGCAAGGTAAGCGTTTTGCTTCGTCTCGATATTGAGCCCCGCCATAGTAGGCACCCATTCCGCACCAGGCAAACCGTTGCTAGCCAGGTAAGGCTGCAAATGCCTAACGTCACTCGGTTGTCCTGCAACCGCCGAAGGCGATCCGTCTAGATTAACGTAGTAGATGGGGCGAATCCGATTGTTCGCATTCAACGGATTTCCATTGAGCATGGTATCCGGGTCCGTATTCATAAGATCATTACGATTAGTAAAACGATGACCGACATTCTTTTCTGCCATCAATGCGAATTGACTGCGTCCGATCCATTCTGGACTGTCTTCCAAATCCAGATCGTAGGAAAGAGTCGCCCGCAGATTCGAAGCATCGTACTCAAACTCTTGCAAACGCATGCGACCGCTATCGATGTAGTACCTGCCGGCATTGGGGTTGTCTCCGTATCCTGGGATGTTGGAACTCGCATCAACGAAGAGATTACTCCCCATTCCAACGAACACATCCTTTTCGTGTTCAAAGGCGAAGTATGAGAGTTGCCCATACAGGTTCTCGGTAAAGCGATGTTCTAAGCTAATGTCGCCGATCCACGCGGAACGATCGTCAATTCTCCAGTCCGCGCCCAAGTTCGTCGCAGGGTCGTAAAGATCCAGATTCGATATCCCTGCTCGATTGGCTACGGACCAACGCGAGTCATTACCAACCGCATGGTGTTTCCAATTTTGCGATACAGGCACGCCCGAATCCGAAGAACCTAGGATTGCATTGATCCGATTCGGATTTCCGTAGCTGCGAATGCCGAGCGCTGCGTCTGTGGGATTTGCCTTACCATCGATCTCGACTGTCGCCATTCCATTGGCCCTCCAAAGATCGGATCGATCCTTGTAGATAGTTGAGACAGGTGCATTACGGGCGAAATCCATCCACTCGAAATTAGCATTGAGCGTAGTCTTTTCCGACGCCTTCCACTTCAAAGCGCCATACATACGAGTCTGGTCTTTCCACTGCGGATCCAGATACAGCTCCCGATCCTCTTCCAGCAAATCGAAACGTACCGCTAGCTTATCCTCTATCAGTGAAAAGTTTCCATGGTACTCGAAGCGCATCGTGCCATAGTTGTCAGTGCGATGGACCAGCTTATGAGAATCTTCCCCCAAGATGGGCTTTACAGTCTGGGTATTGATCAACCCGGCAGGATTGGCAGAACCGAACAAAATCGAATTCGCACCCGCTGAGAGGGTCGTACGCCCGACATTGTACGAATCCGCAGGAGGCATGTACTCACCTACCGCGCCCGCATGATAGTTCCGAGCGATGGACTCGGAGAACAAACCACGGATGCGAAATCGCTGGGCGCGGAATACTCCGGCAAAGTCGGTCTCGTTAATGGATGAAGTCTCCTGCTCCGCGCTTGGCAAATACGCAAGCATCTCACTTAGATCCGAGGCGCCAATGTCATCTAAAAAGTCTGAGGTCAAATGGGTGATTGACGCTCCTATATCCTTCATCTCAGAGCGCAATCGACTCCCCGCCAGAGTGTCGGATACCTTATAGGTACCTTCCTCGCCGGCGGTCACCTCGAAAGGCGAAAGTTCAAAGATCTCATCCGGCTGCTCAGATGACTGCTGCGCACAGACTCCCGCTGAGAGGGTCAACGCCGAAAACGAGGCGCACAGCCTCACTGCATTTTTGTGGTAGGGTATTTGTATGTTCATTTGTTTATTCGAGTTTTTTGGCACCGTGGGTAAGCCTAAGAGACATATTGCTCTGGCTCTCGAAATGGGGTGTTGGGGTATTCAATCCATTGCTAGGACTTCGATATACCCTACCAACATCCGACCACCCCCGCCCCGTTCAAATTGATAGTATGCAAAAAAAGGTTCTTTTGCGTTAATAACTGACAAAAGTTCCACCTATTGTGTAACTTCCCTCGCACTTATTCTCAATGACGAAACACCCCATCGTTCGCGTACTCGCCCTATGGATTCTATCGATGTCTCCACAATGGATTCTCGCGAGCGCCACCCAGAGTGAAATCAGCTCGATGTCCCTCTCCCAGCTAGAGGAACGCCTCGAAGAAATTGATTCGCGCCTCGAGGATTTGGCCAGCTACAGCCTGCGGGGAGGCATTGGAGCCATGGGCTATCACTCCCAACCCAATCACAGCGAGGCTTGGGTAGAAGTCGACCTCGGGCAACCCTACCCAATCGATCAGATCATCATCGTTCCAACCATCAGGCGAGATACCAACGAAGGCTTTCAAGCAGACGCATTCCCAAAACGATTCCGTGTTCTCGCGGGAAACAAAGACAATGAAAACGGGATCGAGATAGCCAACTACAGCTCCCCCAGCGACTCTTCCAACAGAATCGCGCCCCTCGTTATTCCTATACCCGAAGTACAAGCTTCCTGGGTACGACTCGAAGCGACAGAACTCGGTACTAGAGCGCATTCCGGATCCAAGGCTCTACTACTATCGGAAATGCTGATTTTCAGCGGGGCGGAAAACGTTGCCCTCCGTAGACCTGTCAAAGCTTCGACAAACGCGTCCGGTTGGGCAAACGCGTGGGACAAACGATTCCTCGTAGATGGACACACCCCCTACCTCATGAATTCTACAACAGGGAAGCAAAGCACCGCCTACCTGAGCAGAACCGGCGAGAGACCCAAATTGACCATCGATCTAGGAAAGATCTATCCCGTATCAAGAATCCATTTACACGCAGTTGAGCAGGGCGACACTGTCCCGCAAGCATTCAAGGGCGATCTAGGATTCCCAAATAGCATTCGAATCAAAGGTTCCTCCCAAGCCGATTTTTCAGACGCCCGCGACCTTCTAGTCCACCACCGTGAAGAGCTCTTCGATTCTGGCCCTATCATGATGTGGCGGATACAGGAAATCGCGTGCCGCTACATTAGGATCGAAGAAATAGCCCCCTCCCCCCTCCTCAATCCCAGCGTGGAGAACTCCCGTATCGGCTTTTCTGAAATCGAACTGTTCTCGAACGGGAAAAACGTAGCGTTCGAAGCGAACGTAACGGCAACGCCCCCAAGCCGATCCCCACGCCCCCTTTCTGCCCTAACAGACGGAAACAACTTCTTTGGAAAGATCTTGCCGATCAAAGATTGGCTCAACGAGTTGGCCATTCGCCAGGAACTAGAAATAGAGCGACCGCTAGTCGTCGCGGAACTGACCCTTCGCTACGCCAGGCAAACGAAGTGGTTAGAACGCATGTTCATGATCGCGATCCTGCTCACGATGGGGATGTTCATCACCGTCCTGCTCGGCCGCTATTTCCGAATACGCCAAGCCTCTCGGATTCGGGAACGTATCGCCGCGGATCTGCATGACGAGCTCGGAGCAGACCTGCACACCATCGGACTGTACAGCGACTTTGCCATGGATTCCCTGGATTCACGGGAAGAACTGATTGAGTCGCTCCAACTGATTCGCGAGTTCACCGACAGAAGCGGGACCGCGGCACGACACTGCGTAAACATCCTAGAGGCCAAAGGCATTTGCGAAGATCTCGTCGAGGATATAAAGTCCCTGTCTAAACGCATGCTCGCAGATCACCACCACTACGAAATCGAAATCAAGGGCCGAGCATTCCTCCGCGAACTTAAAGCGCAAAAACGGATCGACCTCTTTCTTTTCTACAAGGAGTGCCTGACCAATATTCTGCGCCACTCCGAATCCACCGAGGTTTCGACCCGTATCGAAGCCAACGCTCACACCACCCAACTCACCGTTAGCGACAACGGAAAAGGAGTTGCCAAATCCAACGGCAACCCGACACCGCCTTCCCTCAAACGAAGAGCTCGACTCATGAAAGCAAAAATAAAAACCGAGCATACCGCTGATGGCGGCACACTCATAGAGCTTACCCTCAAAAACCAAAGGTTCGGATTTCTAGGATGAGAGAAACAATACGAATCATGATGGTCGAGGATCACGCCGGGTACCGCCAAGCCCTTGAGCGTTCACTCCGCCGACGAGAAAACATGACGTTGCAAAGCCAATACGGAACGGCTGAGTTTGCCCTACGCGACATCCAATACGCCGCTGCTAAAGATGTACCCGAAATCCTGTTACTTGACCTAAACCTTCCCGGCATGACAGGGCTCGAGTCAATCCCTTGGTTCAAAGAGTACGCCCCCGAACTAAAGATCATCGTTCTAAGCCAGTCCAACGCCGAAGAAGACATTCTAAAAGCGATAAACCTTGGAGCGTCGGGCTACCTCCTAAAGTCGGCGAGATTTCGCGATATCGTCGACGGCATACAAACAGTGATCGATGGCGGTGCGTCACTAGATCCTCAAATCGCCAATTTCATCCTAAGCAAAGTCAAGATGCTTCAACCCAATAGCGAGCCCACATCCAAGACCCTCTCCGCTCGGGAAGTAGAAACCCTCAGCCTATTAGGGGAAGGATTCTCAAAAAAGGAAATCGCCGAAAAACTTGAGATCTCAACGACAACAGTCGCCTACCACGTCAGAAACATATACGACAAACTAGACGCCCTCAACGCGCCAGCCGCAGTCGCCAAAGGCTTCATGACCGGAATCCTACCCATCACGAAGCCATCCTCAGAATAGAGACTTTCCAATATTTGTAGGAGCGTGCTTGTCACGCGATTGCCGGCTATTGTT
>NZ_JAENIL010000061.1 GCF_016595505.1 Pelagicoccus mobilis | reverse complement strand
TATCGGTCTCCATCCACGGCATCAAAAAGTGTTAACCATGTCTCTTAACACCTGTTAACCATGTATCTTGACCAGACACGCCGGGCACGCCGCAGAGTCCAAGTCCACCCCTAGCGATCC
The DNA here is from genome assembly GCF_016595505.1 of Pelagicoccus mobilis. Lineage (GTDB taxonomy): Bacteria > Verrucomicrobiota > Verrucomicrobiia > Opitutales > Opitutaceae > Pelagicoccus > Pelagicoccus mobilis. The sequence goes on along the minus strand of NZ_JAENIL010000061.1, from coordinate 34,551 downwards.
CAAAGCCACAGCGGGATCCGACAACAAAATCCTTCCCTCCCGAAGGGCACTCGCTACAGTGCCCCCATGATTTCCGGCGAAGACCTAAAAGCTGCCCTTCCAACCGCTCCCGTGCGCGATCTCATCGAAACGATCGACGCGCCCAAGATCGCCTCCGGCAAGGTACGCGAAATATTCGATCTCGACGATTCCGTGCTGCTCGTCGCCACCGACCGCATCTCAGCCTTCGACGTCGTCCTCCCTGGCGGCATCCCCGGCCGCGGCCTCATCCTCACCCAGCTCAGCCACTTCTGGTTCGAGCAGACCAAGCACATCGCCCCCAATCACATAATCCCCAACGAGCAGGAAATCCTCCGCGACGACCTTAAGCTCTCCACCGACTCCCAACTCCGCAGCATGGCCGTCCGCAAGCTCAAGCCGCTCGAGATCGAGTGCGTGGTGCGCGGCTATATCGCAGGCTCCGGCTGGGAATCCTACCAGAACGACCGCACCGTCTGCGGCATCGAGCTCCCCGAAGGCCTCCAACTCGCCTCCCAGCTCCCCGAGCCCATCTTCACCCCCACCACCAAAGCCAGCGAAGGACACGACATGCCCGTCACTCCCAAGGAAGCTGCAGACATCGTGGGCCAAGAGATCTTCGACAAGGTCAAGGACATCAGCCTCCAGCTCTACGCCTTCGGTAGCGAACTCGCCGCCAAGGCCGGTATCATCCTGGCCGATACAAAATTCGAGTTCGGCACCGACGAAGAAGGCACCATCTACCTGATCGACGAAGTCCTCACACCAGACTCCTCCCGCTATTGGGATGCGGCCGAATACCAAGTCGGCACCAGCCCAGCCAGCTACGACAAGCAGATCATCCGCGACTACCTCGAGACCCTCCAGGACTGGAACAAGACCGCTCCCGGCCCCGAGCTCCCGACCGAGATCGTCGAAAAAGCCCAATCCCGCTACCTCGAAGTCTACAGCAAGCTCGTCTCAGTCGCAGGTTAGTCAAAAAGGTAGGGCGGCCCACGCCGAGACCGCCGCGCTGCCCACCATCGATCCACCTAATCTCCCCTATTCTCTGGCTCACTACTTGAGCTAGAAACTGGGGAACGAGTTGCACGCCACCCTCCCAATCCCATGCATTTAGGAAAAGGAGGAAAAATGAGACGTACCACAAAAGCACTCTTGCTCGCTGCCATCAACCTACTGGCAGCCGCACACGGATCAGCTAACGAGACCGACGAACTCGTCTCCCTAGGCAAGAGCAAGTTCGAGCTCATGTGCATGGCTTGCCACAAATACGAGCACGGACCCAACATGCTCGCCCCACCAGCCTTCGCCGTGCAGATGCACTACGAAAACCGCTACGGAGAAGACGAGAAAGCCTTCCGCAAAGCCATCGTCGACTGGGCGAAATCTCCCGACCCAAAAAAGGCCCTCATGCCCGGCGCCATCCGAAAGTTCAAGGTCATGCCTCCCCTTCCACTCCCTGACGCCGATCTCGACGCGATAGCAGCCTACCTGTACCACTCCAACTTCGAAGGCGAGTGCGACCCCGCGGAGATGGAACGCAACCGTAGCGCGGCGCTTCAGCCCGCGTCCACGCTACCCGATCAAAACTAAAGACGCGGGCTAAAGCGCCGCGCTAACCATCTCTCAATGGCTACAACGGTTCCCCGGTAGGAACACAAACTCCTCCGGCGTGCCTGTGAATTTACGCTTACCCCACAGATGCTGCACGATATCATAGGGATCCAGGCCATGCCCCGAGCAGGTATGGAAGGTCGAATCCTCTCCAAATACCTCGATGATTTCAGCCGAGAGACTCTCATTGGAGTACTTCTTTCCGGTACGGATCATCATCTCGAGAATCTCGTGCGCGTGAATGTCAGGTTTTCTTAGATCTGCGAATTTACTCATATCTGATTATTGTATTCTAAAATTTACTACGTTTAGGAAAAAGTTTGTTCTATGCGCGTCATCCGTACCGTGCCGTCTCTCACGATGAGAGTATCCCACCACTCGGAGCCCTCGTAGCCGTAGCGGATTTGCAAACCTCGCACCTGGCCAGACCGGATCAACTCGTAGCCACTGGTCAATTCGACCACTGCAGGCGAAATATACCCGGGACCCATTTTCGGAATCACCGCAAACACATCCGCACACTCATTCAAATCTCGAAAATACGCCTCGAGCGTATCCGCATCGAGATCGGCTTGGTGAAGCTCCGGTAGCTTAGGCTGTTGTTCTGCGCTCATTTTCTAAATCATAAGAATCGCGTTAGTCGGGGCCGGACAAAGATCGCGGCAAATCCCACAGCCAGTGCAATGATCCGCATCCACCGTAGGAATGCCTTTCCTAACTTCGATCGCGCCGGACTCCGGACAACGCTCCGAACAGACCGAGCAAAAGCTATTTTGATAAGCAAGGCAGTAACGCCCCTGAATCACCGCCACCTGTTCCTCGGCTTCCCCCCTTACCTCCACAATCGTCGGAGACTCCGAACGAGCATCCTCGCGGACATGCTTCAGAAAATTGCTGAAGAAATCCCGGCGAGTAAAAGTCTGTGGCGAACCTCCCATCTGCTACTGGACGGGATCCCCCTTTGAAAGCGACTCCCAAAACGGGAATGGAGATTCGGAGAAATTCATCTCGTCCACCTTTCCGCCTGGAACATGACACTGCACACAACTTTGGCGTTCAGGGTGACTTGTACGAATCGGGCTCGTACCCAATTCCCCATGACAACTCATGCAATTCTGGCGCATATGCACATTGTGAGGAATCGTAGGAGGAGCATCCGGGTAGGCTCGCTCGCCAAACTCCGGCTGATGGTAGCCACCAAATCGATTTCCCGTGTGCAGATCAAAGTCAGACGCGTTCCAACGACTCCCCAAGCCCTTCCCTGAAACATGGCATTGCGTACAGCTCGTATAAGCGGGGTGCGACATCGCCGGCGCCACCACATCCCCAATCCGGACCGCTCGCTCGTGACACTGCATGCAGCTGTCCGCCGACCATTGATCGATCGGATGCGGAACAATCGGAGGAGAACCATCGTAAGCCCGACGCTGCTCGCGACGATAGCGTAACTCCGCCGGATCAGTCACCCGAACCGTATCCAAATCGTCATGCGGCGCTAGATCACTCAAACGACTTTTCCAATTCGCGTTCGGACTAAAGCCAGCTTGAGCAATATCCGCATAACTCGGGGCGGGAATCGCATTGCCAACCGTATCAGTCGTTTGACTACTTTCAGCAGAGCTCGCTTGAGTCGCTTCCGTTTCGCGACCCGTTTGTCGCAAGCCCATAAAGAAGCCGCTCACCGACAAAGTGAACACCGCCGCCAGAATGATATTCGTAGCGAGATGCGACTTTGCCTTACCTGCATTCGGGAAAGCCATGGCCTATCGGGTTGGGTCGAGGGCAGGAGCAGGCTTGCCAGACGGACGCTTGTAAACAGTCGCCGCGCACTTCTTGTAATCCGGCTCCTTCGAGATCGGATCAATCTCGCCTAGGGTGATGTCGTTTATCAGCAGATTCTCGTCGAAAAACGGCACGAACACAGTCCCCCTCGGCGGTCGGCCTCGACCATTAAGCCATACCGGCATCTCGATCTTTCCGCGACGGGTCTCGATCACAGCCAAATCCCCGTTTGCCAGACCCTTCTCGGCCGCATCCTCCGGATGCATCTCCACATAAGCATGCGGCATCGCGTTGCGCAGCTGAGGAATGCGCCGCGTCATGGTCCCCGTATGCCAGTGCTCCAGCACACGGCCCGTGCTGAGCCACATCGGATAGTCCTGATCCGGCGCTTCCGCTGGCGGGTCATAGGGACAGAACCAAATCAAAGCCTTATCGTCGCCCGTCACCGAATGGTAGAACTGCAGCTCCTTGCCTTTTTCCACATAAGAGTCGCTGAACTCCATGAACCGGAACGGCGTCTCCTCCCACTTTCCGTTTGCACGCTGCACCACCGGCCAACGTAAACCGCGAGCCTTGACGAGCTCGTCGTAGGGAGCCACGTCCTTGTGCTTCATGTAAGTGAACTCTCGATACTCTTCGTAAAGCTGCTTGTCGACGTTGACATCGTAGTAGCGCTCCCACTCCCAAACAGGAACTTCCGCTCCAGAATCATCCTTCAGCTCGAAGATGAACCCGCCATCCTTGTCCTTCATTCCCGGGTGGCCCATCTCGAAGAGGCGACGCGCCACCGCGATCGTCATCCAACAATCATCACGAGCCTCGCCCGGTGGGTTCACCATCTTGAACCACTGCTGCGTCCGGCGCTCGCTATTGCCATAGATGCCATTCTTTTCCACCCACATCGCCGCAGGCAATACGAGATCCGCTAGCTTCGTGCTGGCAGTCGGATAAACCTCGGAGACGATCAGAAACTTGTCCTTCAGACCTTCCTTATTGGTAAAGTGCTTCTTGAGATTCGGAAGCGTATGCCCCGGATTGGTGACTTGAACCCATATCGTGGATACATCTCCACCTTCTTCAGTTGAGGTGCAGAACTGCTCCCACATCTTCACGGTGTGGTAGCCTGGCTTCGCATTGATCCGCCCCTCCGGGAGATTCCAAATGCGTTCGCAATCCTTGCGATGCGGTTCCTTCGCCACGATACGACCTCCTGGCAAAGCGTGGGCCAAGGTACCGACCTCGCGAGCGGTGCCACAAGCGGAAGGCTGCCCGGTCAAACTCGTTGGCGCGTCGCCTGGCTTGCCAAAGTGCCCGCTGAGCATGTGGATGCCGTGCAGCAGACGATTCATGTTGGTGCCGCGCGTATGTTGGTTCACCCCCATGCACCAAAGGCTGGTAATGCGGATATCCCTCCGGCCAAAAAGTTCGCCTAGCATGCGGATCTTCTCCGCAGACACTCCCGAGAGCTCCTCCACATACTCCGGAGTATAAGGCTCGAGCAGTTTCGAATACTCTTCAAAGGTGCTCGGTTGACCAAAGAGAGAAGGCGTATCCGTATCCTTTCTGAAATTACAGAAACGCTCTACGAAAGACTTGTCGTAGGTTCCATTCTTGATCAGCAAGTGAGCGATACCGTTGGCGATCGCGAGATCGCTGTGCGGCTTGAACTCAAGATATTCGTCGCTGTATTCAGTGGTACGTGTTCGACGTGTTCCGATGTCGATCAGCATCACTTCCTCGCCCTTCGAGCGACGATCAATCACCCGCGAAAACAAAACCGGATGCATCTCAGCAGGATTGTTGCCCCACATGATCATAACATCGCACTTATCAAGATCGTCATAGCAACCCGCAGGCTCATCCACACCATGGGTAGAAAGGTATCCAGTAACCGCAGACGCCATGCAGAGACGCGCGTTCGGGTCGATGTGATTGTTCGACAAGCCACCCTTGATGAACTTTTGCGCCACATAGCCCTCGGGAATGGTCCACTGACCACTACCATATATTGCGAATTCATCCGGCTTGTCGTATATCCGCTGAGCCACTACATCGATAGCTTCATCCCAGCTAATTGGAACCAGCTTCCCGTTCTTTCGAAGGAGAGGCTGAGTGAGACGATCTTTACCGTACAGGATTCCGCCCACATGGTAGCCCTTCACGCAAAGCAAGCCTTTGTTCACATCCGCCAACTGCTCACCCTGAATGGCGACCACCTTGTCGTCCTTAACTCCCACGCGCACGTGACATCCCGTTCCGCAAAAACGGCACGGAGCCTTGTCCCATTTGAGGCCATCCGCCGCGGTCGTGGCATCCAGTTCCGTATTTTCGTATTTGCCAAACGCGCGTTGCTGGGCGGCGGCAACCGCAGCAGCCATGGCTGTTTTCTTTAGGAAGTGACGACGGTCTAAGCTCATAGGGGCATGGGGTTAACGAGGGGTTTCAGTCGAAACGAAAGCAACGTCGACTTGCTGCACTCCCGCGAGAGCTTCCAACCAGTCGTGAAGGGGGCGGGCATCGACGTGTTCGATGAGGACTGGAAGGTAAATCCCTTCGCGGGGTGCAGTAGAAATCGACTTGTGCTCGCGTATGACACGCTCCGCGTCCGCAGCTAGCTCCACATCTTGCGAAAGTGTGACCACCAGGCTGCTCAAAGGGGTATGCCATGGGCGAGGATTGCTCATTGTCTCCGATTCATGACGGTTTTTTCAGAGAGTTCAATATTTAAATACCTTTTTATCTTGATTAAACCTCCTAGGATTAGCAAGGTCCCTAGAAGATGAAAGCCTCACCCCTCATTGCCCCGGCTACCATCGTCGCTGTTGCCATCGTGTTCGCTAGCGGTTGGTGGATCTACCAACGATCCTTCGCCTCCTTCCAAGAAGCCTCCGCTCCCGCCAACATAGAGGTCACTCTAGATAAGAGCATCAGGCACGAGGTCACCATCCAAGGCACCCCCGCCACCCCCACCGTGCTCGCCGACCTCTCGAAGTCCGGTCGCCAGACCGAAGTCGCCTGCACGACCTGCCACACCACTCGCTCTCCGCAGACCGACCAGAAACTCCCCGAAGACCTCGACGAATTTCACCAAGGCCTGAAAAAGCAGCACGGCTCGCTATCCTGCCTCAGCTGCCACAACGCAGACAACTACGACACCCTCCGTCTCGCCGACGGTTCCGCCGTCTCTTTCGAAAACACCATGCAGCTCTGCGCCCAGTGCCACGGCCCTCAGTTCCGCGACTATACCAACGGCTCCCACGGCGGTATGAACGGATACTGGGATCTCAGCCGCGGCCCCCGCACCCGCAATGCGTGCAACGTCTGCCACGACCCGCATGCCCCTGCCTACCCTCAGCTCATCCCCGTTTTTCCTCCGAAGGACATCGAGCTGATCAAACAAAAACAAGGACACCCTCACTAAACCGACGCCATGACAGAAGAGAATAAATCCTCCGGCATCAGTCGCCGCACCGTCGTCAAAGGCATCGGGGCAACCCTCGGAGCCGCCGCATTCGCCAAAGCCATCGCTCCCCTCGCCAGCTGGGCAGCCGACCAGTCCATCGACGAATTCCTCCAGAAACACTACACCGAGCTCAAGCCCGAGCAGATGCAGAAAGTCATCAAGCGACTCGAGGAAGATGCCAAAAAGGACTACGGCGCCGACGTTCAAATAACCGACACCAAGGCCCAGCTGGGCGTGAAATTCGGCTACGCCCTCAACCTATCCATCTGCGTGGGCTGCCGCAAGTGCGCCCAAGCCTGCCACTACGAAAACAATCACGACCGAGCCAGCGGCAACTCCTATATCCGCGTGCTCGAAATGAAAAAGGGCTCCCTCGATATCGAGCACGGAAAAGTCGACTACAAGGGCCCCGTCCCCAAGTCGGACTCGTTCTACATGCCGGTGCAATGCCAGCAGTGCGACAACCCGCCCTGCGTGGACGTCTGCCCGGTGGAAGCCACCTGGAAAGAAAAGGACGGCATCGTCGCGGTAGACTACAACTGGTGCATCGGATGCCGCTACTGCGAAGCGGCCTGCCCCTACCACGCCCGCCGCTTCAACTGGACCAAACCGGAGATTCCCAAAGAAGAAATCAACCCCGTGCAGGGCTACCTCTCCAACCGTATCCGCCCGCAAGGCGTCATGGAGAAATGCACCTTCTGCATGCACAAGACTCGCGAAGGCAAACTCCCCGCCTGCCTCGAGGCCTGCCCAACCGGCTCGCGCGTTTTCGGCAACCTTCTCGATCCCGAATCCGAGATCCGCTGGGTCCTGGAAAACAAACGCGTCTTCGTGCTGAAGGAGGAACTCGGCACCAAACCAAGCTTCTACTACTTCTTCGATGAATAAGCCCGCCCCAGAAAACGCCCTCTCACCCCACATCCCCGGGCACCTCAACAGCTACCCGCGCTTCATCTGGCGCATGATGGTCATGGCGACCGAGGGCAATTGGCTCTTCTACGCCTGGATGATCGGACTCTCCGCCATCGCCCTCGTCGGCCTCAACGCCTGGGCCACCCAAGTCACCATGGGCATGGGCGTGACCAACATGACCGACCACGTCTCCTGGGGCCTCTACATCGCCAACTTCACCTTCATGGTCGGCCTCGCCGCCGGGGGCGTCATGATGGTTATCCCCGCCTACCTCTACCATGATCACGACATGCACGACGTGGTCATCATCGGGGAACTCCTAGCCATCGCCGCCATCGTCATGTGCATCAGCTTCGTAGTCGTGGACCTAGGACGCCCAGACCGATTCTGGCACATGCTTCCCGGCATCGGAAAATTCCACTTTCCGGTGTCCATGCTCACTTGGGACGTCATCGTGCTCAACGGCTACCTCCTCCTCAATCTCCACATCTGCGGCTACCTACTCTACAAGCGCTACCGCGGCGAGCGGCCCAACCCCAAGTTCTACATTCCCGTCGTCTTTCTCTCCATCGGCTGGGCCATCTCCATCCACACCGTGACCGCCTTCCTCTACCAAGGACTCGGCGGACGCCCCTTCTGGAACACCGCCCTGCTCGCCCCTCGCTTCCTCACTTCCGCTTTCGTTTCCGGGCCGGCATTCATCATTCTCGCCCTCGAAGCGATCCGCTACCTCAGCGACTACAAGGTGGGCGACGGAGCCATCCGCATCCTGGTCAACATCATGCGTGTCACGATCCTGATCAACTTGCTCATGCTCGCCTCGGAAGTGTTCACCGAATTCTACACCGGAGGCTCGCACACCGCCGCCGCCCACTACCTCTACTTCGGCCTGCACGGCCACAACGCCCTCGTCCCCTGGATCTGGAGTTCCATCGCCCTGACCATCCTCGCCGCCATCCTGCTTATGAGGCCGAACGTAACCCAGCATCCAGTTATGCTAATACTTGCCTGCGGACTCGCGTTTGCAGGTATATGGATTGAAAAGGGCATGGGCCTCATTATCCCAGGCTTCATTCCATCAACGCTCCACGAAATCGTCGAGTACACGCCAAACGGAATCGAATGGCGCGTCACAGCCGGCATCTGGGCCGCAGGGCTCATGATCTACACCATAGCGATCCGAGTCGCGATGCCGATTTTCTCCGGCGAGGTCTCCTTGGAGAAGGACGCCGAAAAACATGCTTAAATACGGAAAGACATCACAAAACGCCATCATGGCCATGAGCCACCTCGCCGAGGTCTACGACGAGGGGCATACCCGCCTGAACTCACGCGACGTCGCTTCCGCCCGCAATCTTCCACAGCCCATCGTCGCCAAGCTCCTCGTAGCCCTCTCCCAAGCCGGACTCGTAGACGGAGCCCCCGGCCCCAAAGGCGGCTACTGGCTCGCCCGCCCACCATCCGAAATCAGCCTTTTAGACATCGTTTCCAATTTTGAAAAAGTAGGCGACCGTATCGCCTGCCCCTTCGGAGCAGACAAGTGCAACAACGACGACCCCTGCCCGCTCCACTACCAGTTGCTCGAACTCGATCAGCAACTCGTCGACTTCCTCCAAGACAACAAGCTCAACGTCTTCAGCAAAGAAACCGCCCACAACTGAGCCCCCAGGAGGGTGGAACCTATTCCACAACTAGGAGGGCAATGCTCCGTCATTGCCGTTACACCTCGCACCCCGCGAGGCAACACACCCCAACCCAACTTCATCCAGCGCATCTCAACCCCATTTGCGCTATAGCAAGAGTGCCCTAATAGCCCACTCTCCCAGATGAACGCGGCCTCAGCCCCTTGAAAGAAGCATCGTGTCTGTGCCATGGTAAGGGCATACTCCTGAACCGCCTCCGGCTTCCGGGCAGCGGCTGACGTTCCGCACGCAGGGGTTATTCAATCCGCGGGGTTACGCTCAATCTTCTTCAACCCAATGTACCTAGCGTAAACCTGCATCAAACCCTCCCTCACAAAACCTTCATGAAATACGGCCACTTCGACGACGACGCACGCGAGTACGTCATCACCCGCCCAGACACTCCCCGCTCTTGGACCAACTACCTCGGAACCACAGAGTACGGAGCCATCATCTCAAACAATGCCGGCGGCTACTCTTTTTTCCGCTCCGCATCCGAAGGCCGTTTCACTCGCCTGCGCTTCAACAACGTCCCGATGGACCAGCCCGGCCGCTACTTCTACCTCCGCGACCAAGAATCTGGCGACTTCTGGTCCACCAGCTGGCAGCCTGTCGGCAAGCCTCTCGACGAGTACAAGACCACCTGCCGCCACGGTACAGCCTACACGTCGATAGAATCTGAATACAGCGACATCAAGACCGAGACGCTCTACTTCGTCCCGGTCGGCCAAAAGTTCGAGTACTGGAAACTCAAAGTAACTAACACTGGCTCCGCTCCACGTAAACTCTCCGTCTTCACTTACTGCGAGTTCACCAACCACTGGAACATCGACCAGGACCAATTCAATCTCCAGTACTCCCAGTACATCGGCAAGGCCACCTATCAGGACGGTTTCGCTCAAATGGCGGTCAATGACAACCTTCCGCACGATTGGGCATCCATCAAGCGCGACGGTAATGCCATGCTCAGCTGGACCACCCTCCTCGGGTCACCAATTACCGGATACGATCTCTCACGCGAAACCTTCATTGGCACCTACGGCAGCTACGCCAAGCCAGACGTGGTCGCGTCCGGTGAATCAACCGGATCCACCACTTACGGCGAAAACTCCTGCTCCGCTCTTCGCACAGAAATCGAGCTCGCACCGGGCGAATCCAAAGAGCTGCTCGTCATGATCGGCGTCGGCAAGGCTTCCATCGAAGGTAAGGCCGCCGTCGAAGAATTCAGCAGCCTTGAACGCGTCGACGCGGAATTCGCCAAGCTCAAGGATTTCTGGCACTCCCGCCTCGGAGCCCTCACTGCTAAGACTCCCGACGCCGACTTCGACTCAATGGTCAATGTCTGGAACGCCTACAACTCTCTCATCACCTACACGTGGTCACGCTCCGCGTCCTTCGTTTACGGCGGACACCGCAACGGCCTCGGCTTCCGCGACACGGTTCAGGACATCATAGCCGTTCTCCCAGCAATTCCAGAAGAAGCCGGCAAGCGCCTCGAGCTCATGCTCACCGGCCAGTTCTCAAACGGCGGAGCTCTCCCAGTCGTCAAACCATTCGACCACGAACCAGGCAACACGCCTATGCCGCCGAAGGAAGAGTTCCGTTCCGACGACTGTCTCTGGTTCTTCAATACAGTTCCTGCTTACGTTGGCGAAACGGGTGATCTCGATTTCTACAACAAGGTTCTTCCATACGCCGACGAAGGTGAAGCCACCGTTCTCGGTCACCTCCGTCGTGCCCTCGAGTTCAACCTCGAACGCTCCGGAGCCAACGGTATCCCTTGCGGCCTAGCGGCCGACTGGAACGACTGTCTCAAGCTCGGCTACAACGGCGAGTCCCTCTTCGTTGGTTTCCAAGTCCGCTATGGCCTCGGCGTCTACGCCGACATCGCCAACAAGCTCAACCTCCCTGAAGAAGCCGAGTGGGCACTTCTCCAGCAAAAGATCCTCGACGCAGCGATCCAAAAAACCTGCTGGTCAAAGGATCGCTTCATTTGGGCCATCGCCGACGACGGTACAGTCTACGGAACTCACGATTCCAAGGAAGGTGCCATCTATTTGAATACACAGATCTGGGCCGTCATCTCCGGAGCCGCCACTGAAGAGCAAGCTCGCATCTGTATGGAGTCAGTCAAAGAGCACCTCGCCACCGACTACGGAGCCCAACTCTGCGCGCCTCCAGTCGAGACCATGCCGGTCGAAATCATGGCCGCGCGCCTCTTCAACGCAGGCACCAAGGAAAACGCAGGTATCTTCAACCACCCGCAAGGTTGGGTCGTCATGGCCGAAGCCATGCTCGGCAAGGGCGACTCCGCGTACGAGTACTACAACGCCTTCAATCCAGCCAAATTCAACGACAAAGCTGAGATCCGCCAAAGCGAGCCATACGTGCACTGCCAATCCACACACGCACGCTACAGCCCGATGCACGGTGCCGCTCGCCTCCCTTGGCTCTCCGGCACCTCTGCCTGGGCGTATTACTCATCTACCGCCTACATCCTCGGCATCAAAGCCGAACTCGAAGGGCTTCGCATCGATCCATGCCTACCGTCCTCATGGCCTGGATACGAAGCAACCCGCCTCTTCCGTGGCATGAACATCAACATCACGGTCAAGAACCCAGACGGAGCAGAAACTGGCGTGGCCAGCCTCACCGTAGACGGCCAAACCATCGACGGCACCCTCGTCCCAACCGACAAACTCAAAGACGGCTCCCAAATCGAAGTCATCATGGGCGCTGCCGTACCCGCCGGAGCATAGTTTCAAATTCTTCTTCTGCTTCTTCACCTCCTTCTTCTTCAAAAAAAGATGAAGATAAAGAAGTAGAAGCAGAAGAAGAGCACCCAATTGACCTTTAACAACCCACGTCACCTAAAGACTAAACACCTTTCACCTAAACACCTCATCACAATGAGCAATCCATACGGACATTTCGAAGATCCAAATCGTGAATACGTTATCACGCGTCCAGACACGCCGCTGCCTTGGTTGAACTTCCTAGGTCAGGACGAGTACTTCGCGTTGAACACGAATACCGGCGGTGGCTATTCCTTCTACAAGGACGCCCGCCTACGTCGTCTCACCCGCTATCGCTACAACGAGATGCCATACGACAACAACGGCCGCTACCTGTTCATCAAGGATGGCGACACCGTTTGGAATCCAGGCTGGAAGCCGGTCAAGACAGAACTCGACTCGTACGAGTGCCGCCACGGCCTCGGCTACTCTCGCATCACTTCTTCCAAGAACGGTCTTGAAGCGAGCGTACTCATCTTCGTACCCCCCGAAGAGAACCTCGAAATCTGGCAAACAACGCTTACCAACAACAGCGACGCGCCAAAGACCTTCAAGCTCTTCTCCTTCGTCGAGTTCTGTCTCTACGACGCGCAAAACGACTCCACCAACTTCCAGCGCACCTACTCGATCGGCGAAGTTGAAATCGAGAAGAACGCAATCTTCCACAAGACCGAGTACCGCGAGCGTCGTGACCACTACACCATGTTCGCCTCCACTCGCGACATCGATGGTTACGACACCAGCCGCGACGATTTCGTAGGCGTCCACAACGGTATCCACGAACCAAAGGCAGTGCTCGCAGGCCAGCCAAACAACACACAAGCCTTCGGCTGGAACCCAATCGGTTCTCACTACCACGAGATCACTCTCCAACCAGGCGAGTCTACCAAGCACTCTTACATCCTCGCATACGTCACTGTATCCGGCGAGAAATACATAGCGCCTCACGTCATCAACAAGGAACCAGCCAACGCCATCCTCGACAAGTACTCCGACGAGTCTGCAGTCGACGAAGCATTCGCTAAGCTCAATGGCCTCTGGGACGACCAGCTCTCCACTTTCCAAGTCGAGACGCCTTGCCCGATTATGAACCGCATGGGTAACGCTTGGAACCAAGCCCAGTGTATGGCTACCTTCAACCTCAGCCGCTCCGCCTCTCTCTTCGAGTCCGGCATCGGCCGTGGCATGGGGTACCGCGACTCAAACCAAGACCTTCTCGGTTTCGTCCACATGGTACCGGACAAGGCTCGCCAACGTATCCTCGACATCTCCGCTACACAGATGTCTAGCGGCCTCTGCTTCCACCAATACCAGCCACTCACAAAGAAGGGCAACGACGAGATCGGCGGCGGCTTCATGGACGACCACCTCTGGCTCATCCTCTCCACCACCGCTTATATTCGCGAAACAGGCGATGTCGGCATCTTGGATGAGAAAGTTGGATACGCAGACGTCGAAGAGAAGACAGCAACTCTCCTCGACCACCTCGAACTCTCCATCCGCTACACGCTCGAAAACCGCGGTCCACACAATCTCCCGCTCATCGGGCACGCCGACTGGAACGATTGCTTGAACCTCAACTGTTTCTCCACCGAACCAAACGAGTCCTTCCAAACAGCGTCTCACAACACAGCCGAAGAAGTAGCCGAGTCTCTCATGATCGCCGGTCTCTTCCTCAAGGCCTGTCTCGATCTGCAAGGTCTCTACAAGTTCATCGGTGCTGACGCCAAGGCTGAAGAAACCGCAGCCGCTCACGCCGAAATGCTCGAAGCCGTCGAAACTCAAGGTTGGGACGGTGACTGGTACCTCCGCGCCTTCGACACTTACAAGGAGCCAATCGGTTCCCACAAGAACGAAGAAGGTAAGATCTACATCGAATCCCAAGGTTGGCTCGTCATGGGTGGAGCCGGAGCCGACAACGGCCGCGCCGAGAAGACTCTCGATGCCGTACACGAGCACCTCTACACCGAAGACGGTTGCGTACTTCAGCAGCCACCTTACCAGACTTACCACCTCCACCTCGGTGAGGTTTCGTCCTACCCACCTGGATACAAGGAAAACGCAGGTATCTTCTGCCACAACAACCCTTGGATCCACCTCGCTCTCATGCAACTCGGCAACGGCGACCGCGCATACGAGTACTACCTCAGCGTTTGCCCAGCGGCCAAGGAAGACAAGATCGAGACCTACCGTGGCGAGCCATACATGTACTCGCAGATGATCGCCGGTAAGGACGCCGCCACTCCAGGTGAAGCCAAGAACGCTGGCCTCACTGGTACCGCAGCGTGGACCTTCCTCACCATCTCCCAAGGCTTCGCCGGCATCAAGCCAGACTACGAAGGCCTACAGATCGACCCATGCGTACCAACCGCATGGCCAGAATTGAAGGTCACTCGCAAATTCCGCGGCAAGACCTTCAACATCACGGTTCAAAACCCAGAAGGAAAGTCCAAGGGCATCAAGAGCCTCACCGTCAACGGCCAAGCCGTCGAAGGCGACACCATCCCTCTCAGCTCCGCAGCCGAGGAAAACGAAGTCGTCGCGGTGATCGGATAAACTTTTATATCCATATCTGCTAAATGAAAGGCGTCGGTCTACGGACCGACGCCTTTTTTCGTAAAGGTAGGGCGAGCCCACCGCGGCACGCCTAGTAGCGAAAGAGAACAAAGGAAGTCGATATGTTTTACCTTGAAATTCTAACATTTGATTTTAGTTTTTCAAGGTTACCAAAACAGATGCTCAACCGCCCAAGATATCTCCAAGCGATAGAAGAAGGTTTCGAAAGTCACCCCGCAGTCGCTTTGTCGGGTCCACGACAATGTGGAAAAACAACCTTAGCCCGAATTGTCGCAGAAGGTGAGGATCTTTGCTCATTCTTCGATCTTGAGAGTGCTGTAGATCGGCGGCGACTGGAATCCCCTGAACAAGCGCTTTCTCCACTGAAAGGATTGGTCGTCATAGATGAAATCCAGCGTGTCCCCAGTTTGTTCGAAACACTGCGAGTCCTTCTTGACCGCCCAGATCAGCCAGCTCGCTTCCTCCTTCTAGGAAGCGCTTCTCCAGATCTAATTCGCGGAGTCTCGGAATCTCTAGCGGGCCGGGTCGCTCTCATCGACCTCGTTGGTTTCGACCTCAGCGAAACCGGAAGCGACTCCCTTCACACTCTATGGCAGCGCGGTGGATTCCCACGCTCTTTCCTTTCAAAAAGCGAAAAGGCATCTTCATCTTGGCGCCAAAACTTCATCCGCACGTTCCTAGAAAGAGACATTCCGCAATTCGGCATCAACATCCCAGCCGAAACGCTAAGACGGTTTTGGACAATGATCGCCCACTACCACGGCCAAGTTTGGAATGGAGCCGAATTCGCCAGGTCTTTGGGCACAAGCGAACCGACTGCGAAGCGTTATCTGGATACACTTGCAAATGCCTACGTCATTCGCGTCCTGCCTCCTTGGCACGAGAACCTGAAGAAACGCCAACTCAAATCTCCCAAAATCTACATACGAGACTCAGGCATCCTTCATTCGCTACTTGAACTCGAGGATAAACGGGACCTCCTCGGCCATCCAAAGCTCGGAGCGTCTTGGGAGGGGTTTGCCATAGAGCAAATTCTAGCGAGTTTTCCAAGCCGCTCAGCCTACTTCTGGGCAACCCATTCCGGAGCAGAATTAGACCTCTTGATAATCCACCGCGGCAAACGCTACGGTTTCGAGTTCAAACACAGCGACGCGCCAGGAAAAACCCGCTCGATGAACACCGCTCTTCAAGATCTGTCGCTGGATCACCTATGGGTCGTCTACCCCGGAAAGCAGAGATACGAGCTAACCGAATCGATATCAGCTCTTCCTGCTGAGGAGATTCCTCAACTAGCAAAGAAACTCGCCGAAGGCTAAAGCCGACACCTCCCTGATTCTAGGAGATCAATAATTGGGAGCATGAGCCGAATGCGACAACGATTCGGCTCACAAAAGGCTGTATCCTGAGCCGATTAGAATCGGCTAACCGCCCAACTCACTCAGCAATATCGACCGCCAATAACTGCAAACGAAGAGGCGAATAGTGCATCTGAATAATCGTGAAATCGTCGCGGGTGTTCTGGCTTAATAAACTGAGAAGTTTTTACGCCAAACCCAATGAAACGAATCAAACACCTTACACTCGTACTCTCGATAGCCGCTTGCTCAGCACTCCCTCCAGCTCTGCACGCCCAGACTCCAGCAAAGCTCTTCGCTGAGCTGCCCGAGTATTGTCCAACGCCAGACGCGCTAGCAGTTGCTCCGGATGGAAGCATCACGCTATCGTGCCCCAATTACGCCAAAGGCGGATTCCCTGGAATCCTCGTTAGCATCTCGAAGGACGGAACCGTCTCGAAACTCGCCGACGTTCCTGGAGCAAACGGCAAGGCGTCCGCCCGCCCAATGGGAATCGCCTACGCTCCCGACGGATCACTCTTCGTAAACGCGAACCAAGGCCCCCACGGACGTTTGCTGCGGATGACTTTCAAAAATGGCCAGCACGAGAAAACCGAAGTCGTAGCCAAAGGCCTCAACGGGCCAAACGGCCTGCGCTACAAAGACGGAGCCCTCTACGTGACAATCGCGATGATGCCAAAAGTCGAAACCGGCAAAAATACCGGAGGCGTCTATCGCTTCAAGGAGACCGACAGAAACATTCAGGTGAACAACGACCTCTCGGATCCCAATCTGATTTTCACCGCCGAAACCCAAAACCCGAAGAAACAGTTCGGTCTGGACGGCTTGGTCTTCAACAAAGCGGGAGACTTATTCGTCGGCGACTTCGGCGATGGCACGATTTATAGGCTCACCCTCAAGAGCGACGGAACAGTCGCTTCAAGCGAAGTTTACGCCCAAGCCCCAAACACTGCAGGGGTTGATGGCATCGATATCGACGAAGCGGGTAACCTTTACCTTGCTGGGTTTTCTCAGAACCAAATCCTGAAAGTGGATACAAACAAAGACGTTTCTGTGATCGCCGAATATCCAGATAACAATGGCGCAAACGGAGAACTCGATCAACCAGCCGATTTGATGGTGCACAAGGGACGCCTCTACATTTCCAACTTCGACCTCATGGTTGAAGCGGGAATGAAGAACACCGGACACAGCAAGCCCTACACAATATCAGTAATCGACCTGTCAGAGGTTGAGTAGAGCGTTACGCCAGCACCTCGGCAGGCACTAGCTTTTGGAATGGCTCCATGGATCGGGAACGTGCCCATTCGACCGAACAGTGTAGCATGGTATCCCAATCCTGCTTGATACAAATCACGCCTTCGCGTTCCTCGTCCCAGTCAATCGTGATCAGGTTGAGGCCCTTGCCGAGCACGATTCCGCGCTCCGCTGCGAGAGCTACAACAAAGGGTACCATGGCGAAATCTGGCACAAACAAGTAGTCGAGCTCGTGTACTCGATCCAGAGCCTCACGCGTCACCCGCAAGATTTCACTGGGAGACTTATCGCTAACGCGCCCCATGAAGTTAAGTCGGCCGCTGTGCTCATGAATCATCTCGTGAAAGTACAACTCACGCTCCGCCAGAAAGCTCTCTTCCAAATCGATGGGCGGAGCAACCAAACCAAAGCTCGCTCCCTGCCGTCGACTGCTGATGATCTCGAACACATCCGCCAAGGCCTTCCTCGTATCCGTACTCGCGTAATTGTAGGTCGCGATCGGTCGGTTCACCAAAACCTGCCTCACCCCAGCACGGTGCAAGGTCGCGATATCCCCATAGGACTTGATCGATGGACGACTCCAGATCACGTGGCTACGCACGTTCTTGAGGATCGAGCTAAAGTGGTTTTCAAGGTCGCCGCTCCCCAACATGCTGTGCTCCAGGTTGCCTGACACCTTCGTCAGCATTAAGGAAAGCTGGGAATGAAAACGGTTCGCTTCCGAGCACTCGCTTTCCGTATTCAAAATAATATACAAATACGGCGTATCGTTCTTCGGATCCACCACATAGGTTCCGGATCCACGGGCCGAGACAAGCAGCCCTTCCGCCACAAGCTGACTGACAACCTTATCCGCTGACGCACGTGCAATATTGTACTTCTGCATCAGCTCCATCCGGGTCGGCATTTTCGATCCCGGTGGGTAGACGCCAAGGCTGATATCCTTGGCGATCCACTTCTTAACTCTATCAGTCAGTACTGCCATTGCTTTAGGCAGGAGGGCAACGCTCTGTCGTTGCCGTGATATTTGTGCTGGTGATTTCGGCAACGACGGAGCGTTGCCCTCCTACAAACCTAATACAGTGACCGCTCATACCCGATTCCATCCAAAATCGCCATCATGCGGCGCCCATACTCGACGTAGAGCTCGTAGCTTTTATCCGATTCAGTGTTCACTGCAGACGGATCGTGGAACACTGCCGCCAAGTGCGGCTCGATCGAGATCCCGCCGTCGTAACCGCTAGCCTTCAGATCCTTCATGATCTCGACCACATCCCCCTGCCCTTCGCCCGGCATCGTGTAGACTTCCTTCTCTCCACTTTCTGGTGAATTCGCATCCTTGATGTGAATGTAAGAGACGTGCTGCTTAACCTTGTTGTAGAACTCCAAACTGTTCTGCCAACGTAGATCCGGCGTAGAGTAGTCCTTGTTGAACGGTCCGTTACCGGTATCGAAGACCAACCGAAGTCCCGGAACATTCTCAACAAGCTCGAGCGTGTGAGCCGCACTCATACCGCCGTAGTTCATGCAGTTCTCATGTACCGGAGTCAGACCTGCGTCATTGAAACGCTTTACGATTTCGCGGAGGCGACGGAAACGTTCCTCTTTGTACTGCTCCTCCCCTTCACAACGAGCATAACTCATGATGCGAATTAAGTCCGTACCCAATCGTTGCATACGAGGAATCGCACGCTCGATCTCAGCGATAGTAATCTCGAAGGGATCCAAGATATTTTTCGCCCAATTGCCAATCGCCGAACCGAAGCAATTGATCTTCACACCAGCGTCTTGAAGTTTTCCATACACGACATCAAAGTCCTCGTCAGAGATATCATGAATGTTCTTGCCCGATATGTTACGAGACTCGATGGCGTTCCAGCCGAGCTCCTTAGTGGCCTTAATCTGGCCCTCGATATCTTGCGCCGCTTCGTCTGCAAATCCTGTGAGATACATACTTACTTACCTAACTATCTTAGAAGTTGTTTTGTTTCCCACCAAGGACACGAAGAATCACGAAGTTATGTTTTAATACTTCGTGAGCCTTAGTGAACTTCGTGGGCAAATGATTCATGCCTTTTCCTGGATGGACCCGCTACTTTCCTTCTCCGAAGTTTTTGAAATCTGGTGTCGCTTCCAGCGGAAGTTCGACCACTTGGCCTCCACTTTGAGCCGACTTGTAAATCGCACAAATCAGCTCTACCGGCCTGCGGCCTTCTTCGCAGCCCACGATCGATTCGCGGCCCTCTTCAATAGCAGCGATCGCCTCTTCGAAATTCCGCTGATGCCACGAGAAATCGATCGCGCTCGGATCCGCCGCGCCCTGACCGCCTTGGTCCGCATTCAAGCCGAACTCTTCGAGAACCTTGGCATCGCTTTCACGCTCATCCTTGAAGTCCCAAACCGAGAACTGCTCGTCCACCATGAAGACCGATCCTTCCATACCGCAGATCTGCACCTGCGCCGGATGCCCCGTCTTGGAATAACAAGTCGTCGACCCTTGAATCACCCCACGGGCTCCGTTTTCGAACTCGAGAATAGCGACCGCCACATCCTCAACTTCGATTCGCGTGTGAGCCTCTTGTCCTGCAAATGCCGATACACGCTTCACTGGTCCCATCAAATGCAGAAGCAAGTCGATGGTATGGATCGATTGATTCATCAGAGCGCCGCCACCATCAAGTGCCCAAGTACCACGCCACGCACCACTGTCATAATACTCCTGCGTACGGTACCATTTGATCTGAGCCTCCGCTAAAGTCAGTTGTCCAAAACGTCCTTCATCAATCGCTGACTTGAGCGCCTTCGTTGAAGGATAGAAGCGGCGCGGTAAGATACTGATCAGCTGCGTCACGCTCTCTTCGCAAGCCTTCTTCATCGCATCGATCTTCTCGATGGTCACCTCAAGAGGCTTTTCAACTATCACATGCTTGCCAGCCTTCGCCGCCGCTAGAGCCGGATCCAAGTGAGCCCCACTCGGCGTACAAATGGTAACCGCATCTAGTTCCGGGTGGGCCAAGAAAGAGTCTAGATCCCCATAGCTCGCACAGCCATGTTTCTCACCAAATGCAGCCGCCCGCTCCGGGTTCATATCGAAAGCGGCGACCATTTCTGCATTCTCCATGGCCGCAAAAGCCTGAGCGTGAAACTCCGAAATCATTCCGGTACCAACGACACCAAATCTGTACTGTTTCTTGGACATATCTTAAATTCCTAGGGCTAAATTGGAGGAGGCAGAAATAGGCAAACCATGCTGATTTGCCTGTTTTTATAGTTTTGCCTAAAAACGTATTTCTAGAGCTACCGCGAACTGAGTCCCCTTGACAAGACCTTTCTGAAGCGCTTATTCAAAGCCTTCAGTTGGCAAAAGCTGCTACATTCAATTTGCCTAGTTGCCTGTTTATCCTACTAAAATTAGGCAACTCACAATCCCTCAGCCCCCCAAGACTTAATGAGCCAAGATCGAGCCTCCCAAGAGCTAGAAATGCTTCGTGACGCCAAAAAAGAAGGCGGACTCGCGACCCTCAAAACCTACACGAAACTCTCCGGACCGGGCTGGTTGCAAAGCGCGATCACCCTCGGCGGCGGTTCACTTTCCGGGGCGCTCTTCCTTGGCGTCATCGGCGGCTACGAGTTCATGTGGGTGCAGATGCTCGCGATGATCATGGGGGTCATCATGCTCTCGGCCATCTCCTACGTCACCCTCTCCACCGAGGCCTCCCCTTTCCGCTCCCTTAAGGATAACATCAACCCTGTGCTCGCCTGGGGCTGGCTCATCGCCTCCATGATGGCGAACCTCGTCTGGGTCCTCCCGCAATACTCTCTCGCTTACGCAGCGCTCAGCCAAAACCTAATGCCAGAGGCATTCGCCAACGCCACGGGCGACGGCAGCAAGTACCTCGTATCGATCATCATCTTCGCCATCGTGACTGGCATCACCCTCTGCTACGGCAGCAAGGGTCTCGGCATCAAGATCTACGAATGGACGCTCAAGATCGTGGTCGCCGGTATCGTCATCAGCTTCATGGGCGTTGTCATCAAGCTCGCCACTTCCGCCGAAGACTTCTCCATGGGCGAAGTCCTAGTCGGCTTCATCCCCGACTTCGGCACCTGGTTCCGCCCTGCCCAAACTTACGAAGCATTCCTCGCCACACTCGACCCGGAAGCACGCGACTACTGGACCGAGCAAATCGTATCCGCCCAACGGACACGCCTCATCGGGGCCGCTTCAGCTGCAGTTGGAATCAACATGACCTTCCTGCTCCCTTACTCAATGCTCAACAAAGGCTGGAAAAAGGACCACCGTGGCCTCGCCATCTTCGACCTCTCCACCGGCATGGTCATCCCATTTGTGATCGCAGTCTCCTGCGTCGTGATCGCCGCCGCCTACATGTTCCACGGCAAGCCATTCGAAGGTCTGCTCATCGAAGAAAACGGCATCGTTCAAGTCGACGAAACCAATAAAGGCTACGGAGCTTACTCCGGCATGATCGCCGGCCGCGACTCCGCAGCAGCAGCGAATCCAGATTTCTCCGCAACCCTCAGTGATGGCGAAAAACGCATCGCCGCCCTTCTCATCAACCGCGACACCGGAGCCTTCGCCAACTCCCTCTCAACTCTCACCGAGAACAAGGCTTTCTCTAACACCGTTTTCGGCATCGGCGTCCTTGCTATGGCGCTTTCCACCATTTCAATGCTGATGCTAATCTCCGGCTTCGTCTTCTCGGAAATGCTGGGAGTCCCCCACGGAGGAATGGTTCACAAGGTAGGCATTCTTTGCGGAGGGACAGGTATCCTCTGGCCCCTTCTCTGGAGCGGCGGGTCGAAAGCTTTCCTAGCAATCGTAACCTCCACTATCGGCTACATCTTCCTGCCAATCTCCTTCCTCGCCTTCTTCCTCATGATGAATTCGAAGAGCGTATTGGGAGACGAACTACCACAAGGCGGCAAACGCGTCCTATGGAACGTGCTCATGGGCATATCGCTCATCATCACCGGATCGGCCGCCGCTTACACCGCCACCACCAAGGTGCTCTTCGGATTCCCAATTGGAACCGTAGGCCTCGTTGGCTTCGTAGTAGCCGTCATCGCCGGCCAGATCTACATGGCTAAAAAGAGGTAGGGACGGACCGCCGGGCCGTCCGCAACAACCTTCCAAGTAGGTTCGGCGCTTGCGCCGCACCGCGTTGCAAGATCCAGCTTCCGCGGCTTGCCGCAAGCGGCAGCCCTACTCATCCAACAACGCTCGAATCTCTTTCTCCAGCTCCGCCGCCTTCGCTTCCCCCTCCGCGAGCGAGTACTTCACTCGCTTCATCACCCCTGGATTCCCATGGCCAATATCGTTCATGAGAGCCATATCGTAAGCCTTACGCTGCTGGCTCACGAGCTGGTAAAGCTCCGTCCATCGGGCATCTTCGTCCCGCGTACTCACCCCCGTATCCAAAAGCTCCGAGCCTGACTCTTTACCCAACGCTTCCAATAGCGACTCAGCCATCAGGTAGTGGCCAAACGCATTTGGGTGCACCGGCTCTTTCGGGTAGCACTTTTCCATATAGGCCTCGATTCCTTCTCTTACCGAATACGCCCGGACCCCCTTTTTTCCCTGCCACGTCAGAATCCAATCCGCATAGCGACCAAGCACTTCGTTATAGTCAGGACTCGGTGTCTTGTATCCATAAGGCTCGCCTTCGCTTGGTCCCGGCTTCGGTTTAACACGGCCCGCGTAAGGTGGCGGCGTCAGCAAGATTACCTCGGCTCCCGCTTTTTGAACCTTCCTGACCAGTTTCCTCACTCCTCGCTGATACGCATTAAAACGCTCCTTCGAAAAGGGATGGTAGATCGCGCAATTCATCCCGTAACAGGCAAACACCAAATCTGGCTTCACCCGCTCTAAAACCTTGTCCAGTCGATCATGCACATAGGGGCGCGGATAAGGATGATCCGGCTCGGAAAGCCCTGAAATAGTTTCGCTAGATAGCCCTAATCCCAGAATCTCCGGAGCGTCCTCCTCGTTTAACAGAAACCAAGTCTCCACATAATCCACATAGTGGCCCGCCTGCGTAATGCTGTCTCCGAGAAACAGCCACCTCTCCCTAGCGGTTGCAGAGCAAACGAAGAACAAGGCAGCGACAATAGTCACTCGCTGAACCAGCTTTCGAACGACAGAGGGGCAATGGGAAGTCATGCTGCAATGCACTGCCATGAACGACGCCTCCTGGCAAACCATACCGCCAGCTATGAGTCTGAATACAGCTCGAGTCTTAGCGCTACGCTCATATCAAATGGTCTTCCAACTCGTCGTCTTCGAAGACCTCTTCTGGACGATCCAAGCGTTCAAACCAAACCTGAGTCAGAGCCTCCAGCAAATCCCTAACCTCCGCAAAAGGCTCGGGATTGAGGCGAAAGCGATTCACCGTCCCTTCCTTCACCCTTGTCACCAGTTCAGCCTGCTCCAACACCTTCAAGTGCTTCGAAATCGCCGGAGCTGACATTTCAAACGGCCTCCCCAACTCCCCCACCGACGGACTCCCCTTCGCAATCTCCTGCAAGATTCCTCTCCGCGTCGGATCAGACAAGGCATGAAAAACTCGATCGAGACGCCATTCCTTAACCATTTGGTTAACCTAACTCGAATCAGGAACGCCCGTCAATATCCTTAAATTAACCCTTCGGTTAAATTTTCAAACCCATACAGAATAGATCGTGCCTCCCCCTCGGGTAAGGCGTGGGCGCCATTGTCCCACGCCTCGTCCGGCCTGGTGGCCGGACGCTACCTCAAGAGCTCAGTTCGGCTTAATATTCTGATTCAAGTTGAAGATGTTATCTGGGTCGTACTTCGACTTCACCTCGACCAAACGATCATAGTTCACGCCGAAGCCATCTTTGATTCGATCCGTCTCTTCACCTGTCAGGAAGTTAATGTACACACCGGGGGCAGCGTGCGGCTTAGTCGCAGCGAACAGATCACGGGCCCACTGGATGCAGAACTCGTCGTCACTCGGCTCCTGCCAGCGGCCGTGCATGTTCAAGACCCACTTGGTGTGCCGGTGGCTGTACGCGGTCGCCGTCGGGTCGATCGCATTACAGAATCCTTCGATGTATCCAAAGAAGATCTCGCACTCGGGGCTTGGCAAAGCAGAGGCATACTCGATCACAGTTTCTAAGCACTCATCCGAGAGCTCCGTGAAGTTGTGCGATTTCCAGTAATTGCGGGCACCTGGTGTGAGGAGTGGATCAAACGCCTGCTGCCATCCTGCAAACGGCATTTCACCCGCGTGCACCCCTACCGGATTGCCAAACGATTTTAGCGTATCCACAACCGCCATACCTTCCGCCGAATCACCATTGTGGCAGAGGGCAAGCACTAGCACATCCTTTCCATGTACATCCTCAGGGAGGAACGGAAGCGGCGGGGCTTGGCGGAGCACGACCCAAACTGGAGTTTCGTTCGGAAGCGTCACAGCATACTCGCGATACTTCTGCAGAACACTCATGCGTTCCTCCGCAGGAAACACAACCAAGCCCGCAGTTACCATGCTAACAGGATGAGCTCGGAAGGTCCAACGGGTTACGATGCCGAAGTTCCCTCCGCCGCCTCTGAGCGCCCAGAAGAGGTCCGTATTTTCGGATTCACTCGCTTCGAGCACCTCCCCATCTGCCATCACGACTTGAGCCGAGAGCAAATTGTCGGAAGTCATCCCATGCTTGCGAGTCAGCCAACCGATACCCCCGCCGAGCACGAGTCCACTCACTCCGGTGGTAGAATTGATCCCTAATGGCACAGCCAAACCAAACTCCTTCGTCTCATGATCGATATCGCCAAGAGTCGCTCCCGGACCAGCGGTTACTGTACGGGCAGAGGGGTTAACAGTGACTGAACGCAGATTCGAAAGATCGATCAACATGCGTCCATCCGCGATAGCAGTACCGGCAATATTGTGACCCGCCCCACGCATCGAGATTTCCATCCCGGACTCCTTGGCAAACGCAAGACAGGCCTTCACATCCGCGACGCCCATACAACGCACAATGAGCGAAGGACGCCGATCGATCATGGCGTTCCAAATTTCACGGACTTCATCGTAGTTAGTAGCGTCAGGCAGGAGGATCTCTCCGCGAACGGAGGCTTTGAGCGAATCGATATTGGGTTGGGCAAGCGTGGTCATATTAAGTTGGGTTAAGTGTGATTGCGTTGGAAAAAGCCGCTTAGCCAGCGACTTGAGCGTGGATGTGGTCGACTACGGCGCAGTGCTCGTGCTGGGGTGAGAACAGGATAATCTCCGAGTCCTCTTCCGCCCTTACAGTATGGCCTGCAGGCCAGTAGAAAAGATCACCTGTCTTGGCATATTCCTCACTCCCATCGGAGTAAGAAATCACCATGTGACCTTCGATCATATAGCCCCAATGGGGCGATTGGCACATGTCGCCTTCGAGGCCTTTGAGAAGGCCAGAGATATCGGTTCCGGCTCCCATCGAGAAGTATTCACCGGCCATTTTGCTATAACCAGTGGCATCTCCAAATTCGAGAGCTTGGCGGGCGACAGCTCCAGGAACGTCGATTTTAACAGGCACGTCAGACTTATTGATACGCATGGGGATTCTTTCGTTTTCGAGTTAGAAGTTCGAGGTGGTTGAAATTACCCCAGCAGCCTAGCGCCCAAAGCGTTTGTTAAGCGTTCCATAGAGAGTTTGTTTTGGAAAAATCCCGAATATTTACCGTTCCACCGCTGTAGAACGATTTCCCTGCTTATCCCGAAGCCTTCGCAAACTGTCGGCAGCCTTGCGTTCGAATACCGTTCCGCCTTGAGCACGAGCCAAGTCTAACGCCTCCCGATACAAGGCTTCGCTCTCTTCCGCTGCCTCTCCGCAAAGCTCAAGCAACTCGCCCTTTTTCCGGGCAAGCTCCGCGTTATAAAACGTCTCATCACTCTCCGCCGCCGCACTTCGGTATTGCTCCAGGACCTCCAGTCCCCTCTTGGGCAGACTCATCAACACACAAGCCTCGGCATAATAAACAAGAAACAGAGACAGGCTTATCGTGGGCTTCAAATCTACACAGCGACGGAAGTTCGTCTCAAACAACTCCATCGCCACCGGATCACGATAACGGACCACGCCCATATAGCCTTTGAGCATCTCGCTTCGCACCGCCCAAAAGCCAAGCTGGTGATCCGTTTTCAGGTCGTCGAAACGCTCGATGAATTCAGTGGCCAAGTCATACTCCCCTGCTTCCACAAGAACCTGGGCGCTAAAATAGAGCACATAGCCTTCCGTATGCGGATGCTTCAATTCGCTCCCGATCTCGACCGACCGCTTCACCAACTCGATCGCCTCCGCCTCGCGGCCTTGCACATAGCGACACCATCCCAAACGGCAGACACAAATCGCTTTGGGATCCTGCGCATAAAGCGTCAGGTGGGCATGCAGATCGTCTGGGTCGTAACAATCAATCGAATTCTGCAGCCTGTCCGCAGCCTCCGCAAAATTTCCCAACCAGAAATTGGCAACGCCCAAAACGTACTCCGACTCGACTAGCAACACGTTGTCATTGGTCTCATCATATATCGTCCCCAACAATTCCCCGAGTTCCAGAGTTTTGTGTAACCTGCCAGTGGTGAGATTGTAGAGGGCAAGCGCTCGCAAGACGGGAGGAGTCGTCGACCGATCCAATTGGGAGCACAATTCCTGAGACCGCTCATAAATATGCTGAACCCCAGGAGCATGATATCCGTATTCAGAAACCTGACACGTACCAAGATCCATATTCAGATCCAACTCCAGCTCCAGCCGTTCACGAGAGCTCGGCAATGTCTTCAGTAACGCAAGGGCTTTCTCAAACAAGCGGATCGCCTCACGACTAGCATTCAACTCCTTGGCCAAACGCCCAGCGTTTTGATAAGCGACGATCGCCTTGCTCACTTGGCCTGCCTCTTCGTAGTGAGAAGCAAGCTGAGCAGAGACCGAGTTCAAATCGTCCGCGAAAAACTTCTCTAACACATCAGACGACTTTCGATGCAGCATCCTCCGCTTCGGGGTGCTGATCTGCTCGTAGGTCACCTCACGCAACTTGTCATGAGTAAAGTCATACAAGCCCGCCTCCTGCTCTCGAATAATCCGCTTTTCCCAGAGCTCATCCAATAAGCGTATCGTCTCCTCCTCTTCCGCACCGCTTACATCGAGAAGCATTTCAATCGTAAACGCTCGCCCAAATACCGCTGCGATTCGCGAAAACTCCAGAGCCTCTCCACTCAACTGAGCCAGACGCGTGGCAAACACCGCGTGCACTTTCGGCGGTACCGTCACGAGATCCAAACCTTCATAGGAATCAAGA
The DNA here is from genome assembly GCF_016595505.1 of Pelagicoccus mobilis. Taxonomy (GTDB): domain Bacteria; phylum Verrucomicrobiota; class Verrucomicrobiia; order Opitutales; family Opitutaceae; genus Pelagicoccus; species Pelagicoccus mobilis. The sequence continues at coordinate 6,769 of NZ_JAENIL010000061.1, read as the reverse complement.
GATGCCCCTTTTTCGCCCCGCAATCCAGCGCGCACACTCTCCACCACGAACAGCGGATTTCCCTCCGTCGCCTCGTACAGCTGCGAGGCCTCCCGAGCGCTCAACTCTCGTCCGGCCACCCCCGCCGCGATGTCAGATGCCTCCTCCCTGGATAAAGGCCCAAGCAGTATTTCACTCAACTGACCATCCCTGCGTAACTCCAACATCAGATGACGCAATGGGTGATCCTGCGCTAACTCCTCCTCACGAATGGTGCCCGTAATCAAAAACCGCCCTCTCGGAGCAAAACGCAGCAAATACCTCAGCCACTCCAACGATTCCTGATCCGTCCATTGCATATCATCCAGCAACAACATCAGAGGTTCATCCTTCGCCAGAATCACCCGCGACAAGGCCTCAAACAACAGATGTCGCTGCCAATTTCCCTGTTCAGCCGACGACTCCGGCAAATCCGGAAACTCCGAACGGATCTCCGGCATCACCCGAGCAATCTCCGTCAGCCAAACAGGTTCCACCTCCGACAACGAAGGCTTCAAGACGGAAGAACGCATCCATTGGCAAACAGGGGCGTAGGCCAAACGCCCTTCCGCCGAATACGAACGCGTCTTGCAAGTCGCCACCCCTTCTCGAGCCAGCTCCACAAAAAGCTCCTCCGCCAAGCGTGATTTGCCGATTCCCGCTTCACCCACCAATACGATCAAATGAGCCCGCCCCGACTCGGCCTCCGCCCAAGCCTGCTTTAGCGTCTCCCACTCAGCCAAGCGGCCCTGCAAAGGCAACTCCGGCTCGTTCGCAACATTAGTCGACGACTTCCGTTTCGTTTCCAAGGGTTCATCCCGCATCAATTTTCGATGCAGAGCTTCAGTCCGTTCACTTGGAGAAACATCCAGTTCCCTCCTCAGAGCCATTTCGCAATCACGGTAAGACTGTAGAGCTTTCGCCCTGTCACCACTCAGCGAATACAATCGCATCAGCGAACAATACGTCTTTTCCCGAGTTGGTTCGACCTGCCGCAATGTCTGACAAAAGGACAACGCTTCAACATAGTTTCGTTTAGACTCATGGCACGACACCGCCCCCTCTAACGATTGGATGTATTTTCGCCGCAACTCCTCCCTCAATTCATCAGCCCAGGCTTCATAATGTCCGGCCAAAAAATCGCCGCCATAAGCGGCAACCGCTTTCTCAAATTGGATCGTGGTCATCGCCGCATCACCCCGCTTGCACGCAAGCAAAGCCGCAGTCATCGCCCCTTCGAATACATCCACATCCAGATCGACATCACCATCCGTCCTCCACTCGATCGTCTTCGCATTCGCCTCGATGAACGAGTCCGCATCCGGCAGCTTCTTGCGAAGCTCATGAAGCAAGTGACGCAAATTCGTCTTAGCCTGCTTCTCCGTCGAGTCCGGCCAGAACTCGAATGCCAAGCGAGACCGTTGCAAAGCCGTCCCCCGTTTCACGAGCAAATAAGCCAGCAAGCCGCGTAGGCGTATCGTATCGATCGCCGTGTAGGGAGAACCGTCGAGCAAGAGCGAAAACTCGCCCAACAGCCGAACTGTCAGTTGGCGTGGCAAGAAGTGGATTAGAGGCAACCGCAATATCGCCCAACTCCATCCAGAAAGCTAGCCAGAAAACAAGGTAGGGCGTGGGCGCTGCTCCGGTCCAAGTCCGTCCAAGTAATCAACGCCGCTCCAAAACCGCCTTGGCATACAAACGTACCTCAGCAATCCTATACACAATCCAAGATAACATGCCTAAACCACTTACAATCGAAGATTTACGAGGAGACTCTCGAAGCCCAATCATCTTTGAGAGCATCGTTGGCAGCCAGGCGTACGGGACGTCGTTGGAAAGCAGCGATGTGGATATCAAGGGTATCTTCGTTCTTCCCGCCGCCGATTATCTCTCACTTCACGAAGTGCCTCCACAGATTTCGGACGCGAAGGGCGACACAGTTTACTACGCACTGCCCCGTTTTCTCGAACTCGTACTTGGGGCGAATCCAAATATTATCGAGCTGCTCTTCATGCCGGAGGAATGCATAAGTGTTCAAACGCCGGCCTTTGACCTTCTCCAGAAGTCACGCTCGCTCTTCGTTACTCAGAAAGCATACGAGTCGCATATCGGATACGCCCTTGCCCAAATCAAAAAAGCCAAGGGACAAAACAAGTGGGTCAACAATCCACAGCCGAAAGAACGCCCCAATATCGAGGATTTCTGTTGGTTCATTCCACGAGATGACAAAGACCAGATGCCCTATCGCCCCAAGACTCTAACGGAGTCAGGCATCAACCTTAAACACTGCCACGTCGCCGCACTCGAACACTCCCCATCGATGTACCGCCTCTACCACTACGGTCCACAAGCAAGGGGTGTCTTCCGCGGTGGCAAACTCGCTTGCGAACCCATCCTAATTGAGGACGAAATGACCAAGTGTATTGGCTTGCTCAGTGTAAACGAACAAGCCCACGACCGAGCCGTTCGCGACCATGCCAACTACTGGACCTGGAGAGAGAACCGAAACGAAGCTCGCTGGGAATCTCAGGAGAAAGGAGAGACTGACTACGACGCCAAAAACATGATGCACACCTTCCGCCTCCTCCTCAGCGGAAAGTCCATCCTCAAAACAGGAGAACCCAGAGTTCGCTTCGAGGGCGATGACCAGCAATTCCTCCTCGACATCCGCCAAGGCAAATTCGCCTACAACGACCTCATCACACACGCTGAACAACTAGTCGAGGAACTAACAACACTCAAAGCTCAGAGCACCCTCCCAGAGGAGCTCGACTTCGAAAAAGCGGAAGCTCTTCTCAAAGAAGTCACGAACACATGGGAATCTAGTTTTAACCACAGATAGACTCAGATCGAATCTAAAGACTTTTCTTCAGAACATCCCCAAAAATCTGCGTAATCTGTGGTTCAAAAAACTCGCTCAATGATCCAACAAATAGAAGACACTATCCGACAACTTGAAGCAGAGCGAAACATCGAAGTGCTCTTCGCTTGCGAATCAGGCAGCCGAGCATGGGGATTCGCGTCTCCAGATAGCGACTACGATCTACGCTTCATCTACGCTCACCAAAAGGATTGGCATCTCCAGCTACAAAAGCGAGATGACTACATAGACCTCATGCTCCCTAACGACCTTGATCTATCCGGCTGGGAACTCGCCAAAATGCTTCGTCTCTTCGCTACCTGCAACCTCGCTCTCAACGAATGGCTTGGCAGCCCGGTTATCTATTGGTCACCGAAGTCCTTCCAAAACGAACTCCTGAAATTGATTCCAGCTTTCTTCAATGCAAAGAAAGCCATGCATCACTATCTCAGCATGGCCAAGGGCGTGGCAGCCGATCATTTCGATGGTCAGCAAATCAAGATAAAGAAGCTCTTCTACATCCTACGCCCCCTCTTCGCCTGCCTTTGGATCGAGAAGCACCAGTCCATGCCTTCAACGGTCTTCCAAGACATGCTCACCCCTGACCTAGCTTCAGAAGACGTTCTCGAAGCGATCGCCAAAATCCAAAAGCAAAAGGAAACCGCTGCGGAGGGCTTCATCATCGAAGCCCCGGACGTAGTTAAAAACTGGATCGACCAAACCGTCGCCGACACCCTCCCCGCCGGCACCAAAGAAAAAGCCAGCTGGGAACCACTCAACGAGCTCATGCTCAAGTGGACGCCAACTGGCTGAATCTTCAGAAGTTTTACGGAAAGATCGAAAAGCCCCTAGTCTTTGGCCCAAACAACATTCCCATCTCTTAGGAAGAAGTGACTCAAACAGCCTCTCTTTCTCCAAACGGAAGGTATGATACTAACACCCCCAAACCAAGTCACGTTCATGCTCCAGCATGGTCGACTCTGAGGAAGCAGATTAAGGTAGATCACCTCCTCACATCCACAAGGACACACAAACGCTAAAGACCAAGGTCCATTCTGGGCTTCCTGGAGATATACACAACCAGACCTAAAGGATTCTGGCCAGTCATCTACATAGGTAAGCTCTCCAAAGGAGGGACGCCTGAATAGACGCCCCGTCAATAACTTGAATCGAACTAAGTCACGCATAGCTCTGCGAGCTGAGGGATATCCAACAACGGCAAACAATCACCTCTCCCCGCACGCTTAGCGAGACGAGGACAAGGCAATTCATGCCGGATAGTCTGCATATATGTATTCACCTGGCATATACATATTTCGTCATGACGATCATCATCACGATAACCATGCAATCTAGCCAAGCACTCGTTCACAGCGAGCGAAGCATACAGGCTATTCACTCCAGCTACTGCCGGACTTTCGACATGAGCGTTAGCAACATAACCCTCCCCGCGCCTAGCTTCGTATTCGTCCGGATTTCTTCTAAGACACGACTGAGCATCTATCAACTCTGCCGAAACATGCTTACGGCTTAGAAGCGAAGATCCATCTGGCTGAAGGTAGTTCACCCTTCCAACGACATGGGTGACTCCTCCTTCACCATCCGAGTGCAAGGACACACCTATATCGAAGTACGGAATGTTATAAAACACAGCGATACGATTGAGCAAATCGCGACCGTCATGAGAGTCCATACATCCGAAGACGATGTCGCAGTCAGCCAGAGCTTCGACGACTTCAACATTCATCAAGTCAGACGCATAGGTAGAGACAAGGGTTGAGAAGCCCATAGCTTCCACCGCCCTCTTCTGAACCTCTACCTTTGAAACTCCAGCCAACGCATCCTCTCGAGTAGCGTTAGGGATTCTATTCAGGTTCTTCAACTCTACAACATCGGGATCCACGAAGACGAGCTCACCCACCCCGTGGCGACCGAGCAACTCGCATACCCAAGACCCGGTACCTGAGCACCCCACGACACCGATCTTTAATCGACGAAGCAGCGAGACAGTACCAGCCCCAAATGCCTGTGCAGTTCTTAGTTCCTGCTCCCGAACAATAGCTTCCTCGATTCCGAAGACTCGAATACGATCCCCAGCAACAGATATTCGATGTAGATTCTGAAAACCCGCATTCGATGAAACCCTACCGAACATTACTCCATCCGGCAACATCACCAAACTACCGTTGGGCAAATCACCCGTCCAAGACTTGAGTGACTCAAACAACTCCTGATCCGAGAGATCATCAACCGGAGAGAATTCTGAGTAGCCACCTGGATGAGAGTGAACTTTGACTATAGAGAGCCCCTTCCCCATCGCTTTCTCAAGTAACGGTACAGCAAGCTCCATCGGCCACTGCACCCGATCCTCAGATCGAACACACGACTCATGCGGAATCTCGAACACCTCGTGAACCGTCAATGCAGTTCGTGCACTTCCATTTCTGTGACCGCAAAGAAGCAGAGCAACCGCTTCGAATCCATCACCTGGATACAAGTGATCTCTGATTCGAGAATGCTGTTTCCCTGTCAGGCGTAGTGAGAGTTGTGTCGCACTATTCATTACGCAGCCCTCCTTTCCAGCTCACGCGCGAACCATGCACGCGCCAGCAATAGATGAGTCACCACACTGTATTCAGGCTTCCAAGGATTCGCCGGAGTGTAATGCCGTGACCATCGCTGGAACGACCTACCATCAACTATCTCAGAATGCTGAGTCGCGGGTATCTGATTCCCAGAATTCAACTCAAGCCGAGGACTTACCCACACCATATCAAGTTGACCCGAGGGATAACCAGGAGGAATAGAAACAGCGACAGTTGCTATTTCTTGGCGGTATCCTTCGGGTATTGAAAAGCCATGGACCATGAGCCATCTCTTGCCTCGGATACCCAAAATGGTTTCCCACTCGAATCCACCAGCATCAAGCTGGTCGACGTCGTCTTCAGGAAGAGCGAACTCCTTTCGGAGTTCGCCCTCAGTCTGATCAACAGGAAGTGTCATTAAACGCTCAAGGCCGGGAGTCGTGAGATCCACGACATCATCCGGCCCTACAGTAATAACACTTCCTCTTATTTTTTGATTAAGGAGCCATCTATCAGGATCCTTACCAGCGCGAGTCAGAATCACCCTTCCAGTGAGTTCTGTCTCTCGAGTTTTGAAAAACTCGGTATCGACGCGATAACGGTAGACTCTGCCACATGGCAGCTTCTTACCGCGTTTCGCGTGTTCTTCTAGATCGATGACTTCGTCGTCATCGTTTTGGTGCGGTTCTTCAACCATAGCTAAATCAACTTTTAGAGGCATCCGCGTTGGCGCTGCCTTTTGTTTAGTGTTGATTCCGGCTCGACTGAAGCTACGTTGAAGATTCGACACTTTAACACGCTCCGGTCTTACCGGTGTTTGTTGACTTTAGGCCGTCACCTTTGCCGAGGTGGCGGCCTTTTTCGTAATCGACTAGGGCACATTACTCACCTTGCGGCAAGCAAAAAGTTCCCACTATATTGCCCTGTCTTTACCGTTCCCACTTTGGGAACTTTAAAATTCCCAAAAAGGGAACATTGATCTTGCATTATAAGTCTCATTCTGATGAAGAGAGCCACTAACGTATTCAATGCGTCTCACCGGTACCGACAAAATCGATCTCTTCACCAGAAAGCACGCCAACTCAAAGGACGCCCTCCGAACATGGCGAGCCGAAGTAGAACGAGCAGAATGGAAGACGCCACAGGACATCAAGGACCGCTATAGATCCGCTGATTTCCTTTCTAACAACCGAGTCATCTTCAACATCAAAGGCAACCACTACCGTCTTGTTGTGAAGGTTCGCTATCAAAACGGAATCGTTCTCGTCGAATGGGTAGGCACACACGCCGAATACTCGAAGAAACG
>NZ_JAENIL010000060.1 GCF_016595505.1 Pelagicoccus mobilis | reverse complement strand
TCATCTCTTGCAATGCGGCGTGGCGGCGAGCGCCAGTCCTACAACGCGTTGCAAACAGAATCGTCCCCGCAAGATGGTGATTAGCCTAAAAAAAGAGAGGCTCCAACCGCAAAAAAGGCTGCCCATTCTAGAAAGTCGAATGAGCAGCCTCGAGCTTCGTATAGACTAAGTGATTCTTAACTCGTAAACGCCTTCTTGTTTGGCTTCGGCCCCATAACGAACTTTAGCGTTCCTCCGCTCGTAAGCTGCTCATGGGTAAAAAATGGAGAATCCAGCGATTCACCGTTCAAGGTCACTGATTGGATGTACTTGTTCTCTGGTCCGTTGTTCTCAACGGTAACCCGGAAGGTCTTCCCGTTGGGAAGCGGTACTTCGACCTCGTCGAAAATCGGGCGACCGAGCGAGTAAAGGGAATCACCTGGACAAAAGGAATAAAAGCCCATCGCATTCAGAATGTACCACGCAGACATCTGGCCACAGTCCTCGTTTCCGGAGAGTCCGTTTGGATCAGCGAAGTAGAGCGTAGACATGATCTCATCCACTAGCTCCTGGGTCTTCCAGGCTTCGCCTACAAAGTTGTAGATGTGAGTGGTGTGGTGGCTCGGCTCATTCCCGTGCGCATACTGTCCAATAAGTCCTGAGATATCGTTGGATACATGCTCGCCTACCATTTCTGAGGTCGTGCTAAAAAGCTCGTCCAATTTCTTAACGAAAGGCTTCTTGCCTCCCATAAGATCAACAAGGCCATCCACATCGTGCGGCACGAACCATGTCCACTGCCACGCATTGCCTTCGGTATATTCGTCCTCTCGGTGTTTCGAATAACGTGGATCGAACGGGGTCTTCCAAGAACCGTCCTTGTTCTTGCCGCGCATAAAGCCTGTCTCAGCATCGTAATAAACTTCGTAACGCTTCGCACGCTCTTCATACATCGCCGCGTCCTTCCTTTTTCCTAACGCCTTCGCCATTTGAGCCATGCACCAATCATTGTACGCGTATTCAAGGGCCTTAGACACGGATTCGTTCTCGAGATCGCACGGAATGAAGCCCAACTCGTCATTATACTTCTTAGCCATCGGGTTCAGCTTTTCCTGAATGCGGTGGTCTGGATACAAGAAATCATCCTCAGAGCGATAATGGATCGAAGCCTTCATCGCTTCATACGCCTTCTCCACGTCGAAATCGCGGTAGCCCTTCATGTAGGCATCGACGATTACACTGATGGCGTGAGAACCGATCATGGTTCCCGTGTAGTTGCCAGCCAGTTCCCACTTTGGAAGCATCCCGCCCTGATCGTAGTTGGTGAGCAACGAACGAATGAAGGCTTCGTTCAACTCTGGTTCGGTAATCGTCAGGAGCGGGTGAGCCGCTCGGAAAGTATCCCAGAGCGAGAATACCGTATAAACGCTATCGTCATCCGCCTTGTGGATACCTTGATCCATGCCTCGATAGCGTCCATCGACATCAGTGAACTGATACGGACTAATCGCGGTGTGATAGAGCGCAGTGTAGAAAATTTCCTTCTCATCATCCGTACCGCCTTTTACGCGGATCCTGTCGAGTTGCTTAGTCCACGCCCTCTTCGCATCCTTCCGGACGGCATCGAAATTCCAGCCAGCGATTTCTGACTCTAGGTTCTGCCTCGCTCCTTCGTGATCGACACTCGAGATTCCTACTTTCGCCAAAATCGCCTTCTTCGACTCTTTTCCAAAATTGAGAACGATCTTCGTATTGCCCGCTGCTACCGCAAACTTGCCAGTGTACTCCTTGCCATTCTCGTAGAGCGTGTACTCGAAAGGCTCGCTGAATTTCGCATGGAAATAGACATGGTGATTCCGAGCCCATCCACGCGTACGTTTGTATCCCACGATTTCACGATCGTTGATGACGCGTAATTCCGTGATCGGACGACGGTGATTCATCAGAGTGTGATCCAAATCGATTATGATCTGACGGTCTTCACCCTTCGGATAGGAATAGCGATGAAAACCGGCCCGAGTGCTCGCCGTTAGCTCCACGTCGATATCGTAGTCACTAAGCGTCACACTGTAGTATCCAGGCTCTGCAGACTCTTCATCATGGCTAAAGCGAGAACGGTACCCTGAATCCGGATTCTCCGGCTCGCCTGCTTTCAGCTTCGGTTCCCCGATGAATGGCATAAATAGGATATCACCTAAGTCCCCGATTCCCGTACCGCTTAGATGCGTGTGCGTAAAACCGAGAATTGACGTATCCGAATAGTGGTAGCCACCACACGCATCCCAGCCGAGCAAACGTGTATCGGGGCTCAACTGCACCATGCCGTGCGGAGTCGTGGCACCTGGGAAGGTGTGCCCATGTCCCCCAGTTCCAATAAATGGGTTCACATGATCGAAGCCATTTGCCTCAAGTTCGCTATGGTAGCTGCCACCTGCCGCAAGAGCGAAGGCAACAGCCGCAAGTCCTGTCTTTAGATTCTGTAGTCTCATCTTACTTACTCCGCGATCCAATGACGGACCGCATATAAATTTGTGATCGAAGGCACGTAGTCCGGCACCTTACGGTAATCGCCGTTCACACACTCTGCCACACCTTCAGCTCGGAAATCACGAACTGTATCCGCCACGAGGCTACTAGCGAGTTGGGGATCAACCCGGTCAATGATCGGAACGATCCACGCCAATGGAGTCGCCCAATAAGCGCCGTTCTGGTATTTGCCGGGCTCGGTTGCTGGTTTCGGAACCTGTGCGAAAAAGCGTTGCCACGCATCGCCTGGAGCAAGGTGCCTAACTTGTCCTCGCTGCACGAGTTCAGCTCGATTGCCCAGAAAGTAATCCAGAATCCGATCGGTTTGAGCTTCCGTCGCCAATCCCACAGTGATCGCATAAAAACTTCCCCAGATATCGACCTGCTGACAGTCTCGATCCGCGGCGTTAAACATTCCCGCTTCGTCATTCCACAGGCTCGAAATACTGTTGCGGATCAACTCAGCTCGTCTGAGGAGCTCATGTCGCTCAGAATATCCGACCTGCTCGCCAAGCTCCGCCATTTCGACACAGGCTTGATAGTAGATCAACGAGGTGAAAAGCACATGACCGGTCTTCGCTACGATATCGGTAAAACCGTATACGCACTGCGGATTTTCAGGCGGGTTGTATACGAGCCCGTTAGGCGCTCGTTCGATAAAATCCAAACCACGCTTCAACTGCGGAGCGATCCCCTTGAAGTAGTCAAAATCTCCGGTGCGCTTTGTGTATTCAACCGCGAGTAGTGCAACAAAGGGACCATTGTCCTTCGCATGGTCTGCCAATGGGTTATTATCGCCACCCGGGCTATAAATCGGCGTACCATCAGCATTCACACGATCAGGAATGCAACCGTCCTCACGCTGCCCATCGAGAATGTACTGAATCGAACGCTTCACCTCAATCGGCTTCATGAGATCTCCCGCATACTTGTAGAAGTAATAATTGTCGCGGGTCCAAAGCGCATGGTAGTGAGCAATTCCGTCAGGCGTGTGCAGCCATACACCAGACGAGCTTTCCACACGACAACCTTCGAGTTGGCGTTGCGTTTCTGCCTTCAACCAATCGGCACCGCCATTCGCAAACACTGACGCAACAGCCGTAGAAAAGGCCACCAAAGACAACGTGATTCTTCGCCTTATAAGCATAGGATTTCTGGGGTTAAGATTCGAGTCGGTACCTTAATTGAGATCGTCGTAGTTCTCTTTCAACAAAGCATGTAGTCGCTTCTTGATGACAGCGTACTCTGGATTGTCGGCTAGATTGTAGAATCCTTCTCGATCCTTTACGACGTTGTGTAACTCAAAGCCGCCCTGAGCGTCCGCTCCCCATTGGACAAGTCTCCAGTCTCCCTGACGAACCGTATAGCCGTGCTTAACTTTGGGACGATTAACCACTGTAAATGCGGGCTCTCCCCAATCGAAGCTTGGATCAGTGAGAACAGGACGAAGACTCTTGCCACTCATTTCATGCGGAGCGTCGAGACCCGCGTAGTCAATCAAAGTCGGATAGAGATCGATCAACTCGACGACTGAGTCAGTGACGCGACTCTTACCATCTTCACCAGGGATACGGATGATCAATGGCACACGTGCCCCAATATCGAAGAGTGTCACCTTATTCCACCAACCATGTTCGCCAAGGTGGTATCCGTGGTCACCCATCAAAACAACAATGGTATTGTCCCATAACTCGAGACGGTCCATGGCAGCAAAGACCTTACCGATCTGTGCATCCGTAAAGCTAGTACACGCCATGTAGGCACGCTTGAACTGTTTACGGTCATCTTCGTCAAAGGTCGGGAAGTTGTAATTGCCAGGCAAAGAGTACTCGTTGAGAGCGGTACGATCCTTAGGATCATGCGGCACCTCGACTTCATCATAAGGATACAAATCAAAGTACTCCTTGGGAGCGATAAACGGGTCGTGCGGTTTATGGAAACCTACGCTGATGAAAAACGGCTTGTCATGATTCTTTTCAAGTTGGCGGACCGCTTGAATCGCATTCATGCCATCCATTTGGACATCGTCCCCACCTTCAGCGGCGAGCCAGCGAGCCCAACCAACAGTGCCATCACCCAGTCTACGCCCCTCACCTTTATCGGCGATCTTAGGCGTTTTTCCTCGAGCGCTGAAGAAGTAGTCGAAAGACTCGTTGTCCTGGAAAAAATTCTTTTTCCCGTGATCATCCAAACCGACATGAAAGAGCTTACCGATACCAGCCGTGTAGTAGCCGTTGTTTCGGAACGCCTGCGGCAATGTCACCATATCTGGATACTTCTGACGGAGAGAAATGCTGTTATCCAGAATCCCGAGTTCCTCAGGACGGAGTCCCGTGACAAAAGAGGAACGACTCGGGTTACAGACAGGATACTGGCAATAAGCGCTCTCAAACTGGATCCCCATTTCAGCAAAGCGATCGATGTTTGGAGTGATCAATCCCTCTGCCTTGTATGAAGCGAGCTCAGGGCGAAGGTCATCGATAACGATGAGCAGTACGTTGAGTGGTTTCTCCGCCGCCATGGCTTGAGTTGCCACGCAGAGCACGGTCGCAATCAGCGACTTCTTAAGATTTTCGATTACAGTTCTTGTTTTCATTTCAAATTGCTCCTCCTTAGAGAGTTCTCTTCTTGAGGTCGTAGTTATATCTTGGAGTTATCGTTGCTTGTGTCAGAAATGGGACTTCACTTCTTCTTTTGTTTTGGCAGGACCGCTTCCCATTTTCTCAGGGCACGTAGATATTTGTCAGACACTTCAGGATTCTGCTTGGAAACGTCACTACTCTCCGACGGATCCTTTATGATATCAAACAAGCGAAACTCACCTTTTTGCAAATGGGCTTTCCATTGCTTGTCACGCATTGTCGACCAACCAGGGCGATCATTCCAGTAGAGCGGCAGACTGCGATTTTTCCCCTCGCCTGTCACCAGACGCTGGCTGAGGTCCTCCCCATCGATGTTCTTCGGCACTTCCGCTCCGGCGATCGACGCTAGCGTCGGCATCAAATCGACGCCCCCGAACAGCGTACTTTGGTCGAAACGCCCCGCCGCAATCTTCGCAGGCCAACGGACAATAAACGGGACGCGCGTCCCTCCATCATTCAAAGAAATCTTACGATCGCGAAACGGGCCAGAGGAACCGACGTTGTTCAATAGCGTCGGACGCTCTCCATACCGCCTAATGATACTTTCCTCAGTTCCAATCGGCCCTGGACCATTATCGCTCGTGAAAATGACAATCGTGTTCTCAGTTAGTCCCAACTCATCGAGAGCGTCAAACAACCGGCCCATCTCCGTATCCAGAGCAGTCACGTCCGCGCAGTAAGCCCGCATCGCGTCCTGAATATCACCATGCTGAGACACGAACTCCAGAAACTCCCTTTGCAGCGGATTCTCGAAGTCGTTGATTTCCACCTCCAAGTCTTTGTACACCGCTAGCTGTTCCTTAGTAGGATTGATGTAGGAATGGGTCGGATACACCCATAGGTTCACAAAAAACGGCTTATCCTGGTGTCGTTCCATGAAGTCGATCGTCAGATCCACATAGTGCGGGGTTGTCTTCTCGCGATAGTGCGGATCCTTCCGAGCCTCCTTTGGCCAAGTCGGTCCTGTCCCGTTCGTGATAAAGGCTTCGTCGATACCATACATGTCAGGAGTAGGCCCCTCTCGCTTAGGTCCGATGTGCCACTTTCCATAGTGCGCCGTCGTATACCCCGCGTCCTTCAAGACACTGGTCATGCTTGGCTTGTTGTAATCGAGAGTATGCGTAACATTGAATTCACGCGCTGGATACACGCCCCCCATGAGAGCCGCACGACTCGGAGAACACCAGGCCCCAGAGACATAGGCATTTTCGATCCGGAGCCCCTCGCTCGCCAAACGGTCGAGATTCGGAGACATCGCATAAGGGTGACCAGTTACACCCAGATCGCCATACCCCAAGTCATCCGCTAGGATGAAAATGATATTCGGTTTCTCAGCCTTTGCGAAGGCAACAACACTGACGGACAGGCTGACCAGCCCCGTTAGGATTAATTTCGCTACTCTCATGACTCTACAGGCTCTGAAGTTGAAGCTCTATCTGAGCAGTATCCAATTCGTTTAGAGCAAAAGCGTATGCGCCGATCGCAACCGCCTCACTCGTACCGAGTACCGACCTGCCAATTCCGATTCGCTTCATAGGATCGTAGAGCATGGACTCGTCACCTCCCGGCATCAAAATCTCTTTTTGATCGCCCTCCAGGAAAACAGACAGCTGTCCGTCATCCTCTAAATCGAACGACTTCTGGACAATGCGAGGAAGCGACTTCCCGTCATAATTCTCGATCTCACCATTGAGTTCTTTAAGCAAAGCAGGAACAAACAGAGGGTAGGAATTGGATAGCCCTCCTCCGATAACCACGAGGCCATCAAACAAGGTCAGCGCATTGGCCAAAGCGTCTCCGACAACTTCTCCCAGTTCACGGTAGGATTCTAAAGCAGCAACTTTGACACCTTCACGCCTTCCCATGGCGATATCGCTAATCTCCTTCGGCGAAGGAGCATCGTTGGAGTCGATTCCAGCCAAACGGGCATACGCGTTTCGCACCGCACGAATACTAGCGCCGTCTTCCGAGAGGCAACTGGGACGCACTTTGTTGCGCATCAGCCATATCTCGGTCGCGTTTGAATTGTCGCCAATGAATAGGCGATTCCGGTGCACCAGTCCGCCCCCAAAGCCCGTTCCCAAGGTGATTCCAAAGAGAGTCTGATACCGTTTCGGGCTTTGCGCTCTCTTCAGCATGTCGTTCACCTTTGGCAATAGACCGGCAATCGCTTCACCGTAAACGAAAAGGTCACCGTCATTATTTATGAATACAGGAAGCCCGAACCGTTTCTCCAACCAAGGTCCCAGCGGCACACCTCCAGCGAATGCGGGCAAGTTCCCCACATTGTCGATAACACCGCGCGGATAATCCGCAGGACCTGGAAACGCGAAGCTGATGGCCGAAGGCGATGTGGCAAGTGAGCCCGCAACCAAGCGAAAACCTTGTTCTATAGTCGCCAGACTACGCTCTAGATCCTCGGCCTCCGCAGGGAGTACCACTGGATCGACAACCGACCTATTCGCTTGGATGGCAGAGAATACGAAATTCGTACCTCCGGCATCCAAGGTTAGAACGATTCTCTCGTCGTTCTCGTAGTTCATACTTTAATTTCCTCTGCGACAGGCTTCATCGCTTCAATTTCCGACTTCACGATCTTGTGTCCCACAAAACCGTAGAAGGCGATATAGACGTAGTTAATAATTGGCACTGCGAACGATAGTTGTATTCCAAATACATCCGCTGCCTTCCCCATCAATGGAGGAACCAACGCTCCACCGACAATCATCATTACTAGGAGCGATGACCCTTGTGAGGTGTACTGCTTCAGATCCTTGATCGCCAACGTAAAAATATTCGACCACATGATGGAATTGAAAAGACCAGTTCCTAGTGCAGCCCAGAAAGCGATCGGGCCTCCCGTAAACGCAGCGAGGCAAAGCAATACGATCAAACAGATCGAGAATACTCCAAGAGCTCGAGCGGCATTTCCACGGCCGAAGATGAAGGCAACGAAATTGAGCACGATCATGAGCAGGAATGGCAGAATCTGTGCAGGCGTCATGAAGACCATGGAAAACTCGCCATCGTCCAGTCGAATAGCAGTCACAACATAAACAACAAAGAACACTACAACTGCGGTAACGGCCATGTATCCATACTTCTTCGACTGGCTTGCGATATCACTGAGAGAAATAGCACCACACAAACGACCGATCATTGCGCCCCCCCAGTAGTAAGCGAGATAGAGGGCTGCGGTTGACTCCTCCAATCCCATGACGGCTTCATCCATAATGAAATTCACCAGGAAGCTCCCGATCGCAACTTCCCCTCCGACATACATAAAGATCGCGATCATACCGTAGCGGAGGTGGCTGAACTTCAAGGCACCCATACCGCCTTCCACCTTTTCTTCGTTAGAGAATTTCGGGAGATGGCTCTTCCAGACAATTACCGCAAGACCGACAAAAAGCGCCCCATAGAGCACGTACGGCAGCTTGATGGAATCGATCGTAACCTCGTCTCCGGTCACGAACACCTTGTAGAGCAAAAGGCCACCTGCGATTGGAGCCAAGGTAGTCCCCAAGGAATTTACCCCTTGAGCCAGATTCAGGCGGCTAGAAGCGGTCTCCGGTTTCCCAAGAATAGCAGCGTACGGATTGGCTGCGATCTGTAAAAGCGTTACCCCAGTGGCGAGCAGGAACAGAGCTCCTAGAAAAAAGCCATACTTCTGAAACTCAGCCGCAGGATAGAACAAGACACACCCTGCTCCACAAATGAGCAATGCGACGATAATACCCGCCTTGTACCCGAGTCGATTGATCGGATCTCCACTGGCCAGCGAAACGAGGTAATAGATCAGCGAAACACAGAAAAAGGCCCCGAAAAAGGCAAACTGAACCAAGCTCGCTTGGAAGAAGGTCAAGCTGAAGCTCTCTTTGAGATACGGGATCAAGACGTCGTTCATCACCGTGATGAAGCCCCACAGGAAGAAGAGCAAGGTGATGGTCACGAATGGCCGTCGATATTGGTTTGCGGTATTTTCAGTACTCATGGTCTGGGATTCTGGAATTTTCAAAAAAGTCTCTATTGAAGTTCTATGCTCGGCGGTGTTCTCAGTTTTCTTACTTTGATACTCCGCTCTGCTGCGGAACCTTATCTTTTTCTCTAAATTTGTTCTGTCTCGTCTTACACAATGCCCGGACGCAATTCGTCTAATGATGGGGTCGGTTTCACCCCATTAGGATCCAGTGCGACAACTGCGTAATTGGTCTAGCCGAAGGTGTTTCGCGGAGCCTTCTCTC
Source organism: Pelagicoccus mobilis (assembly GCF_016595505.1). Lineage (GTDB taxonomy): Bacteria > Verrucomicrobiota > Verrucomicrobiia > Opitutales > Opitutaceae > Pelagicoccus > Pelagicoccus mobilis. The sequence continues at coordinate 29,569 of NZ_JAENIL010000060.1, read as the reverse complement.
CTTCTCTTTGGATATTCAGGCGCGTCAGTCGTAACAACAGTTTCGCCTTAACATCTGCGTATTCATTTTTATCCCACAAGTTTCGACTTTGATCTGGATCTGATTCGAGGCAGTAGAGTTCGCCCTCTTCAGAATTCCGATACACCACGAGCTTCCAGTCATCAGTAATCAGCGTGTGGTTCGCCAAGGATTTTCGAGTTGGATGGCATTCCACAAGAACGGCATCTCGCACTTCTTCAACCTCCCCCATCAACATCGGTGCCTGATTAACACCCTGCATTCCTTGTGGTATCGGCACTCCGGCGAAATCTAAGCAAGTCCTTGGGAGATCCACCAAACTGATGAGTGAATGGCTGCTTTCCTCACGTTTTTTTACACCTGGCCCAGCGATCAGCAGAGGTACTCGTTGGCAATCTTCAAACGCAAGCGCCCCTTTCCCCCATATTCCATGGTGTCCGTGCAGCTCTCCGTGGTCACTCGTGAAAATGATTAGCGTATTCTCCAGCTGACCGGTCTTCTCCAATTTCTCCAAAATGGTGCCGAGGCGATGATCTAGAAACTTAAGCATGCCCAAAGTGGCACGCATCGCGTTCTCCTTCTTTTCGTCCCAACCGACTCGCCCGCCGACACACGGTACACCGTTGCCTTCATCGTAGGCTTCCCAGTGTTTTTCGTATCCATTTCGATAGGTATCGATCCGGTCATCAAACTCGCCTTCCTTGTATCCAGGAAGGATCGGTAAGTTTTCATCTGATACGCTTGAGTACCAAGGTTCCGGACAAACGAAGGGTTCATGTGGATCCTGGAAACTCGCCCAGCAAAACCACGGCTCACCTGCATCTTTACGACGCTCGATAAAACCCTCCGTCAAATCCGCGACCCAAGTGGTATCATGAAATTTCTCCGGGATGTCCCAAGGGCCACAAACTTCGTGGTCGTAGCCAGGGGACATCTGTGGAAACCACTTCTTGTAGTCAGCACCCGCCTTCTCAAGGAAGGCTTTGTAGTGCATGCTCGGTACAGTATTGATTGTATGCCCTGTACTGCCTTCGAACTCGTGGAAATCGAGGTACGGTGTAGGACCATTCTGGTAAAACGAGTCGTCCGTATCGTATCCCCCGCTGATATGACACTCCTCATCTGGTCGAGCCACAAAGTGAGACTTACCAAAGAGAGAAAGATAGTAGCCCGAATCCCGCAGCGCCTTAGTGAACAGAGTCGCCGGAAACGGATCCGCAGTCACACCGATCGAATAAGCGCCATGAGAAGATGGATACTGTCCCGTCAAGAGCGACACCCGTGTCGGCACACAAATGGGTGAAACCGTATACGCCCGCTCGAAATGAGCACCCATTCTTCCGATACGATCCATATTTGGCGTTTCGACATGGGTTAGGCCTCCCAATCCAACGTGGTCAGCACGTTGCTGATCCGTTGTAATCAGGAGGATATTAGGGCGTTTTTTGGCAGCTGATATCATATGGGCAGAAAACTAAAAGAATAGGCTACTTCTCATCCTCCATCGGGGGTGGCAGTTTCTTATACCAGAACTTGTATCCGATAAAGAAGCACACGGCAGATGTGATGCTTGAGACAATAAAACCTTGAAAGTGGTGAATCACGAGGAGCAGCGGAGCGAAGAATAGCGTAATCTGCCACAGAGCCGCAAAAGGAACCGCCATGATATCACGCTTATGCTCGGACTCTGCACGGGCACGGACTTCCGGAGTGAGCTTTTCCTTGTAGGTTTTCCATGCCCCCATCGGCAACGTCTTGTTGTAGAAACGGCTCAACACCTTTTCTTCGGTCGGCCCCGTCATGTAGGTACCGATCACCGAACCAAGACCTCCCAAGCTCATAGAGTAAAGAAGCAGGGTCATCTCTGGCAGATCAGGGAAATACAAACGTTGGACAATTGCAGCGACAGCTCCCGTCAAAACGCCTCCGGCAAAACCTGCACCATTGAAGCGCCACCAGTAGAATTTCAAAATGGTCGGCACCATCAGACCACTTTGCAGACTGACGATGATCCACTTGTAGACATCGTTGATACTTGTCATACCAAAGGTGAACACGAAGCTCACGAGCACGATCAAAACGGTGGCGCAGTAACTCGAAAGAACCAACTCCTTGCTGCCTGCCTTCTTTCGGAAATACTTCTGGTAAACGTCCTTACTCAAGAGGCCCGCCGCCCAGTTCGCTTGGCTATCGAAAGTAGACATCGCAGCGGCCACAAGAGCAACAATGAGTAATCCTCGGAATCCCGCCGGTATCATAGTAGCCAATACAGTGGGGAGAATCTTCTCCGGGTTCACTGTTCCGTGATACCCCAACAACTGTAGCTTGAGATTCCAATCTCCATTTTCCCCGAGAGCATTCTTCAAAGATTCAATAAGAGCGGGCGAATAATTCTCCGGATTGTTTCCGATATCGCTTACCAAGGCGCCCCACTTATCCTCAGTGACATCTGGATACGCCTGACGAACAATCTCGACACCTGAAGAGATCACATCCTGGTCAGGATAGAAATTTTGCACGGCAAACAGGCCGAGCACCGCGAAGCCCATCATCATCGGCCAACGAATAGAGGTCAGCGAAGTTGTGATAAACGAAAGAGCTACCGTATCCTTGTCGGAACGAGCCCCCATGTACCTTGATTCGTTACCCATACCGAGCCCGACCAAGAAGGCTCTCAGCATGAAAAAGACCGCAAACAAAGATACGTACTCATAATCCTCATACCCAGCAGGCAAGTCCGCATGCCAGACCGGAGCCGCCTGCGACCAGGTGTCATAACCGGTAACGCTGCTCGCGGTCGCCGCCAATGCCTCGAAACTCTCAATATGGTTGAAAGCCAATACCGAAACCAGCAAGGCCGCAAAGATAACGATCACGGACTGAATCACGTCCGTCACCACCACCCCGTAGAATCCGGAGAGAACCGTATAAAGAGTAGCAACCACGACCAAAGCCAAGGCGCACTGGTCTGGGGAAAACGGAACGAAAGTCGAAAGGAAGACACCGGCCCCAACCATCAGGTAGGCCAGCGAGCCCATAGTAATCAGCACCGCTGAGACCACCATCGCTATCTGAGCGAAACGGCCGCTCGCCCCATCGCCAAACCGGAAGAGATTCCACTCCGCAGCAGTGAGACATCCGGAACGCCTGTGGTATTTGCCCGACCAGAGCATTACGATCACCATGGCCAGAATAACGTGACCGCGGAAGTTCACGAAAAATCCTTGAGGTCCAACCAAGTAAAGGAAGCTCACCACAACCGCGGTACCAGAGAGATCTAGATACTGGGCCGTGCCCGATGTACCGAGTGCCCAGAACGGCAGTTTCTTACCACCGACGATGTAATCTTCCAAACTATTGGAAGCTCTTCGCTGCAGGTAGATTCCGACGACCACGAGCGAAAGTAGGTAAAGCCCGATCGTGATAAGATCCGCGTTGTTGAGGTATTGAGTCATAAAGGGTAGGACAACAGTTGCTACTTGGGTGGGTTTTACTACGCTGGTTGAAGTTTACACGTAAACGTTTGTTCGTTTAACCGATGGGAACGCGGCGCCTTCCACTCGATTATCCAACTCCGGCAAAGCAGCAAACATTATGGTTAAACAATCCCCCCCCCTCAATTAACGGGTCAACCTCCCCTAAGAGAGCCTTGCTCCTCACTTTATATAATTTCCAAGGATGATTTTGGACCAAAGCGTCATCGAAAAGCGGCTTGAGAACGTTCTCACCGCCCTAAAAAGCCGCATACACCCCGAAAAGGCCCCCCTCAGCGTCAGCATTTGGGAAGCTCCCTCTGAACCGGTTCCTGTCTCCATTGCCGCATCACAAGCCTACACTCCCTTTTCCGTAGGTGGGGAATGGGGACACATGTGGGGCACCGCCTGGATGAAATTCGAAGGAAGCGTCCCCGCGAGCTGGCAAGGCAAAACCGTATCCGCTCTCATCGAACTCGAATATGAAGCTCTCGAGGGTTTCACAGTTGAAGGTCTCGCCTACCAGGACGGGAAACCACTCGTGGCTATCAATGTAAACCGCAACGACGTACCAATCTCTTCAGACGCGCAAGCAAACCAAGCCGTCGAGTTCCTCATGGAAACCGCGGCCAACCCTGCTGGTCAGCTGCCATCCCTCGACATTTGGAACGAGAGCGACCTGATGCCGGAACCGGGCGGCGAAAAACGCTTCACCCTATCCCGCTGCGAACTCGCTGTTGTCGACGAGGAGTGCCAACAACTCTACCACGACTTTCGGGTGCTGCATGAAACCATGCACGTCCTCCCAGAGGAAAACCTTCGCAAACAGCGAATCCGCACCGGGCTCAATCAAGCAGCCAACTTCATCGAAGCGGGCCCCGCTCAGCACGCCCAAGCTCGCGAACTGCTAAAACCGCTGCTCGATTCGAAAAACGGCGACACCACCGTGACCGTCTCCGCCGTCGGTCACGCTCACATCGATACCGCATGGCTTTGGCCGCTGCGCGAAACCATGCGCAAGTGCGCACGCACCTTCTCCACCGTCCTTAAGTACATGGAGAAGTATCCAGACTATCGATTCAGCTGCTCCCAAGCCGTCCAATACGATTGGATGCGCCAACGCTACCCAAGCGTCTACGAAGGCATAAAAGCGAAAACCGCCGCTGGACAATGGGAGCCGGTCGGTTCCATGTGGGTAGAGGCCGACTGCAACCTCGCATCAGGCGAGGCGCTCGTCCGCCAGATCCTGATCGGCAAACAGTATTTTCAGGAGGCCTTCGACTACGAAACCCGAGATCTCTGGCTTCCCGACGTCTTCGGCTACTCCGCAAGCTTGCCGCAAATCTTCAAACTCTCCGGCATCGACTACTTCTTTACCCAGAAGATCTCCTGGAACCAGACCAACACCTTCCCGCACCACACCTTCGAATGGCAGGGAATCGACGGCTCAAAGGTCCTCACCCACTTCGCTCCCGCCGACACTTACAACGGCAACTTCTCCGCCGAGCAGATCAAAACCAGCGAGAGCGCCTTCAAGCAAAAGGACAAAAGCCTCTCCGTCCTCTACCCATTCGGCTTCGGAGATGGAGGAGGAGGCCCCACTGTCCAGCACATCGAGTCCGCCCGCCGCATGGAGAACCTCGAAGGCTTGCCACGCGTGAAGATGGAGGGCGTGAAGGACTTCTTCCATCGACTCAAAGAAGAAACCAGCGACCTGCCCGTCTGGGTTGGAGAGCTCTACCTCGAACTTCACCGCGGCACCTACACAACCCAGGCCTTCCTCAAAAAAGGCAACCGCCGCAACGAGTTCGCCCTCAAGCGCTGCGAGTTCCTACTCAGTCTCCTCGAGACACTTGCCCCTGAAGCACGCCAAACCGCCTGCGATCTCCTCTCTCAATTGCCAGCTCCAGAACGGGCCGCCTACGACACGTTCGAAGAGGAAGAAAACGACCCGATCAAAGCCACCCTCGGGCGGGCTTGGAAACTCGTTCTTCTCAACCAGTTCCACGACATCATCCCCGGCTCCTCCATCCACTGGGTCTACGAAGACGCAAAGAAGGATCTCGAAACCATCGACGCCCTACTCGCAAACCTCACTCAAGCGGTCTCAGAAGCAATTGCTCCCGCTTTGGCGACAGAGGGCATGCAAGAGCCCTATCTACTCATAAACGACCTCTCACAAGCCCGAGACGAGCAAATCACCCTCGCCAACGGACGCCTGTTGCACGCAACCGTCCCTGCCCACGGATACACCGTCATCGACGCGGCCGCCGAAACGACAAATAGCGACACCTCAGAATCGCCAACGGTCGATGCACGCGAAAACGAGTTCGTATTGGAGAACCAATACATCAAAGCCATTGTCGATCAAAACGGATCCGTCACCAGCCTCGTAGAAAAATCGAGCGGACGGGAATCCATCAAATCGGGCTGCCCAGGAAACGTGTTCACGCTTCACCACGACCAGCCTGTCTTCTGGGATGCTTGGGATGTCGAGAACCATGCGGACCTAATGAGCGAACCTCTCGATGGGCCTGCATCAGTAACGATTCTTGAGCAAAACGCCACGCAAGTCGCCCTCCAAGTGGAACGATCCTTCAGCAAATCCAAGCTCACGCAAAAGATTGTGCTTAACGCCAACTCCAAGCGACTGGACTTCGTCACCCACGCAGATTGGCAGGAAAGCAACAAACTGCTCCGCGTCGGCTTCCCGCTCAACCTCCACACCTACACCGCTCGCTGCGAAATCCAGTACGGCCACGTCGAACGTCCTACCCATCGCAACACGTCATGGGACTGGGCTCGCTTCGAAGTCTGCGCCCACAAGTGGGTCGACCTTTCAGAGTTCGACTTCGGAGTCGCCTTGCTCAACGACTGCAAGTACGGCCACAGCATCGAAGGCAGCCACCTCCGCCTGAGCCTACTGAGAGCACCTAGCTGGCCAGATCCCCAAGCGGATATCGGCGAACACGAATTCACCTACTCCCTCATGCCACATGCTGGCGACTTCCGCACCGCCGGAGTCATCGACGAAGCCTACCGCCTCAACCAAAGCGTCCAAGCAATTCCACTACAGCAAGCAGCCACAACAAGCGGGGAAGCGCTCTCTGGCAGTCTCCTCCAAATCAATTCCCCCGCCCTCATCTGCGAAGCTCTCAAACCGAGCGAAGATGGAAAAGCCATCGTGGCTCGGCTTTACGAAGCCTGGGGCACCCGCGGAAACGCAAAGGTGAAACTGCCAACAGGCTGCAAGTCTGCCGAAATCGTCAATTTGCTAGAGCAGCCCCTACAGGCTCTGCCTATCAAAAACGGGGAAGTCGAAATCGAGTACACTCCCTTTCAAATCATCACTCTAAAACTCGAAATCCACTAGCCAATCCCAGCGGTAAATCGGTCGAAATCAAAAGCAGACAGCTTGTTACGTTACCCCTAAGCGAGCCCAAACCAAGTTTGTTAAATGCATTGCGTCATCCACATAGGCACTGAGAAAACGGCTACGACTACGATTCAGGAGTTTTTGACCATCAACAAGCCTAAGCTTGCAGAGCTCGGTATCCTCTACCCCAAGTCCTCAGGAAAAACAGGTAGCCGAAACATCGCTGTATCCGCATACGGTGACGACCGTAGAGACGATCTGACCACGCTTTTCGCAATCAATTCGAGCGAGAGTCTAAGCGAGTTCAGAAAAAACACTCTGGACGAACTCGAAAGCGAAATAGAGGCGCACTCTACAACACATCCGTTCGAAAGCTTAGTCGTATCCTCAGAGCATATACAATCACGCCTCACAACAACCGAAGAAATACAACGACTCAAAACGCATCTCACACAGCTAGGAGCTTCCAGCTTCACGATCCTGGTCTATCTGCGTTCTCCGGCAGAAATCGCCAACTCACGTTATTCAACTCACATCAAGAGCGGCGGGACCCTCGACTCGCCCCGCGAGCCCACTCACCCATACTACCAGAACCTCTGCAACCACAAGGCAACCCTACTCCGATACGCATCGATATTTGGCGGGGAGCAAGTAATTCCCAAACTCTTCGATAAGACGGAACTGATCGACGGCTGCATCCTTTCCGATTTTAGAGACGCCGTTGGAATCTCGAGCGATGTACAACTGCAAACGCCCCAGAATAGCAACCAAAGCCTATCGCACCTCGGTATCCAAATTCTAAAACAATTTAACAAGCGCGTCCCTCGGTTTCTCGATGGGAAACCCAACCCGTTACGAGACTATATCAACTTCTATTTCGAGAAGCATTTTGCCGGTTCCAAATACCAAATGCCAGAATCGTTGCGGGAGAAGTTCAACCAGGAATTCGCCGAAAGCAACGAATGGGTACGCCAGACGCATTTCCCCCATAGAGAAACACTCTTTCCTAAGGAGACTAGGCCTGATCACACACTCAAACAACCAGATGACTCACTCGATGCAAAGCAGCTCGGCGACTTTCTGGCCCACATATGGTTGGACAAATCAAAAGGGATACGAACCGGAGACCCAGACAACTACATTCCCACGTTTCCCAACGAGGAAGAGTCCCACAAGCGAAGCTACGACGAGCCTTAGGGCCTGTCTTTAAGTGAGCTCAAAAGTTTGCAAGTCAGGATTGCCCGTTGACTCCAACAATCAACTCGGCACCTTAAGCGTCTGCTAATCAAACGCAAAACGAGCCCTACCCACATGGCGAGAAAGCCAAACCCCACCCTACAAACCATTGCCGACAAGTGCGGCGTCACCAAGACCACCGTCTCGCTCGCGCTGAGAAACCATCCACGGATCTCAGAGAAAACACGGGCGATCATCAAAGAAGCTGCCGCCGAGATTGGCTACAAAATGAGCCCGCTCGTGTCCGCTCACATGTCGATGATTCGGGCAACCCAGACACCTCAGTATCGAGCCACGGTAGCGATCGTAACCGATTGGCCTACCCACATTTTTCACGACAAGCACGAGATGTACGGAAGATTCTACACCGGCATCGAGCGCAGAGCCCAGGAACTCGGCTTCGAAGTTGATATCTTCTCCCTCGAGGAGAAAGGGATGAGCGGCAAACGCATTTCCCAAATCATCGAAACCCGTGGCATAAACGGAGTCATCATCCCGCCAATCACCTCGGATAAAGGCTCTCTAGATCTCGATTGGGACAAGCTCGCCGCCGTCACCATAGGCTACTCGATGCGCGAGCCACTGATCCACCGAATCTGCCACGACAACTACTCCACCATGCGGCGGCTTATGAAGATGCTCAGCGGCCAGGGATTCAAGCGAATCGGAATTGCCTTAGAGTTCAAGGACGACCTACGCGTGAAGAATCTCTGGAGCGGAGGCTATCTGTCGCACGTAGTTTTCGACGATGAACTCGCTGGCCCCCTCATGTTTGTATCCGAAGATTGGAACCAAGAGAGTTTCGGAGAGTGGTTGAAAAAGGATAGGCCCGACGTGGTCATCGGCGTTTCAGATACCATCCTTGGCTGGGCCAAGAACCTCGGCTACTCCATTCCGGACGATCTATCGATTATCACTGTGGCCAAACGCGGCGAGGAGATGTCAGGCTTCTACCAAAACTTTGAGCTCATCGGAGAAGCCGCTTTGGAAAAGCTGGTCTCATTGGTGAACCAAAACCGATCCGGCATCCCAAACAATCCACAACTCACCCTTGTACAAGGCGAGTGGCAGCCGGGGAACTCCCTAAAGCCACCAGGCCAGTAGCGCGCTTGGCCAATCCGCACGGCAGAATCGTCAAGCGACACGAGCTTGATTATTTCCGCTCCTTCCGCAGATGCAGCCACAAAGCGATTGGAACCAGGCAGTGGCTACTGCGAGCGAAAACCTCATACCAATTGCCTACTCCTCCATAGCTGACTCGGGATAGAGCCGTAATTATCCCCCAAGCAGCGAGAGCCCAAAGGACCCAACTTAGACGCTTAGACTTCGCAAAGAGCGCAATTCCGGCAAAAAGGAGGTCAGTCGCTCCGATCAGGTGCACGACCCCAGTTGCAGCACTCTCGCTCATCACAAAGCCAACCTTTCGTGCCGTCACCAGAATCAGATCCAGAAACTGGGGATCTGAATACAATGCCTTCATCCCATGTGCCGCAAATACGCATGCAACAGCCACCCTCATAAGCAAAACGCCACCTCGCCTCGACCACTGCCGCGAGCCAAGCAGCATAATCAAGACTACTGGAGTCGAATAGCGCAGCATCCACTCCGCCCAATACAGATACGGGTACTTCGCCGAAGGCACGAGAGTCTCCGCAAGCATCTCGATAACGAGAGCGATCATACCCAAGAGCGCAAACCAACGCAACCGCTCGAACCAAACGCAAACAGCCGACAAGAGTAAACCGCCAATCATCAAAGACTCGACCGTATCCGCGAGCGACTCCGCGCATTCAAGTTCCGCCCACAAATACGAGAAGACCTTGCACGAATAATTGTAGATTCCCCAGGCGTAAGCGATGCACGTGAGGGAAAAGGATAAACGCAACAGTACAGGGATCATCCAAGATCGCCTTTCCTCAAACTCATTCACAACTCAACGACGAGCTTGAAAGGAGGCCTTGTCCACGACTTCACCCGTATCCAAAATCGCCTCGTAGCGAATCGTGCTTCCGTCAAATTCCAGCATCATCACGTGATCGCCTTTCGACGCGAACGCATTGTCGCCCTGAAGGTACCAGCGATCCGCTTTAGGTTCACGTTGTGGAGCGCCATATCCACCTTCGCCAAGATAGACGATACCGTCATCCGATTCCTCATCCCCGCGAATCGGGACAGTCCGCTTGATGCAATGCCCGTCCGACTCGAGCACGAGGTCGATATCGAACTCCTCAAACAGCGGCACCCAGCTCACCTTAGCTGAACTCGGCTTCTTAATCGCCGGAAAGGCTGGTTTGTGAAACGCCGCTAGCTGCCATTTCACCTCATCTTCCTTAAGCGACTCCAATTCCTCCTGCAGAAACACTCTCTGATTACCTTCCGCGCTAATTTCCGTATTAAGGCAGAGGATACCGATCGAAGGTGTCAGCCGACACGTATAGTAATCATTAGTCCCGCCGGGATACCCGTAAGCTTGTCGAAAAATGGGACTTTCACCAATCACATCATGATTCCCTATGATAGGAATGATCGGAAGTAGCTTCCCATCTTTGGTTGTGGTCCGTGAATAAGCATCCAACCAATCGATCCAAAGCTCGCGACGCGGTGTATCCGCATAGTCACCACCATGAAGCAATCCTATGATCGAATCGTCCTCAACCACCAAATCCGCTATCCACTCGTTCATTCGTCGGGCCACATCGATATGAGTGCGTGAGTCTCCACCATAGATGAGTTTGAATGCCTCGCCATCCTCAGGCGCCGTTTTGAAATGGAATTCTCTCCCGATCCCATTTTCGGTCTTAACCGCGAGGAAGTAGACCGTACTTGGCTCGAGATTCTCGAGCTTTACTTGGTGATAGTAGAGCGGCGCTGAAGCGCCCGGAGAGACCCAGTCATCCGCTGACTTCTTAGGCTTCTTGGCTTCTCTGTCTGGATACAATCCCGACTCAGATTGGGCAGCCTCGTTAGCATACTTCCTTTTCAAGAGACCGAGCGGGCCTATCTTTCTTGAGGTCGTACCATAGAGCAAACTCGCATCCGCCATCAGCTCGTCACTATCCCATACGACCACCGCGGCGTGTTGCGGATCTTCCGACCAAACGACCCGCAGATTTAGAGGCTCGCTAGCAGCGGCACCCATTCCGAGAGCGAACAAAACAAAAACCGAAAAACAAAATTTCTTCATATCGACAAAACACTTCTATCTTAACTTGGAACAAAGAGCCCACTCCGCATTCAGACAAAATCTTTCGTTCATAAGCGTGTAAATCATTCGATAATCCACCCAGTGACACAGCTCCTCCGGCGCGACCTTGGAATCAACAACTCATATACTCCTTCAAGCTCTTGCCAAAGCTACGCCTAAACGCCGCGTTCAACTGGCGAGGTCCACTGAAGCCAGCTTCATTCGCAAACATCCCCACCGACAAGCCAATCCCATCTTCTAGGCGTTTCACTACGACTCCTACCCTGTAACGCTCCAGAAACTCGCTAGGCGAGCAATCCAAGTGCTCCCGAAACGCCTGCTCCAACCAACGCCTCGACTTACCTGACGCCTCCGCCATCTGCTCAACCGTAATGGGCTTCCGATAACGCTTCTCTACAAAACGTACCGCCGATTCCAATGCGGGATGCTCCAAGGCCAAAGTCTGTGTCGATTCACGATCGCAGATATTCCCATGAGGCAGGATCGTCTCCTTGGCTACAGACTCCCCACGAATCATCGCGTCCAATGTTTCAGCAGCTCGAAATCCAACCTCAAACCCGTTCCGCTCGATGCTGCTCAACGCCGGACGGCAGGTCTCACACGTTCCCGAGTCCTCATTCACCCCAAGCACAGCTACATCCATTGGCACTTTCAAACCGACGCGCTCACAGGATCGTATTACCATCGCCCCTCGCGGATCATGAGCCGCCATGACTGCAAAAGGAGGCTTTTGAGAGAGCAGCCAAGCATCAAGCTGCTCCTGGCCTTCCTCCCACAACGCTTTTCCCTCGATACTACTCGCCCCCTGTAATCTCTTTATCGATACACGCTTCTTTTCCAAATAACCACGAAAACCAGACTCAATCTCTCGCGAATACCAAAGGCCTTCGACTCCATAGAATCCGTAGCGACGAAACCCTCTCTCCCATAAATAGGCTGCTCCCGATTCGCCAATTGCCCGATAATCATTTCTGACCCGAGGAAAACTCGATCGCTCCAGAGCTCCCGAAATATTGACTACAGGACAGTTCAAAGAGGACAAAACCTGCTCATCTTCCTCGCTATTACTCAAAGCGATGACACCGCACCCTCTCCACCCAACAAGCGAGCGTGGCGGCAAGTCATGAGTCTCCGGGCTAATCAAAAAGCGCCATTGCGTGCGCATCTTTGCGTACTCGCGTATCCCATGCACAACCCTCCCCAAATGAGGCACGCCCATAGGAATGGCCAAGGCTACCTCCGTTTTCCGATTCATTGCTCAACTCCCATTTTTGCGTAAATTTGCACATTCTTTCAAAAAACGAACATTGAGCGAGAAAAAATCCCCGACCAAGCTAAGCGTTACCTTCCCCAATCACAATCGAAGCAGCTCTGCCGCCTCGTAGGCCTATGATTTCCCTAGCAAACAAGCCACCAAGATTCTTGATCAAACCGAGCGCTGTCTTCGCATTCGTTCTCCTCACATTTAGTCAGCTCTACGCTGATCTAAAAGAGGGAAAAGTTGTATTTGAAATGTACTGCGCCTCTTGCCATGGACCTGAAGGTGCCGGGCTGATCGGTCCAAACCTCACCGACGCCACTGTATTGCACGGCAGCAGCCATGAGGAAATCGTCGCCGTCATTCAAAATGGCATACCCAGCAAAGCCATGCCCGCTTGGAACGCCGTCTTGCAGCCTCAACAGATCGACGATGTCGCGCTCTTCGTGAAATCGATCATGGGCAAGAATCTCCCGACTCCAGTCCTGACCGGCGAGTCGACCGTCACCCCATTCCCCAAGGGCAGCGTCAATCGCCCGCTCCTAATGAGAACCTTCATGCCGACCTTGGATCTGGACGATGACGTCTTCGCCTATCATCACGACAGTCGCGAAACACCGAAGTATACCCACAAAACAGCCTACTTCGATCCAGTAAAGAGAGACCGTCCAATCGACGGCATCCCCGGAGCCATTACAGTAAACTTCGGCAACCAACTATCTTACTGCTTCGACAGCACCGAATGTCGCCTTCTCTACACTTGGAGCGGTGGCTTCATCGACATGACGAACTACTGGGGAGCAGGATCCGGAAACAAACGTATCAAATTCGGTTACATCGGCGAGTTGATTGGCGCCACCGGCTATTTAGCGAAAGGAAAGGCCCCTCTCGCAGGGAAGCCGCAATTTAAAGGTTACCGTAAGGTAAACAGTATACCGGAATTCAACTACACGATCGGAGAAGTCGAATTCACTCTCAGGATACAACCGGGTGAAAGCCCGGGCGATGCAGTCTGCCACTACACTAGCAAGAACTGGAAAGGAAAACGTCAGCTCGAATTCTCCGAAGCAAACGCCTCTCAGCTAAGCAGTGACAAAGGAACTTTCAACAAGGGCATCCTAACTCTAAGCGCCAAAGAGGCCAAGTCCTTCACCATCACCATCAAGGCCCAGCCGTAAGATCATCATGAAAGCTGTTTTTCTAATTGTACTCAGTTCTCTGATACCGTCGGCTTTCGCCGAAAGCTACAAAGTTGAAACCATTGAGTTCCCTCTTTATGTTGCGCCTGAAGTAGGTGGTATCGACTTCACGCCGGACGGTGAAATAGTCGTCGCTCTTCGTCGTTATGGCGTATTAATGGCCCGCCCCACCGAGGACCCCACCGCCTTTCCATGGCGCGTATTCTCGGAAGACATTCTTCACAACGCCTGCGGGCTCCAGGTCATCAGCAAGGACGAGATCATCCTCTCCCAAATGGCGGAACTGACTCGCCTCAGGGACACCGACGGAGATGGCATCGCCGATAGCTACGAGAACATTTCCGATCAATGGGGCGTCAGCGGCAACTACCACGAAACCAATACCATTGTCTCCCACCCCGATGGCGGCTGGTACATAGCGATCGGCACCGCCTCCCACAATGGGCCAACCTTCTATAAAACGCGCGGCGAGTTTTCCGATATGGGGCGACTCGGACGCAATTTCTCTGGCGTCCAATGGAAGGGCTGGGTCCTCCGACTTGACGAAGCTGGCAATGCCACCCCCTTTGCCAGCGGCTTTCGCATGCACAACGGTATCGGCCTCAGTCCAAGCGGGCAACTCTTCGCCACCGACAACCAAGGCGACTGGCGTGGCACCTCCCCACTCTATCTCGTAGAAGAAGGCAACTTCTACGGGCACCCCTCCAGTCTCGTCTGGGATGAAGCGTTTACGAGCAACGTATCTGATAACCCACTACAGTATTTCATCGACAACGAAGACGCCTACGAAGCACATCGAACCCGAGCTGCAGTCGAGCTTCCGCAGGGCTTCATGTGCAACTCGCCCAGCCAGCCTCTCTTCGATACGACGGACGGAGCATTCGGCCCCTTTGCGGGACAAGTCTTCATCGGCGACATCGCTGGGGCTCGCATCATTCGCTGCATGCTTGAAGAAGTAGACGGCTTCACCCAGGGAGCCTGCGTCAAGTTCATCGACCACGACCTGCGCCCCGGCAACAACCGCCTCGCCTTCAGCCCTGATGGGAAGTCGCTCTACACGGGCCAAACAGTCCGCGGATGGGGCAAGCCCTCCGAAGGGATGCAACGCATAACCTTCACAGGCGAAATGCCCTTCGAAGTGCAGAGCATGTCGCTCTCCAAAGACGGTTTCGAGCTCCGCTTCACAAAGGCCGTCGATCCCCAAGCTGCGTCGGATATCGCGAACTACGCAATGAAACGCTACTGGTACAAGTCGACCCACGCCTACGGCAGCCCGCAGCACGACCTGACCGATATCCTGATCAGAAATGTGACACTCGGCAAGGATGGTCGCTCTGTGCATCTAAAGGTAGACGGCCTGCAGAAAAAGCGTATATTCGAACTCAATTTGGGCGACAACATCGTCGCCTCAGACGGCACACCGCTAACTCAACCCCAAACTCTGCTACTCCCTCACCAAACTCCGCAAATAGCATGGCCAACTCTATCGTTAACTCGCTTCTCCTTCCTCTAACAGCCTCTCTCTGTATTTCCTGTTCTGATACGTCCGTGAACATCGCCGATATTCAAGAGAAAGAGGGTGATTACATCGTCACCATCGACGGCCAACTCTTCACTCAGTACCTGCACGACGAGCAAAAGCCATTTCTGTATCCGGTCATCGGCCCCACAGGGGTCAATATGACGCGCGAGTTCCCCATGAAAAAAGATGTGCCGGGCGAAAGCCAAGACCACCCGTGGCAGAGCTCGGTTTTCTTCACACATGGTTCGGTCAATGGGCACGACTTCTGGAATGAGCGAACAGAAGAACAGCAGGACGCTCGCATCGAGCTGATCGAAGTCGAGGAAGCCAAGCAAGACAGCAAGGGCCAGGCGCACATCACCGCCACGCATAAATGGACGCACAAAGGTGAAACGCTCATGACCGACCGCACCGAAATCTCCTTTTCCGCCGACGCTGAAAAACGCATTATCGATTTCAAAATCTCTCTCATCGCAAGCGAGGCTGACGTCGAATTGGGCGACACGAAAGAAGGCTGCATGGGCGTTCGCATGCACCACAAATTCCGGGTCAAGGACCAAGGGGCTCAGGTCATCAACAGCGCTGGCGACAGCGGAAAGAGCGTGTGGGGAAAAAGCGCGAAATGGATTACTTACTCGAACGAGATCCTAGGAGAAAACCTCGCCATCTCGATGCTGGATCACCCCGACAACTTTCGCTATCCGACCACTTGGCACGCACGCGACTACGGATTGGTCGCCGCCAACGCCTTCGGTCTGAAGCACTTTACAAAAGACGAAAACAATTCCGGAGACATCATCCTGAAAAAGGGCGAGCAGCTTAGCTTCTCCTACCGACTGATTTTTCAAAAAGGCGATCCACAAGCAACCGACCTTGACCAGCTGCATCAAGAATGGACTGAGCAATAACTCGTCTAAAAACATCATCCCTCCCAATACAATCACATGAAAGCTACAATCCCCTCTATTCTCCTCGCCTTTCTCTTATCAGCTTGCAGTAGCGGGCCTGATCTCAAGCCAATCTTTAATGGCGAGAATCTCGAAGGCTGGGTCGCGAATCGCGAAGAGATATGGACTGTCGCCGACGGCGTCCTCACTGCGACAAACGATCCTGATCAAAAAGGGGATATCCTGTTCACCACTAAAAACGACTACCGTAGCTTTATCCTAGAACTCGATTTCAAGTTCGGAGAGGGACGAATCGATTCCGGCGTTTTCCTGCGAGACAACAAAGAGCAAATTCAGATCGGCGAATCGGGAAGCCTCAAACGTGACATGACAGCGCTCCCCTACATTCCCGGCAAGGGCTACCCGATCCAAGTTGAAACCGCCCAAACCGTACTCGAAAAGACGGACTGGAACACTCTTCGCATCGAGGTAAACGGATCTTCCTACACCACTTGGCTCAATGGAACTGAGATCATGACCTACGAATCAGAGACCATCGTTCCCAGAGGCCCTATCGGACTGCAACTACATCCCAAGCGGGAAATGAGCATTAGCTTCCGCAACATCCTCGCCACAGAACTCCCCGAATAAGGCCGCCATCGCCATGCCCGCACGCTTAATTAAAATTACTTCTCTTTGTCTGGGACTCGCAATCCCCAGTCTCCTGCCCGCCAACACACCAGATTTGCCAGATGGATACACACTCCAGTATGAGCAAAGCTTCGATTCAAAGGACTCGTTCGAGGAGTTCATGATGACGGACCGCTCCGCTTGGAACTACACAAAGGTCAAGGGCAACGGCGTACTTTCTCTAGAGGGGAAAAGTGAATACGAGCCGCCACACCGCTCCCCCTACAACATCGCCCTCATCAAAGGACGCACCTTTGGCGATTTCGTAATGGATGTCGATATCCAGCAAACCGGAGTCAAAGGCACACCCATTGCCGAGTACATGCAGAACAATCCCGATCTCAGCAAGGGAGGCGGATATGCACACCGCGACCACTGCTTCTTTTTCGGATTCGAGGACCCCAGCCATTTCATGTACATCCACGTCGCCAAAACCGGCGACAACAACGCCCATAACGTTTTCGTCGTAAACGAAGCCCCCCGCACCCCAATCACCGACTTCCGCACCATAGGAGCCGACTGGGGTGTCGAGGAATGGCGAAAGATCCGCATCGTCCGCGATACGAAAAAAGGCACTGTCGCCCTCTATTTCGACGATATGCTGACGCCCATCATGATCGCCGATGACATCCCCTTCAAACAGGGCTTCATCGGCTTCGGTTCTTTCGACGACATCGGTTGGGTGGACAACATCAAGATCTGGGCCCCCGAAGTGAACCGCACAAAACGAAGTTTTTTCAACTAGTCTTCGTATCCAAATAACCGACCTCCTCTATCTCGACAAAGATCCCCGCTCCAAGCAGACGGAGTAATTGAAGATTACCAAACCTCTCGAAACCTATTGCATAGTCACAACTTGTAGGACGGGGCGCTGACCCGCCGCTCCTTGTCGCCTCACCGCGGCGACCTACAAACTCGCCGCAAGCGGTGGGCTATCAGACCTAAATCCAATGAAATTCGCCATCTGCAACGAGACTTACCAAGGACTCACGCTCCCCGAAATTTGCCAACGCGTCGCTAGTACAGGATACCAAGGTCTCGAAATAGCCCCCTTCACCCTGAGGGACGATCCACGCGATTTGACGCTCGCCGAAGCCAAGGAAGCCGGAAATATCGTACGCGACCATGGTCTCGAAATGGTCGGACTACACTGGCTACTCGTGAAGCCGGAGGGCATGCACCTCACCACTCCAAATTCGTCCATACGGCAAAAGACCCTCGATTTCGGCAAGCACCTTGCGGATCTCTGTTCGGAGATGGGCGGCAAGGTCATGGTCTGGGGTAGCCCGAAACAAAGAAACATCGAACAAGGCGAAGACTACGCAGACGCCTGTAATCGAGCGAGTGATCTTCTGCGTGCACTCGGAGAACATTGCAGGGAACGCTCCATCTCAGTCGCAATGGAACCTCTCGGATCAAATGAAACCAACTTTCTGACATCCGCCGCAGAAACGATCGAACTGTTGAAGCGTATCGACCATCCCAATATCCAGCTGCACCTCGACGTAAAAGCGATGGTAGCAGAAGGAGGCTCGATCCCCGACATTATTTCCGAGAGTCGCGACTACACGATCCATTTCCATGCGAACGACCCCAATCTGCAGGGACCGGGCATGGGTGATCTTAACTTCCAACCAATCGCCAACGCTCTAGCCGCCTCGGGCTATAACGAGTGGGTTTCAGTTGAAGTCTTCGACTACAGCCCCGGCGCGGACACTATCGCTCGAGAAAGCCTAGAGAATCTAAAGAGCGCGTTCCAAAAAGTACCCGGTTGCTAAATACACAGGGCAACGGCAAACAAACGCTCTTTCTAGAGGTCTCCGCGTAAGCCTACTCTGGCCAAATCAAATATCCACCTGGATCAAACGCCAGATCCCGCGCCGCATCACCGTTCGGAAACTCAAACTCCGCTGGATCGAGTTTTTCCCGTACAAGCTCCGATACTAACGCATCTCCCGGGTGCAAGGTATCGGGTATTGCCGCAAATGCAGGCCGCGCCCCGTTTACTGCCGCACTCGTATTAATCGCCGCCAAAATCGCTTCCCGGTCATTTCTCATGACCGGAGGCAAACTGCACAGCAGCGGAGAAAACGCGGTCAGAGAGTTCAAACGCGTGACGTCGTGGTCAATATCGACCGCCAAACGCTTCGTTATAAAATCCGCCAAGCCAACGCCATGAGCATTGCCATGGCTGCTGCTTTGCAGACTGCTGCAAACGACCTTAGACACACTCGGTCCCTGAGGTCGCCAGCGTTCCCCGGGATGATAGCCATACGGATTTCGATTCAATACGTTTGTATCCATTCCAGTCCCACTGATGCGCTTCCCCATCTGACCGATCCAAAGCACATCTAGATCTTTGGCAGGAAGACTCGGCATCATTGAATTTGCATAATCGAGAAGCTCACGCTCTCTCTCGAAAGCCGGCAATGGGTTCCCGGAATCGAATGGGATGCCTTCAACCAGCGCGGTTTGATCAAAGGAATTTTCTACGATCGCCAGACCGCCAAGAACCTTTCCCTTCCCGCGCTTCGCCGAAGACTCGACCAATACTCGAGCGCCCAAGGTAACGGCTCCTCCAAGCCCTAGACGAGTGGGAATCTGGCGATGACAGACCTCCGCCCCCTTTTGCTTCCCTAAACCAACCGCCAACATCTTCAACAGCCCACTATGAACGCTCCCCTGAAGCGGCATGCCGATGTCGGCCGCGGAGGGTTCACCAAAGATCTCCGTATGGATCTTGATGCGGTTGATCAAAAAAACAAAGTCGCAGTCCAAAGCCGATTGGGCCCAATAGATCGGAAAACCATGCGTTTCATCAACGATTCGCGTATCCATCCGAGCATCCATCTCGCACCCCATCGACGCTTCCGTGATACCGATCCCTGGATCCGCAAGCATTTCCCGCTGCCCTTCAGCAGTAGCGCCACCATGGCTGCCCATCGCTGGCAAGATCACTGGCTCATACCCAAGCGAACGCACGCTATCCACCGCGCTCTTTGTGATTTGCTTGAGATTGTAGATCCCTCGACTCCCCGCGCAAATGCCAATCCTAGCTCCCCTTGGAACCGCGTGCCCCTCGAATACCCGCTTTACCTGGTCATCCACCACATCCCCGATGTCTCCTCCTAGCTCAGGGCACTCATACTTTCTTCGAACCCAAACGACTTTTGGTAACTCACTTTGCACTCGTAGAAAGTGGCTACACGAAATCTGTTTGGCAAACGAACTTTGCGAAGCGAATTGCTCACCCCCGACACTATAGATCCAAGCCCCTTTTTACCCAGGGTAAAGGACCGACCCGCAGCTAGACTAGATCGTCCAACGCTACAAATTCGTTTTGGAAGCCTTCCTCCGGGTCTACATGCCATAAGCGGAATCCAAAGGGGCGCTTATCAAAATTCTTGCTCGTGGTCTCCGCATTGAACAATTGGATACCTTCGACCTCGTTCTGCACTAGGTGATGCGTGTGCCCTCCAAGCATAGCTACGACACCATACTTTCGATACAAATCTAGGACTTCCTTACGCTTCGCGACGGGCAAATTGGGATTTTTCTCCTCCTCGCCGATATCTTTAACATAGAGCGGATAATGCCCCACCACAAACACAGGCAAACCCTTTGAAGATGCCTGCGTTAACTGGTCTTCAAACCAAGCGTCATGCTTGGCGCTTTCACCCGGTGTAGGCGACTTCCAAAACTGTGTATTGATAAAAGCGAAGAAGTACCCCTTATGCTCGAAGGCATAATAGTCTTCGCCAAAGTGCTTCCTATAAAAAGCAAGCGATTCGCGGGTCGGCACCTTCTTGATGTCGTGATTGCCCGGCACACAGTAACACGGTACTTCCAGCCCCGCTTGGATCTTCTTAAAGTCCGCGAACGACTGCTCATTGGCGTTGTGCACCATGTCTCCACAAAGAGCGACAAAGTCAGGCTTCGCTTCATTGATCTGCTCAACTGCAATTTCAAGCCGCTTCATATCTTGCTCGTAACCACCCATGCCGAGTTGAGGATCACAGAGCTGAACGAACGTGAACGCCTTCCTCCTGGAGTACCGTCGCTGCAAACTGGAACAGGAGCTTAGGGAGAGGCCTGCCACTCCTATTCCGGCATTCTTTATAAATTCTCGACGCGTGCTCACTCTCAATTTCCACCCCGCAGATTCATTTTCACAAAAATCGGATCGTGATCCGAAGGGAACACTCCATCGACTTGATAGTCGATTTCCTCGTAGGACAAAACGTCCGCATTTCCTCGATACAATATCCAGTCGATCCCGCTTCCTCCTTCTATCGTATCGGTAAACAGATACGGGTCCTCCTCCCCCTTTTCACCAACAAAGGTTCGGTACACTTTGCTTTCAGGACGAGCGTTGAAATCTCCCATCAAAAAGAGAGGGCGATTCTCCTCCCAATAGCCGAATGGCTGCAGTGGTTCCACCCGCTCCATGATCAAACGAGCCGCACTCTCTCGAGCCTTAAACAGTTTTCTCCCGTTAAAGAAATGCGTATTGAAAACGTAAAACTCCTGAGAGCCTTCCCAATGCCCACGATAATCCTCCGAGTAACGGTTCTCCTCTCCACCCTTATTCCGATCGATAAAAGCGAGCCGAGCCCAAGTCACCATCCTCGGGTTCACTTCTGGACCGCTGCCAATAATATCCGGCGTATCCGACAATTGGAAACTACCCATCTCGCGCAACCGGAACTTATCCTTTTTGAAAAAGATGGCCATATGCTCGTCATCGTGCCCGCCTTTTCGCCCTTCTCCGATGACTACGTATTCAGGTAGGTCGTACATCAAATCATCGATTTGCCCCTTCAGACCTTCCTGAGTGCCGATTATATCCGGACTGTACCTCCGGATCATCTCCACCTGCATGCCACGTCGCTCCTGCCAGCTGGGCTTAAACGTGCGACTCGCAAACTTGATGTTATAGGACATCAGCGTGAGCGTTCGATCGCTGCCTTCTTCCGCAGATCGTGCGCTAGCGCTCCCCAGATGGGCTGCTACGAGGGCAAACAGAAGAATCAAAGGTATTCGCTGTGTCATGACATCCCTCTCGCTACTGATTGCGAGTAAGCGGGTTGAGTCGAAGATAACGGTCAGGATCGGATTTCAAGTCGCCACGAAGCAATCGCCCCCCTTCTCCGGTCAGCCAGAGGAAATGATCACTTGGCACTCCATCCTCCAAACCAACGAAATGCACATCGCCTTTACTCAGCGGAGGCTCACAAGCCACCTTCATTATAGCAGTCCCTTCGTCCACTTCATCAAACATCGCCACGTACAACATCTCCGCACCAGCGGAGACAGCGGCTTCAATCGAACCCCAGTAAAATTTCCCTTTTTGCCGCGGAATCTGGTTGAGCGGATGAGCACCTCCGAACTTGTTGCGACTAATATTGTACCAAGTGAATCCTGGATAGACGCAAGGAGCGTAGTCCAAGCCTTTCTCTTCGCACCAAGCCTTGTCGTCACGAACATTTGTAGCGAAACGCTCCATCTCCGCATGGAGCAGCGGCGTATAGCGTTGCGGATTCCAAGGCATGATCACATCCGCCTGTGCCATCAACTCGTGCAAATATGGCTCAGGATTCGCATCCACCGCCAAACGTCGAAAATAAGCTGGTACGCCCAACATGATCGAACAGCCACCGTATTCAGGATCGTTTTTAAGAAAGTCCAAGAGTCGCTCGAAACCAATCTTGCGAATGTCGTACGGACGATCCGGAAAGCCCAGCCCCCAAATTGCAACCAATGGTTTACCGTTGTGGTGCAGGTAGGTCTGCCCATCCCCTTGCGAGGTAACCTTCATATCGTCTACCAAGCGTTTCCAGTCTTCGATCACAGAACTGCAATCTTCCCCTTTGGCCTTCAAGCCGGACAAGTCGTACATCACCGCGATTGCTCGTCCATTTTCCTGAGACGCCTTCAGTGCGTTTCGCAAAATCGTATTCGCAGACTTGTTACGATCTTTCGATCGAGTTACTCCAAAGAAACGCTGCATGAAAACGCCGTCCACGCCATACTCCTTCATCCAGCGAAAATGCAGATTGGTCGTACTCGCATCAAGCGAACTAAAAACACGGGCCTTGGTTCCATCCGGGTTTGTGTAGCCAGTCTCATAAGTCTTCTCGTATTCAGAGACATCCGGCCACATGTCGATAGAGCTACTCTCGCCATCTGCTCCAAAACCATAATGACGGAATCCAGCGTTAGAGCCATCGCCAGGAGTTCGAAACCACCCCTGATAGCCAGCCATCACAAGCCCCTTGTAGCTCGGATAGAGCCCCACCGGACCATGTTTACTTCCAACCTTTTTTCCAAGAAGCGGAATCGTTCCGATCAAGCTTACCAAAAATAGTAGAGCAATTCGTTTATAGCTGAAACAGGACATAAACCTTCCAATAGACTGATCGTTATTTTTTATCCGGAATGCGGATACCATTCGATTTATAGTATTCACTCAAATCCACCTTCTTCGCAATCCGTGCGGAGTACGGCACCCCAAGCGGATCCTCGAAATCAACGAGCAACGGAGGAAGCCTATCGATCACCTTTGCTTTGCCGGTATACTTCAAACGCATTTTCACCTCGAGAGGCTCCCCGATTGTCAGCGAGAAGTGGTGTGGAAAGGGCTCGACGACCCAAGGTCCACCCACTGGCAGATCCCAGTGCAGCCCACCCTGCAAAGGTACGTCCAACTGATTGTCGAAGTTGAGTGTTAAGTCGATGGTCAGAGGGTCATGCTTCACTGCTTCCCCCTTCATGCTCACCATACCGCGAAACAGCTCCATATCCTCGATATTCACATCGTCTGGTAAAATACCTTCGATCAAAAGATTCGCGATCTTCGGCCCGTTCTCGGTCATGGTAACCCAAGTGGCATGGTCAAACTCTCCGAAATTCCGCCCACGTAATTTACTGCCTCCACCTGTGGTGGCCAATGAATAATAGTTAGTTCTCGGATCAGCCGTCTCATATTTAACGTACTGATGTACGTGGCCAGCGAATACAGTGTGCGGTCGTCCTTGCAAAGCATCCTCAATCGGCTTCCAGCCAACCTCTCGGCCTTTTCGAGGCTTGTCGCGACCTTCGACGTATTCAAGCCCGTCTTCATACATCCAAACCGGTTGGTGAATGAATACGAAGGTCCAACGAACATCCAGATGATCTGCCAACACTTGCTTGGCCCACTCTTGTTGCTCTTCGCCAATCGACGCCGCAAAAGTCTCTTCATCCTGAGCGTTCAAACAAAGGAAGAGAGCATTCTTATAAGTGAAATAGTATCGTTCGACTCCGAAACGTTCACGCCAAACATTTGCCATCTCGGGCGATCCGTTGTCATGGTTTCCCGCGAGATAAAAAAACGGCATATCGAGATAGCTGACGAACGTCTCCATCTCATCCCACATCTCGTGAATCACGGCTTCATCCTTGTGCTGACGCCCGGCCACAATCAAATCGCCAACAGTGATTACGAACTCCGGCTCCAGAATATTCAGACGCTTCAACGCCTTCGGAAAAACGCCAGGACGCATTCCCCCCGTGCGGTCACTCACAATCGCGAACTGGAAATTATCCGGATCATTGCGGAAATCTAAATGCGACCAAGGAGTTCGCTCCGCATCCTCATCTACTGAGATACTAAATTCAGTTCCATTCCTAGTATGCTGACATCCAGCAAAACAAAGTATCGAACAGGCAATTACACCAAAAAGACGTTTCATATTCGCCGACTTACTCCTGAATAGAATCAACCTTTACCAATTTCCCAACCCCAGCCTTTAGGCACCTGTCCGCCACCCTTGAAATCCGCACTTGGCTTTAGAGGTGGCAGGGTTTTGACAAAACCTTGGTAACGCTTCTCTAGCTGGTCGATCAGTTCCGGATTCTTCGAGGCGACATCGTCCATCTCTTTAGGATCTTTCTTTAAATCGTATAGGTGCCAGCCATCTGGATACTTGACCATGCGCCAGTCCTTCCAACGCACAGCATAGAGGTTTCGGCGAGGCTCATCCGTCGGATCCGCATTGTGCCAAAAAATGTATTCATGAGCATCACCCTCCTTCTTTCCCTGCAAATACGGTATCAGATTCATACCATCACACCGCTCCGGGAGCGGAAGCTCTGCAGCAGCAGCCATCGTCGAGTAAAAGTCTATGGTTGCCATCTTTCCTTCGTAGCTAACGCCAGCCGGAATCGTCCCCGGCCAAGTGATGATTGTCGGCGTATGTACCCAACCTTCTTGCTGAGTATCCTTGCCTTTACCTCCACGATACGGCTCCGAAGTGCCGCCTTCTGCACGATTCGCTCCATTGTCTCCTGTGAAAAAGATCAACGTATCGTCCTCGATGCCGTGCTGTTTCAGCATCGCCAGCAGCTTGCCAACCGCGTCGTCGACCGCGACCACCGCTCCTTCGTAAGCTGTACCATCTCCTCCCGGCACGCGATCACGGTAATGCTGAGGCGTGTTCTTAACTTTCGAATGAACCGCAAAAGGAGAGAAATAGAGGAAGAACGGATTCTTGGCATTTCGGTCTACGAACTCCTCCATGTACTCCCCGTCTAAGTCGGTCAGATAAACGTAGCTCCCATCCTCGCGTTCCCTATCATACTGCTTACCCGGTGCGTTCTTCGCGACCTCCATAAAACCGCGTTGGTGCGGACCTTGGCTTTTGTCGCCGATGTCCCACTTGCCGATCTGCCCAGTCACATAACCAGCATCCCGCATAAACTCGGCCATGGTGGGATGATCCTCCGGAATCGGTAGGCCACGAGCCATGCCGGATTTTCCGAAACGCTGAGCGTACATCCCAGTGATCAACGAACAACGGCTGGGCGAGCACGGAGGGTTCGTTATGTAAGACATCGTGCACTTCGCTCCCCGCTCCGCTAGAGAATCGATATGTGGCGTGGGAATCCGTTTGTTGCCGAAGCACCCGATATCCCCAAACCCCAGATCGTCGATGAACAGGATGACGACATTTGGTTTCTTACGGGCAATGTCTTTGGACAAGCCCTGCAAAGGATAACAACTTGCCGCTAGAGCTCCAGTAGCCGCTGTCCTGACAAAATCGCGACGTGAAAAGGTGTTGGTATTCATTCTAAACCTATCTTTTGGGGTAGTAATAAAGGGTATTGCACCACCCAGACTCAAAAAGCGGAAAACCGTAAGCTAAACTTGAGTTTACGCGTGAACAGTCCGGATCGATCGAATACCAACACCAAAACGGTGAGAAATCTTACGCGTGAACAAACCGAGTTGTACGAAAGATCGCGGCACAAGGCCGCCTAAGCCTTCCTGAGCCCCGTTAACGCAGCGCCAATGTATTGCTATTCAGTAAACTCTCCAAACGGATGATCAGGTAATTGTTTCAAGTGCTGACTCAACAGGGCTTTCATACGAGCCGCGACAATCGGCTTCTGCAAAAACAGATTCTTCAACTCTTCCGGGTCGTTCTCCAAATCATACAGCTGATCGAGCTGGAAGTAGTTGGGGTTCCCCTCTGCAGCATGCCACCCCAGATGGGAATTGCGAACGAGGTAAGGTTGCTCTCGCCCCGGAGCGCTCCAGTTCGGGAAAAAGCCTCCAGACAACATCTTCTCGTGTACGGACTCCGGGTATCGAACCGCGACGTACTTCCACTTCTTTGTCTTAACGCCCCTAGAGTAACCGATATCGCCTAAGATTGACTCATGAATCACTGTGCTCTCGGGATCGAGCAACGCTGGCATCAGACTCACGCCATCGATGTGGTACCCGTCAGGAACCTGGATTTGGCAAGCCTCCAATATGGTAGGAACGTAATCAATATTGGATACAAGTCCGTCAAAACGGCTCCCTCCCTCAATCACGCGGGGCCAGCTAACGATAAGTGGCACTCGCATCCCTCCTTCGTAGAGCGTGCTTTTGCCATACCTGTAAGCTCCATGATCTGACGCGAAAACGATCAAGGTGTTATCAAGTGCCCCCTTCTCCTCCAAAGCATCGAAAAGAGCCCCGAACGCAGCATCCATCCAAGTGATGTAAGCCGTATCCGGATGGAAACCACGATCGACTACATCCCGCATGATCTGCGAACGGGTGGGCATGAAGTCGTATTCAGGGGCCATATACCCTTCAGGAGTCACTCGAGGATCCGCGTCCAACGCACAGTGGTATTTCCCTTTTCCATCTTTCTCCCAGGCATTAGGGTCATGCGGCATCGTGGGGGCGAAATATAAAAAGAACGGGTCACCTGCAGCCTCCTGCACAAACTCGATCGCCGCTTTCGCCGTGTACTCCATGTTATGCTGATTCAGCTTATCATTGTAGAGCTCTCGAAGGTTCCCCTGGTAGTGGGATTCCACATAATCAAAACCATATGCCTGTATCCACTTTCTCCAAACATCATGGTTATGTTTCAGAGAGCTATCTACCGAAGCGTTCGATGGGTCGGAGCCCTGATCATAGAGTTTTAGCCCTGCGTCTTCCCCAAGCCTGCGGTGCAACATGAGGTCGTGATTGATGAAATGGCTCTTTCCCACAAACCCTGTGCGGTATCCATTTCCCTGAAGAATCCGAGCGAGGTTCAACTCATCAGCTCCTAGCTCAACATTGTTCTCAACCCGAGTCATGGAGCCTTCGGGAAACATTCCGTTAAAGCGCGCCCCTTCTGTTCTAGCAGCATATCGCCCCGTCAAAGTCGTATATCGAGAAGGCGTGCAAACCGTGGTCGTCACGTTTGCATCCGTGAAAAGCATGCCTCGCTCAGCAAGCCGATCCACGTTCGGTGAATAGACAGGAGCCCCATAAGCTGCCCACGACTCCTGCTCCTGAGGCTTCGCCCCATCCCGATAGGCATCGTTAATATGCGCAAACGGGCTTTGGTCGTCCGTTAAAATGATGATCACATTGGGTCGCTCTGATTTCGCACAAAGACTGCCAAAACCTCCAACGATCACTGCCAATATCAATTTCCAACTGTGCATAGTGGTGTTCCCTCTAAAATCTGGATACAATCAGAGCGAGCCCTAAGGTGCCAGAGCTTCTCCCTTTGCCATCGACTCTATCTTTCCTAAATGCGTACGCATCTTCTTGAGCACGCTGGAGTATTCGGGAGATCCAGCCAGATTCTTATGCTCGTGCCTGTCGTTTTCCAAATCATAGAGCTCCTCGCCATCCGGCCATTTCGAGTACCTCCAACGCTCATCGCGGATCGCCTTCCCTAGCCCCTCGTCTCGTTCAACGACCGTATACGAGTAGTCTCTCAGCTTTTTGTTCGGGTCTTTGAGCATCGGCACGAGACTCCGCCCCTGCAGATACTCTGGAGCGTTCAAACCGCACAGCTCTGCTAGCGTAGGATAAATGTCGATCAGTTCCAACAGTCCCTCGGAGCTTGTGCCAGGAGTGGTGTAGCCTGGAGCGCGAACCAGAAACGGAACACGATCACAAATGTCGAACAGCGAGACCTTGCCCCAAAGAAAATGCTCTCCCAGCTGGAATCCATGATCTGAGGTAAGAATCACAATCGTGTTGTCCGCTTGGCCACTTTTTTCAAGAGCATCCAGCACGAGGCCGATTTGCGTATCAATAAAGCTTACACAAGCGTGGTACGCTTGCATATAGTCGCGACGCAAATCCGAGTTCTCCTTTCCAAGCTCAAAGCCAAATGCCTCGAAGCGGGAATCTCTAGCTGTCCGCGGGGCTTGATCCCAAAAGTCCTTTGGAGGGAGAACATACTCCAAGCCCTCCTTTGGATACATCTCAAAGTACTTGTCAGGAGCGAGAAACGGCACATGCGGTTTTTCGATACCAAGAGCGATGAAAAACGGTTTTTCTCCATACGACTCGTTTTCTAGCCAAGATACGACCTGACGAGCATTCTTGCCATCCTTGTGCTGCTCATCCGTCAAACCGGAAGCGCCATAGCCAATGTTTTGATTACGCGTTTGAGTTGCGATATCGAAGTAAGTCTTCTTCCAGAGCTTTCGATTATCCTGAATCGGACCGTGCTTCTTTACAAATGCCTCACGAACAGGAGTCACCATTGGCATCTCTTCATTGAAAAACTGGACGGCCACATCCCAACGTTTTTCAGACTTATCAGAAACGGCACCATGCAGGACCTTACCTGTCGCGGCAGTCCAATAGCCTGATTCCTTGAACAACTCTGGAAACGACTTCGTACCAGGACGAGTCTCGTCAATCTTAGCCTTGTTGTTCAAGACGCCTGTAGATTCTGGATACAACCCGTGAAGAAAAGAGGCTCGCGACGGCCCACAGACAGGATACTGGCAATAGGCGCTGGTAAAGTTCATGCCGCTCTTCGCGAGCTTATCAAAGACAGGCGTTTTGATGTTCTCGTAGCCGGAACTCTCAACATGCGTATTCAGATCGTCGCATATGATAAAAAGCACATTAGGCCTCTGGCCACCACCTTGAGCAAAGGCCTGAAAGCCAACAACGAGAACAGCCAATGCGTAGGCGCAGATTGCGGGGAGTTTAAACATAATTTCTTCAACCTAAGGAGATGTCGATGAAACCATAAGAATATGGCCACTCCGCGCAACCGATACTACAAGTCAGCTTGTTCACTCGTAAACTGACAGAGCTTCCATTTCCCGCCCACGGATAGCATCTGGACCTCTGGCACTCTTGGGGACTGTCCAATAGTCGTAGGAGCGTGCTTGTCACGCGATTGCAGAGCGTCTGTTCCC